>NZ_JANRHB010000003.1:0-363648 GCF_024733855.1 Gordonia sp. GONU
ACGGAACGGTGGTGCCGTCGGCCGCCGGCACCACGATGCCGGTCATCGACCCGGCCACCGGCGCGCAGATCGCCACCGCCGCCAAGGGATCGGCGGTCGACGTCGACGTCGCGGTCACCTCGGCCCGCGCCGCATTCGACGACGGTCGCTGGCGGTCGCTGGCGCCGCTGGAGAAGGAGAACCGACTCCGCCGGCTCGCACAGCTGATCGAGCGCGACCGCACGATCTTCGGTGACCTCGACGCCTTCGACGCGGGCCTCCTGCGCTCCTACACCGTGTTCCTCGAGGAGTTCGCGATCAACGCGACGAACTACTTCTCGGGCTGGCCGTCGAAACTGCAGGGTACGGTGCCGCCGGTCCCGCCGGGGTTCTCCGCGCAGCACTGGCGTGAGCCGGTCGGTGTGGTGGGCATCGTCGTGCCGTGGAACGGTCCGACCGCCGTCATCGGTTTCGTCGCAGCCGCCCTGGCCGCGGGGAACAGTGTTGTCCTCAAGCCGGCCGAGAACACCCCGATGTCGGCCGTGCTGATGGGCGAGCTGGTTGCCGAGGCCGGAATCCCCGAGGGCGTGTTCAACGTGGTCCAGGGCCACGGGCACGACGTGGGTGCGGCACTCGTCGAACATCGGGATGTCAGCCTCGTGTCGTTCACCGGCTCGGTCGAGACCGGACGTGCCATCGCGGCTGCGGCGGCCAAGGGGCCCAAGCCGGTCTCGCTCGAACTCGGCGGCAAGAGCCCGTTCATCGTCTTCGCCGACGCCGATCTCGATGCCGCCGCGGCTGCGGCCGCCGCCGGGGTCTGGAGTGGGCAGGGCCAGATCTGCACGGCCGGTTCACGCGTGCTCGTCGACCGCTCGATCCACGACGAATTCGTCTCCAAAGTCATTGCCGCCAGCGAACGCCTCTCCGTCGGTTCGCCGTTCGATCCGTCCACCGACCTGGGCCCGCTCGTGTCGTCGGCCCAGCTCGAGCGCGTCAGCGGATACGTCGACATCGGGCGGTCCGAAGGTGCTTCGGTGGCGCTCGACGGCGGTCGTGTCGGTGACGCCGGCTTCTTCCACGCACCCGTCATCTTCACCGGCGTCCGCAACGACATGCGGATCGCCCAGGAGGAGATCTTCGGCCCGGTCATGTCGGTGCTGCCGTTCGACGGCGAGACCGAGGCCATCCGAATTGCGAACGATGTCGAGTTCGGCCTCGCCGCGGGCGTCTTCACCTCGGACGTGGGCCGCTCGCAACGGCTGGCGCAGAAGCTGCGCGCCGGCACCGTGTGGATCAACACCTATCAGATGGGTTATCCGACGGTGTCGTACGGCGGTGTGAAGAACTCGGGATTCGGCCGAACCCTGGGCGAGGAGATGGTGCACGAACTGACGACCATCAAGTCGGTCTGGACGGCCTATCCCACCGAGTCGCCGAACTGAGGGTTCGCCGAGGAGTGATGCACGCGGGCCCCGGTTTGCGCTGTGGAACAGCAGGATCGGGGTTCCGCGGGGCCGCCGTGCGTAGCGGAAGGCCACGCATTGCCGGCGGAATTAATTATGAGGAATATTCCTACAGAGGATTGACAGGCGGCGAGGCGTCGACTGTAATCGAAGTGGTGTGAGACACACCCCGCCGGGACACCGGAGGGGATCACGTGGAGGCGAGGAGGGCCGATGAGCATCGCGGAGCAGCGTGCCGAGATCGCGGCCCTGGTCGCCGACTACTGCCTCGCCTGTGACACGCGTGATCGGCGAAGCCTGCTGGAGCTCTTCGACGCCGACGCCCGTGCCACCTACGACGACGCCGACGAACTCCGCGGCGCCTCTCCGATCGCCGCCTGGATCTGCGAGGCCACCGCACACCTCGCGTGGCAGCAGCATTCGGCGCAGGTGATGAACGTGCAGATCGACGGGGCCCGCGCCGACGTGGTCGCCTACCTGACCTCGCATCAGGTCGCCGCGGCCGACACCTCCCACGTCACCACGATGGTGAGCAGGTACGACCTGGTCCTGGCGAATGCGGAAAAGCGTTGGCGGATAGTCGAACTCGATCTCGAGGTGGGGATCACCGAACAACGGCCGGCGCGGCTGGGGCCGCGCATCGGACGCACACACAAGGAAGCGACATGACAGACGTGACGATCGGGACGCGGGAGAGCGTCGCCGGGTTCGTGGATGCCGCACGCGACTGGATCGAATCCCAGGGGCGCCGGCTCGCGGCCGGTACGCAGGCAGAGGGTTGGGGCACGGGCAGTGACGACGTGTCGGTGTTCCACGCTCTCTCCGACGCCGAGGAGCGCGCGCTGATCGCGGAGCGGTGTGCCTGGGAGCGTGCCAAGTACGACGCCGGATACGGGGCGATCACCTGGCCCGTCGCCGACGGCGGTCAGGGACTTGCCGAGGAATTCGAAGCCGCTTTCGCCGACCTCGAGTCCGCCTACGATGTGCCCGCGCCGCACGAACTGGTCGGGGTGACGATCAACCTGATCGGCCCGACGCTGCGTCTGCTGGCCTCCGGTGAACGCCTGCGTTCACTGATCGCGCCGATGATGCGCGCCGAGATCCTCGCGTGCCAGCTGTTCTCCGAGCCCGGTGCGGGCAGCGACCTCGCGGCACTGGGGACGAAGGCGGTTCGCGACGGCGACGAATGGGTTCTCGACGGGCAGAAGGTGTGGACGTCGGGAGCGCAGTTCGCCGACTGGGGCGAGATCCTCGTCCGCACCGACCCGACGGTGCCCAAGCACAAAGGCATGACCGCCTTCATGATCCCGATGGACACGCCCGGCGTGGAGATCCGCCCGCTGCAGCAGATGACCGGGGGATCGAGCTTCAACGAGGTCTTCCTCGACAACGTCCGCCTCACCGACGATCTCCGGATCGGCGAGGTCGGGGACGGATGGAAGGTCGGTCTGACGACCCTCGGCTTCGAGCGCGGGGCGAGTTCCGACATGTCCGCCGTCGGCGGCAGCGCACGTCAGTGCCGCGAGCTGGCGGCCTGGTCCGGTGCTGATCAGGACCCCATCGCCCGTCAGCGCCTGGCCGCGGTGCTGATCGGAGATCGCCTCGCCGACATCGCCGTTCACCGGGACCGGGCCGATGCGAACTCCGGGAATGCGGCGCCGGGTGCGATCGGATCCATCCGCAAGATGCAGTGGGTCAACAGGTTGAGCGCGACGTCGGAGTTCGCCCGGGCTGCGCTGGGCCGGCGCCTGGCGGTCGACTCCGGGGAATGGGGCACGTTCGCCTGGCATCAACACGTCCTGGGCGCACCCGGTTACCGGATCGCCGGTGGGTCGGATGAGATCCAGCGCAACATCATCGGCGAACGAATCCTCGGACTTCCCGCCGAACCGCGGGTCGACAAGAACACTCCCTGGTCCGCCATACCGCGCTGAGTGACGTACCAACACAAGGACATCGGTGACGTTCCGACGAACGGCACCCACGAGCAGTGAACGAAAGAGGCAGCAACGATGGTCGGACATGATCTGAACGGCAAGGTCGCGCTGGTGACCGGAGGCAGTCGCGGTCTAGGCAAGGAGATGTCGTGGGCACTGGCCCGGGAGGGCGCGCACGTCATCATCGCCAGCCGAAAGGAAGAGTCGTGCCGCGAACTCGCCGAGGAGATCACCCGGGAGACCGGTGTCGACGCGGTCGGCCTCGGAGTTCACGTCGGCGAGTGGGATTCGGTCACCGAACTCGCCACCAAGGCATATGACGCCTTCGGCCGCGTGGACGTCCTGATCAACAACGCGGGAATCTCGCCGCTGTACCCGAGCCTCGACGAGGTGAGCGAGGCGCTGTTCGACAAGATCTTCGACGTCAACATCAAGGGCCCGTTCCGCCTGTCGTCGCTCATCGCCCCGCGCATGGTCGCCGCCGGCGGCGGTTCGATCATCAACATCTCGAGCAACGCCTCGGAACGTCCGGCGCCGGAGTACGTGCCCTACGGCGCTGCGAAGGCCGCGCTCAACTCGCTGACCAAGGGACTCGCGGCCACCTACGGGCCGACCGTCCGGGTCAACACGATCATGTGCGGCGCCTTCTTCACCGACATCGCCAAGGGCTGGGACCGTGAGGCATTCGACGACCTCGCGTCGGCGTGGCCGATCTCCCGCGGCGGCGATCCGGCCGAGATCGTCGGCGCGGTCCTGTATTTCGCAGGTGCAACGTCCTCGTACACCACGGGCGCGCTGCTCCCGGTCGACGGCGGGCGCATGGCGATCGGCTGACATACCGGCGCAACCGAATTCAACGCAGAAGACTCAGGCCCCCCGACGGGGCCGTTGTGAGAAAGGGATTGAGATGGCAGATCTGGAAGGAAAGGTCGCACTGGTCACCGGTGCGGCACGAGGCCAGGGGCGCGCTCACTCGATCGCACTCGCCAAGGCGGGTGCGAAGGTGGTCGCGGTAGACCTCTGCGAGAACATCGATCGTGTCTACTACGATCTGGCCACGCCTGCCGACCTCGAGCAGACCGTCAAGGAGATCGAGGCGATCGGCGGCACCGCGATGGCGCGCAAGGCCGACACGCGGTCGCAGGAACAGCTCGACGAGGTGGTCCGGGAGGCGCTCGAGGAGTTCGGCCGCCTCGACATCGTCGTCGCGAACGCCGGCATCGGCACCACCCTCGCCAAGACCTGGGAGCTGACCGACGACGACTGGTTCAACGCTCTCGACGTCAACCTGACCGGCGTGTGGCGCACCATCAAGGCGACCGCGCCCGCGATCATCGACGGTGGCCGCGGCGGTGCGTACATCCTCACCTCGTCGCTGGCGGGTCTGAAGGGCTACCAGCACCTCGCCCACTACTCGTCGTCGAAGCACGGCGTGAACGGCCTGATGAAGGTTCTCGCAAATGAGCTCGGCCCGCACAACATCCGGGTCAACTCCATCTGTCCGGGTCTGGTGAACACCGACATGATGATGAACCAGCCGACCTACGACGTCTGGCGTCCCGACCTGGAGAAGCCGACCAAGGACGACACCATGGAGCTGTTCGAGACCTTCCAGGTCCTCCCGATCAGTTACCTCGAACCCGAGGACGTCAGCGAGGCCGTTGTGTGGCTGGCATCGGATCACGCGCGTGTCATCACCGGCGTCGCGCTGACCGTCGACGGCGGTCAGTACGGTCGTGGCTGACACCCCCTCCTGAACTCCCGGGGACGTCATTCCCATCTGTCCCCGGGTCGGGATCCGCCGGCCCCCGTGGTGGATCTCTGCGATGTCGGTGTCCGTGCTCCGTGGCGCGGACACCGACATCGTCATTTGCTGGGACGATCGAGCCCGAACAGCCGAGCAGCGTTGCGGTACAACACATTGCGCTGCCAGTCGTCGTCGAATCCCAGGTCGGTGACGACTTCGAGGGCGTGTGTGTAACCGTAGGGGATGTTGGGGAAGTCGCTGCCGAACAGAATCCTGTCCCCGGCGTCGACGAGACGCGAACGGAGGTCCGCGGGGAACGGGGCGTCCTCCTCGGCGAAGTCGGTGAACGCCATCGTGGTGTCCAGGTGCACGTTGGGGTACTCGCCCGCGAGGTCGAGGAAGGCCGCGTATTCGGGCATGCCCATGTGCGCGATGATCAGTGGCAACGACGGGAACCGATGCAGTAGAGCGCGAACGGGTTCCGGGCCGGTGTGCCGGCCGGGTGCGGGACCCGAGCCGCAGTGGATGATCACCGGCACCTGGGAGTCGGCGATCTGCGACCAGACTCCGTCGAGCAGGGAATCCATGGGGGAGTAGTCGCCGACCTGGATGTGGCTCTTGAAGACCTGCGTTCCGGCCTGGATCGCACGAGAGACGTAGGTGGTGGCCGATTCCTCCGGGTAGAACGTCGCGGTGTGCAGGCAGTCCTCGTGGTTGGCGGCGAAGTCGTTGGCCCAGCCGTTCAGCCACTCCGCCATGTTCGGCTTGTGCGGGTAGACCAGCGACGAGTAGGCGCGGATACCGAATTCGCGCAGCGTCGACACCCGGACGTCCTCGTCGGCACGGTAGGTGATCGGCCACTCCCGCCCGACCAGCGGCCCCGCGGAGTCGAAGTACGACCACACCTTGTCCATGACCGGACGCGGCATGAAGTGGGTGTGGACGTCGACGATGCCCGGCAGGTCGAGGTCCTGCCAGACCGCGCGCACCCGATCCGCCTCGTGGGAGCTGAACGGCACAGGGCCCTCAGGTCTGGGGCTGTCGGGTCTGGGGGCTTCGGGAACGGCACTGTTCACCCGTACGACGGTACGCCCGGCGGAGGTCGCAGGGCATCTCGGCCGGTCAGCCGACGGCGGGCGAGATCAGCACCTTCCGATGATCATTGGGCGCCGACAACTCGGCGAACACGCGGTCCACCTCGTCGAGCCCGACGATCTGGCTGACCAGCGTCGACGAGCCCACCGCGCCGCGGTTCAGTTCGGCGGCAGCGGTGCAGAACTCGGTCTTGGTGTAGTACGAGACGAAGTGCATGGACGCCTCCTTGACGATGCCGGCGACGGGCATGAAGTGATCGTCGCCGAGGCACACACCGGCGACGACGATGCGGCCCTGGGTTCGTACGGCGTCGAGCGCCGCGGCGATCATCCCGGGTTTGCCGACGCACTCGATGACGACGTCGAAGCCGTCGCGGACCTCCCCGGACAGCTGCTCCGGGGTGTGCACCGCGGATGCGCCGGCGTCGAGGGCCGCGGCACGCCGACCGGGCGAGGGGTCGGAGCTGATCACCTCACCGGCCACGCCGCGCGACAACCAGTGCAGCACTGCCGTTCCCACCGGACCGGCACCCAGCACGAGGACGCGGTCGGCGGGTTCGATCCCGGCCCGCATCACGGTGTGCAGACCGACCGCGAGGGGTTCGACGAGGGCGCCGTCCACCGGGTCGATGCCATCGACCCGCACACTCTCGGCCGCACCGACGACGACGAACTCGGCCAGTGCCCCGGGGAGGACGCCCAGCCCCAGCGTGCGTGCGGACGGGCAGCGAGCGATGTCTCCGACCAGGCAGGCGCGACATCGTCGGCAGCCGCGGACGGGCATCGACGCGACATGATCGCCGAGGCGGAAACCGTGGTCTGTGCCATCGGCGGGGTCGGGTGGACCGACCGCGACGACCTCCCCGGCGAACTCGTGTCCCAGGATGGTGCCGGGTGGGAGAAACGGGGCGGTCGACAGGTCGGAGCCGCAGATGCCGTTCGCGGCGACCCGGAGGACGAGCTCACCGGGTCCCGGCGTGGGGTCGGGGACCTCGACGACCTCGAATCCGTCTGCGGTGGTCACCGCGGCACGCATCCGCTCAGCCCTCCGACCAGCGCACCACGGGTCCGTCGACCGCGGATCGCGGGACGATGAAGACGCCCTCGGCCTCGCAGGTCACGCCCTCGGCGTCGGAGATGGTGCCGCGTGCGATGCGTTTGCGCCCGTTCTGCTCGGTCACCCACGCCTGGGCCACCAGCGCGCCGAGGGGAGTGGGCCGCAGGTAGCGGACGGTGATGGTGCCCGTGTAGCACGGTGAGGAGTAACTGGCCGCGTTGCCGAGCAGGTGGTCGAGGAGCATGGCGCAGACGCCGCCGTGGACCTGCCCCGGCGGTCCCTCGTAGGCGGCACCCAGGGTGAACTCGCTGCGCACGCCGTCGGGGACGTGTTCGATGTCGAGCGGGGGCGCCAGGGCGTTGCGGACGCCGATCACGGCATTCCCCCAGGCCATGCCGGTGTTCTCGCGCGTGTGCCGGACGCCGTATGGGCCGTCCATCTGCTCGGTGCGCAGGTCGGCGACGATCTCCGCGATCCGCCGCTGCGCGTCGGCGAGTGCATCCTCGCCCACCTCGGTGCGGATCACGGCGTCGACGAGGTCGCGCACGGTGTCGGTCAGGGGCGTGTAGACGCCGCGGCGACGAGCGACTTCGTCTTCGGTTATGTCCTCGAGGATGAACTCCATGTGTCTACCGATCAGTAGGTGTGGCATAGGTAACGAAGGGTGGAGGCCTGCAGTAGAACGTGTTCTAATTCAAGCATTAGAACGTGTTCTCGTTTCTGTTTTCGTGGACATCGACCACCAGGTCATCCAGCTCACGGGCGACCTCCGGCGGTGATCCGCGCGAGGCGGAAACCCAACCACAGGAGTGCTCCACGATGAGTGCCGATACCTTCGACCTCACCGCTCGCGACGAGACCTGGGTCAAACGGGTGCTACCCGTCCTGAAGCTCGTGGCCAAGACCTACTTCCGCTCCGAGGTCCGGGGCATGGACAAGGTTCCCGACGGGGGCGCCCTGCTGGTCTCCAACCATTCCGGCGGGCTGATGGCCTTCGACGTCCCGGTGATCAGCGTCGCATTCGCCGACGAGTTCGGACCCGACCGGCCGCTGTACACCCTCGCCCACGACCTCATCTTCACCGGCGCGGGCAAACAGATCTTCGGCAAGGTCGGCTTCCTGCCGGCCCACCCCAAGAACGCCGTCGCCGCACTCAGAGCCGGTGCCGCGACCATCGTGTTCCCCGGCGGCGAATGGGAAGCGCTGCGTCCCACCAGCCAGTCCGCGACGATCGACTTCCACGGACGCACCGGCTACATCCGCACCGCTCTCGAAGCGGGCGTCCCGATCGTCCCGATCGTCACCATCGGCGGCCAGGAGACACAGCTCTTCCTGAACCGCGGCGACAGCCTCGCCAAGCTGCTCGGATTGCAGAAGCTGCTCCGGGTCGACAGTGCACCGTTCGCGTTCGGCTTCCCGTTCGGGCTCACCGCCCACTTCCCGCCGAACGTGCCGCTGCCGTCGAAGCTGGTCACCCAGGTCCTCGACCCCATCGACATCACGGCCGAGTTCGGGACCGATCCCGACCACGCCGAGGTGGACCAGATGATCCGCAAGCACATGCAGCATGCCCTCGACGGGCTCGCCCGCGAGCGCCGGTTCCCGGTTCTCGGCTGACCACGAAAGGAGATCGACGATGATCACTCGGTTCCGCGATCGCGTCAGCACCTACACGTGGCTCGTTCGCACCCTCGTCCGCAGCGGCTTCCTCGGCACGCTGCGACTCGACCGCTACATCCGGATGGGTCTCAACCTGCGTCGCCACGGTGGTGCGTCACCGGTGAGCGGAATCGGTCTGGCCGCCGCCCGTGCCCCGAAGGCCCTGGCCCTGATCGACGAGGCGGGCCGGCTCACGTGGGGCGAGCTGGACGCGCGCTGCGACGCCCTGGCCGTCGGACTGCGTGAGCTCCCCGGCGCTCCGGTCACGACCGTAGCAATTCTCTGCCGCAACCACCGCGGACTGATCGAGGCACTCGCCGCGACGTCGCGGCTCGGTGCCGACGCGGTGCTGCTCAACACCGGCTTCGCCGGACCTCAGCTCGCCGACGTCCTCGAGCGGGAGGGTGCCGACGTCCTCATCGCCGACGACGAGTTCGACGAGGTCATCGCTCCGGCGGCGGAACGGCTTCCGGGGATGCGCCGCATCCACGCCTGGACCGAGACCGGGCCGGTCTCGGGTTTCACGACCGACTCGCTCATCGACGCGAACCTCGGCCGGCGACCCGCACGGCCGGAGCGGGCCGGACGCATCGTGCTGCTGACCTCGGGCACCACGGGTACCCCGAAGGGCGCGCGTCGCGGTGGGAGTACCGACATCGCGTCGCTGGCCGCGATGCTCGATCGCATTCCCTGGCGCGCAGGAGAATCCACGGTGATCGCGGCACCGATCTTCCACGCCTGGGGATTCGGGCAGGTCGCCATCTCGGCGACCATGACGTGCACGATGATCATGCGCCGCCGCTTCGACCCGGTCGCGACCCTCGACCTCGTCCGCGACCACGACGCGACCGGACTCGCCGTCGTCCCCGTGATGCTCGAACGCATCATGGACCTGCCCGACGAGGTTCTCGACGCGCATCCGATGCCCAGTCTGCGATTCGCCACGGCGAGCGGTTCGCGGATGCGTACCGATGCCCTGATCGCCTTCCTCGACCGCTTCGGCGACGTCGTCTACAACAGCTACAACGCCACCGAGGCCGGATTGATCAGTACCGCGACACCCGAGGACCTGCGCATCAGCCCGGACACCGCCGGCCGGCCGCTGACCGGCACCAGCGTCCGGATTCTCGACGACGACGATCGCGAACTCCCGGTCGGCGAGATCGGTCGCATCGTGGTCGCCAACAACTCCGGATTCGACGGATACACGACCTCGGACACCAAATCCTTCAGCGATGGGCACATGGTGTCCGGCGACGTCGGGCGGCTCGACGAGAACGGCCGGCTGTTCGTGGTCGGCCGCGACGACGAGATGATCGTCTCCGGCGGCGAGAACGTCTATCCGCTCGAGGTCGAGCAGGTCATCGGTGCCCTCGACGAGGTGCACGAGGTCGCCGTCATCGGGGTCGACGACGACAAGTTCGGTCAACGTCTGGCCGCGTACGTGGTGCGGACTCCGCAGACCCTCATCGGTGCCGACCAGATCCGCCGGCACGTCAAGGAACAGCTCGCCGGGTTCAAGGTTCCGCGCGACGTCGAGTTCCTCGACGAACTGCCCCGCAACGCCACCGGCAAGATCCTCAAGCGCGACCTGGAGTCGGCCGGACCGGAACGGAAGGTGAGCTGAATGATGAACGCACGCAACACACCTGACGTCACCGAGTTGTTCGCCGGTGCCGATGCCGGTTCGGGTGCCGAGCGCATGACGGGGCCGGACGCACTGATGCTCAACATGGAGACCCCGTCGAACCCGATGCACACTCTCAAGGTCGCGGTGCTCGACACGTCCCGACACGGTCGTCCACTGTCACTCGCCGAGATCGCCGACGTCCTGCCGCGCTTTCTCGGAATGTTCCCGCGTGCCACCCAGCGGGTGCGCTGGGTGCCCGGTTGTTCGGCGCGCCCCTTCTGGGTGCAGGACAACGGTTTCGACGTCGCCGACCACATCGACGAGGTGTGGGTCGGCGCCCCGGGTGGACGCACCGAACTCGACGCCGTGCTGTCCGAACTCGCGGTCGCGCAACTCGACCGCAACCGTCCGCTGTGGGCACTCACCCTGGTTCACGGTCTCGACGGCGGTCGGCAAGCGGTCGTGGTCCGGGTCCACCACGCGGTGGCCGACGGACTCGCGGCGCTCAACACCTTCATGGCTGCCACCGCCGAACCGGGCGATCGTGTTTCCATGGCACCTGTCCCCGAGGCTCTCGTGCAGGACACGAGGGCCCTCACGAAGGCGGCGCGCACAGAGTCGCGTCGACTGGTCCGTCGACTCCCGTCCGTGGTCTCCGCGGCCCGGCACGCGGTGGCAGCGCGGCGCAAGGCGTCCCACGGCGAGCTGATCCCGAAACCGCTGACGGTGCGCCGTACCAGCTTCAATGCACGTAGCGGGGCGAACCGGGTGTGTGCGTCGGCCGACATCGCGCTCGCCGACATCCAGCGGATCGCCCTGGCCGCCGGCACCACGGTGAACGGTGCCCTGCACGGTGTGATCGCCGGTGCGATCAGGGACGAGCTCATCGCGCGCGGCGAGGAGCCGGGCACCTCGGTCACGATCTTCGGGGTCTGCAAAGACCTCGGGTCCAACCGGGTTCACGGCAACGAGATCGCCACCGCCATGGCGTATCTGCGCTCCGATCTGGCCGATCCCGTCGAACGGATCGTCGCGACCGGCGAGAGCTGCGCGGCCACCGTGGCGTGCCGACGGGACGTCGGCTTCGAACTGACCGAGAAGCTGGCGACCTATACCGGACGGCTCGGTCCGTTCTTCCGCGGGCTGGCCGCCAACCGGGCACCGCTGGTGATGAACAACATCACCACCGCCAACATGCCCGGCCCCCGGACCACGCGCTGGATCGGCGACATCGAGGTTGTCGACTGGATCTCCTTCGCCCTGGCGATCGCGCCGGCCGACGTGAACCTGACGACCTACAGCTACGCCGGACGGCTCAGCATGGGACTCATCGCGACACCGGAATCCATGCCGGACCCGGCCGGGTTCCTCCGCCGGGTCGTGCGGGCGGTCGACGAGGCGACCGATGCGCTCGGTATCGGCGAGATGGCACGGGAGGCCAGTTGATCGACTGGGAGACCGAACGAGCCCGGCTCGGACTGTTCGCCGGCGTACTGCCTCGGGCGATCGGCAGCTCGATCGCGGCGGGACGAGGAAACCCGAAGACGGGTATCCCGGCAGCCGGGTGCGGGCCGCGGCAGGTCGGGGAGACCGCGATCGACGAACTGTTCATCGCGGTCAACTCGGTGATCCGGGACATCCCGCCGATGGAGACGGTCGAGGACATGGTGGCGCGATGCGCCGACGTGGCCGACGAATTCCTCCGACTGGGACCCGCTGGGATACACCGGGATCCCGGTGCGCCCAGAATCCTGTCGCGCGACCGCAAGGTCTTCGGCACCACGTCGTTCGAGCACATCGACTATGCCGTCGACGCGAAGTTGCCGGCATCGGTGGCGTCGCTGGACCCGTACGCCGACGGCATCTCGTCGGTTCGGGTGATGACGAAGCGCCGGGCCGGCGCCCGATGGCTGATCTGGGTGCATGGTGCCGCGCAGGGACGACCGGATGACCTGTATGCGTTCCGGGCGGCGCATCTCCACAAGAAGCTCGGCTACGACGTCGCGTTCCCGGTGCTCCCCGCGCACGGACCCCGGCGCGTGACGAAGGTGTCCTATCCGGGTTTCGACCCGCTGGTGAACACCCTCATCACGGTCCGCGCCGTCGCCGAGATCCGGTCGCTGATCACCTGGATCGAGAGTCACGAACCAGCCGAGATCTCGATCGCCGGAACGTCTCTGGGTGGCCCCATCGCCGCCGTGGCCGCGTCGATGGACCCGCGGATCGCCGCAGTGCTCGCGGTGGTGCCGATGCTGGACATGCATGCGACGCTCGCCCATCACATGTCTCGCGGCGGACCCAAGGGGCAGCGCCTCGCATCGTTGATGCGCGACGAGTCGGTGCGCGAGGTGGCGAGCGTCATCAGTCCGCTGTCGGTGCAACCGATCGCAACCCCGGACCGCCGGATGGTGGTCGCGGCACTCAACGACCGCGTGACCTGGGTGTCGGCTGCACAGCAGCTCCACGAACACTGGGGTGGACGCATCCACTGGTATCCCGGAAGCCATGTCGGGCATGCCATCTCGACAGGTATCCGGCACGCGACGGACGGATTCCTGAGTGAACGCGCGCGCCCGGCCGGCCCGGCCGAGGAGGGCAAGCGCGCGGCGTTCTGAGGACCCTATGCGAAGTGCGTGCCGAGTCCCTTACGCTCCCTGAGGTGTGAGGAGCGTTAGCGACGAGCCTACTGTGCTCACTGAGGTGTGAGGAGCGTTAGCGACGAGCCTACTGTGCTCCCTGAGGTGTGAGGAGCGTTAGCGACGAGCCTACTGTGCTCCCTGAGGTGTGAGGAGCGTTAGCGACGAGCCTACTGTGCTCCCTGAGGTGTGAGGAGCGTTAGCGACGAGCCTCGAAGGGCTCGGTGAGACGGCCTCGGGAGCACTTCAAAGGCTCGCTGCGCTCGCACCTCAGGGAGCGGAAAACCTACTCGGGCAACAGGTCCGGATTCGCGTCGGCGATCAGCTCGTCCCGGTCCTCGACCAGGACGAACCCGGCGTTGATGGCCGCGTCGGCGGCGTCACGGTAGTGCTTCTCGTATTCGTCGCGTGTGCCGTAGCGCTCGGCGAGCAGATGCGCGGGGACGGGGTGGGTCGATCCGAACAGTAGGCAGATGCGAGAGATCGGATCGGGGACAACGCCACTCAACACATGCGTCGGCGCGTCGACGCACGGCGTGCGGACGCCGCCGAGGACGTTGCCGATGTCGTCGACCTCGAACTCGGGTTCGGCCGTCGTCACCCCGCGCAGACGCAGCGGATCGGCGACCGGTGGCGGATCCCCGCCGTCGGCCCACGCGCGGAGATGGCGCAGCCCGGCGCGCAACACGAAGCGCTGCTGGCCGCGGTTCACCGGATCGGGGCAGCCGAGGAACTCCTCGAAGTCGCCGATCTGATGCAGGTCGGCGTGTGAGGTACCGGCGATCTCCCACACCCGCAGACGGTCCGTGTCCGGCTGACGAACGAGGTGGTAGCGGAAGTTGGTCAGCAGATCGGTCTCGGTCTGCACGACGAGGACCGGTGCGTCGAGATCGGTACGGATCCTGGTGGGTTCGCCGCTGAACACGGTACCCACATCGATGCCCGTACCCACGTCGCCGGCGGGTAGACCTGCAGCCGCACGACTGTGGATGAGGAACCCGTCGAAGTCCCCGGCGGCGGCCACCGCGTTGACATAGGTGGTCAGCGCCATCGCGGATTGCGATTCGCCGACCGCGAGCACCGTGCCGACGGAGAGTCCGGCGAGCGGGTGATACGGGGTCGGTGCCTCTCCGGAGTGGTCACCACGAACCGCGTGTCCGATCGAGCGGAAGATGTCGTAGCAGTAGGCGTCACCGGGGTGATGTAGCCCGTCGTAGCGGCCCGGGTCCTTGGCGGACAGACTCTGGGGTTCACCGGTGGCGACGCCCACCGATCCGGTGCCGCCCTCGACACCGACGTACTGCGCCGAGACCCCCACCCAGGCGTAACCCGCGCGCACCAATTCGGCGGCGAGATAGGAATACTCGGGCGCGGCATCACTGCCGCTGCTCACGTTCAGCCACTCCACCACGGCACAGCCGTTGAACGCGGCCGCGTCCGCGGGGCGCCGGACGACCAGCCGGGTCGTGAACTCGGCCGGAGGTGTGTCTCCGTCGCCGACGAGCCGGTCGGCGATCCCCGACGCGGCGTATTCGGTGTCGGTGTATCCGGCGGCGGCGAGGTCGGGCACCGGCGAGGCACTCAGCAACGAGGGACCCTTGCCGTCGGCCAGCGGGCGGAACACGATGTGCTTGTTCACTTCTGCTTCCGGTGCTTCTTGATGACCTCACCGAACATGAAGTGCATCTTGGTGCCCTGGGGCCAGCCGATGTAATAGCAGAGGAAGAGACTGATCTCCTCGAGCTGTTCGGGCGTCAGTTCGCCGTTGCCCAGAGCGGCCCCGGCCTGGATCTCGGCGACGTCGATGTTGTTGCTCGCCGCGAGTGCGCCGAGCAGGATCAGTCGCCGATCCCGGTCGGAGAGACCCTCGCGAGCCCATACGTTGCCGAACACCTGGTCGGCAGTGTGCGCGAAGTAGTCGCCGGGACCATCGCTCACCTCCCAGCCGTATACCTCGGACATCCGCCTCAGGCCGCGCTTGCGCACCTCGTCGGGTGCGTCGTCGGAGACATTGGATCGGGTCATGCGGTTTCTCCTTCGAGATGGGGGACGCCGAGTCCGGGGGCCAGCTCGCGGAGTGCGATCCGGCCGAGAGGCAGGTCTACGCCGAGTTCGTCGGCGAGCGCGAGCGCCAGCGACAGGTCCTTCTCGCCCAGTGTACGAACGCCGGTGAAGATGCCGTACCACGGATCGTCGGTGTCGAGCGTCGCCGTGGTCTCCCGCAGCATGATCGCCCCGGCACCGCCGGTGACGGCGTCGGTGTGTCGAACGACCTTGCCCAGCTTGGTGATATCGAGCCCGGCAGCCTCGGCGAGGCGCGCCGCCTCGGTGGTGGCGGTGAACGAGATGAAGTGCAGGA
Source organism: Gordonia sp. GONU (assembly GCF_024733855.1). Classification (NCBI taxonomy): domain Bacteria; kingdom Bacillati; phylum Actinomycetota; class Actinomycetes; order Mycobacteriales; family Gordoniaceae; genus Gordonia; species Gordonia sp. GONU. The sequence goes on from NZ_JANRHB010000003.1 coordinate 15,562, forward strand.
GGTTCCGGGCGAGCTTCATCTTGGTGCCCGCGCCGACCTCGGGTCCCGCGTGCACGAGCAGGTCGGCGGTGAGCCGGAAGGGCTCCTTCAGTTTCTCGTAGGCGTCGCGCGGGCCGCCGACCATGATCGCCAGCCGTCCCGACGCCGCTCCCATCGCGCCACCGGAGATCGGGGCGTCGAGCAGGACCACGTCGCGGGCCGCGCACTGTTCGGCGAGGTCGACCGCGGTGTCCGGTCCGATCGTGGAATGGACGGTGATGATGGTGCCCGGACGGGCCGTCGACAACAGTCCGTCGGGCCCGGTGACCACCGACCTCACCTGCTCGTCGTTCAGGACGCAGATGCCGACGATGTCGGTCCCGGCGGCGAGTTCGGCGAGTGAACCGGCCGCCTTCGCGCCCTTGTCGACGACCTTGCCGATCGCCTCGTCGGACAGGTCGAACACCGTCAGGCCGCCCGGCCAGGCGGCCAGGCTGCCCGCCATCGGGCCGCCGATGTTGCCGAGACCGACGTACCCGAGCCGGATCGGGGCACTCATGACCGGATGACCTGCCCGCCGTCGACGTTGAAGATCTGCCCGGTGATCCAGCCGGCCTCCTCGGAGAGCAGGAACAGGCACATCCCGACGAGATCTTCGGGCTTGCCGAACCGTTTGAGCGGCAACCGGTTCACGATATCGGCGACCATCTCCTTCGGGGTGGTCGTGCGGGTGGCCTCGGTGTCGATGGGGCCGGGCGCGATGGCGTTCACCCGGATGTTCTGCCCGCCGAGTTCGGTGGCGAGCTGCTGGGTCAGGCCGTTGACGCCGACCTTGGCGAGACCGTAGAAACCGCTGTACAGCCATGCGGCGGTGGAGGACTGGTTGACGATGGCGCCGCCGCCGTTGGTCATGTGCGGGTAGACGGCGCGAGTGACGTTGAGCGCACCGTCGAGGTTCACGGACATGAACTTCTTGTAGTAGTCCCACGGCACGGTGATGAGGAAGTCGAGCTTCATGCCGCCGTAGATCGCCGCATTGTTGACCAGACCGTCGATGGAGCCGTAGGCGTCGACCGTCGCCGCGGCGAGTGCCTTCGCCGACTCCTCGTCGGCCACATCGGTGCTGACGTACAGTCCGCCGATGTCCGCCGCAACCTGCTTGCCCTTCTCGTCGGCGAGGTCGGCGACCACGACGTTGGCGCCCTCGGCGGCCAGTGCCCGCGCGTAGGCTTCGCCGATCCCGCCGGCGGCGCCGGTCACGATGACGGTCTTGTTCTCGAAACGCTGGGAACTCATTGTCCTGCTTTCTGTGTAGGTGGTGGGGGGTGGACTTCGTGACGGGCCTCCGCGAGCTTCGGGTCCGCTTCGGGGCTTCGACGCGGTGCCTCGCTTCGCTCGGTACCGGCTCAGCCGGCGGTGGGGTTGCCGGCTCAGCCGGCGGGGGCTTCGACGCGGTGCCTCGCTTCGCTCGGTACCGGCTCAGCCGGCGTGGGGGTGCCGGCTCAGTCGGCGGGGGAGGTCACGCGGGTCGCGCGACGGCCTTGGTCTCCAGGTATTCCTCGAAGCCGGCGACGCCCATCTCGCGGCCGATGCCGGACTGTTTGTAGCCGCCGAACGGGACGTCGGCGGAGTACCAGATGCCGCCGTTGACGCCCATGGTCCCGGTGCGAACACCGTTGACCACCTTGTTGATCCGGTCCTCGTCGGTGCCGTAGACCATGCCCGACAGTCCGTAGGGGGAGTCGTTGGCGATGCGAACGGCGTCGTCGTCGCCGTCGTGGGCGATGATCACCAGGACCGGACCGAAGATCTCCTCCTGCGCGACGCGTGCCGAGTTGTCGAGTCCGGAGATCAGCGTCGGCTCCACGAAGAAGCCGTTGGGCTTGTCGGCCGGGCGGCCACCACCGATCTCGATGGTGCCGCCCTCCTGCTTGGCGAGTTCGATGTAGGACTCGACGCGCTGACGCTGCCGCTCGGAGATCAACGGTCCGCAGATGGTGCCCGAACTCGTGGGGTCGCCGGCCGGGAGGCCGGCCAGCGCGTCGCGGGTCGCGGTGATCGCCTCGTCGAAGCTGGGACGAGGGACGACGAGGCGCGTGGTGATCGCACAGCCCTGACCGGCATGGGTGACGACGTTGAACGCCGCCATCGCGCACGCCGAACCGATGTCGGCGTCGTCGAGCACGATGAACGCGGACTTGCCGCCGAGTTCGAGGAACACCTTCTTCAGCGACTCCGACGCCGCGGCCATCACCTTCTTGCCGGTCGCGGTGGAGCCGGTGAAGGAGACGAGGTCGACGCGGGGGTCGGTGGACAGTTGCTCGCCGAGGCGGTGATCGGTGGAGGTGACGATGTTCAGGACGCCAGGCGGGAAGTCGGTTTCCTCGGCGACGACCTTGCCGACGAGCGCCGCGCACCAGGGGGTGTCGGGTGCCGGCTTGAGGACGACGGTGCATCCGGCGGCGAGGGCCGGCCCGATCTTGGCGAAGTTGATCTGGTGGGGGAAGTTCCACGGCGTGATCGCACCGACGACGCCGACGGCCTCCGACCGCAGCTCACGATGGTTCTTGATACCCATCGGCTTGGCCTCGCCGAGATCGCGGGACCACTCGTAGCTCTCGGCGAGGTCGGCGAAGTAGCCGAGATCGGTCACCGGTCCCTCGAACTGCGGGCCGTGGGTGAGGAACGACGGGCAGCCGACCTCGGCGATCGTCAGTTCGCGGAACTCGTCGGCGTGGGCGAGGAGGGCATCGCGCAGTTGTCGTAGGCAGCGGGCGCGGAAGGCGTGGTCGCGCGACCACTCGGTGGTGTCGAAAGCGGTGCGGGCGGCGGCGATCGCGGCGTCCATGTCGGCGGCGGTGGCCTCGGCGGCCTGCCCGATGACCTCCTCGGTCGCGGGGTTGACGACGTCGAAGACACCGCCACTGCCGGGGGTGAGCTTGCCGTCGATCAACAGATCCGACGCGGTTTCGGGGCGAAGGGGCATGAGCTGGAACTCCATCTGGACAGGTGTCTGGACTCGCGTTCAAACCTAGTGTAGCGTGGCTCACATGTCCAGCCCCGTATCCCAGGAATCCACACGTCGCCGCCTCACGCAGCAGCAGGCGGAGACGGTCTCGCGGCTCACCGAGGCCGCGGTCGACGTGCTGAACGCCGAGGGTTTCGACGGGCTCACGGTGCGGTCGGTGGCCAAGATCGCGGGTGTCGCGCCGGCGACGGCGTACACGTACTTCTCGTCGAAGAGTCATCTGGTCGCCGAGGTCTTCTGGCGGCGGTTGTCCGCGGGCGTCTCCGAACCGGATCCCGCCGCCGCGCCGAGCGAGCGGGTCGCGCAGGTGCTCCGCGAGGTGGCGCTCGTCGTGGCGGGGGAGGGGCAGCTCGGTGGTGCGGTCACCGTTGCGCTGCTGGGGACCGACCCCGACGTCGAGCACCTCCGCGTCCGCATCGGTGCGTTCATCCGCCGGCGTCTGGCCGCCGCGCTCGAGGAGGATCCGGAGAATCCCGGGCCGCTCCTCGACACCCTGGAGATGATCTACTCCGGCGGCCTCGTCTACGCCGGCATGGGGCACATGACCTATGAGCAGACCTCTGAACGCCTTGTCGCTGCCGCGCATCTACTGATGGAGAAGTGATGACCGAAACGACATCGGTGCCGGGGATGGAGCGGGCCCTCCCCTTCGACCCGTATGCCTATGACTTCCACGAGGATCCGTATCCGACCTACGCCCGGCTCCGTCGGGAGTCGCCGGTCTACTACAACGCCGAGATGAACTTCTGGGCACTGGCGAATCACGCCGATGTCCGCGCGGGATTCCGTGACGTGCAACGGTTCTCCAACAGCTGGGGCGTGTCGATGGACCCGTCGGCGTACGGGCCCGACGCACACAAATCGATGTCCTTCCTCGCGATGGACGACCCCAAACACATGCGCATCCGCAAGCTGGTCTCGAAGGGCTTCACGCCGCGCCGCGTCAACGACCTCGCCGGCCGGATCACCGCGCTGACGCACCAGCACTGGAGCAAGTGCCTCGACAGGGGCGAGTTCGACTACGTCCACGACTTCGCCGCACTGTTGCCCATGGACGTCGTCTCCGAGCTCCTGGGAGTCCCCGAAGCCGACCGGACACATCTGCGGCACCAGTCCGATCTGCTGTTGCATCGCGAGGACGGTGTCCTCGACATCCCCGAGGCCGCGATCCACGCGTACATCGAACTGCACAAGTACTATTCGGAACTCATCGCCGACCGGCGGAAGAGTCCCGGCGAGGATCTGGTCTCGGCATTGATCGAGGCCGAGATCGACGACGACGCGACCGGCGAGAAGATCAGGCTCACCGAGGACGAGATCGTCGGTTTCATGGTCCTGATGGTGGTCGCGGGTAACGAGACCACGACGAAACTCCTTGCCAATGCGCTCTATTGGGGCTGGCGTAATCCCGACGAACTGGCCAAGGTGTTCGCCGACCCCGAACTCGCGGTCCCGCAGTGGACCGAGGAGACGTTGCGCTACGACAACTCGACCCAGATCGTCGTGCGGCGCGTGATCGAGGATGCGCCCTACGGCGACCACGTGATCCCGGCCGGTGACCGCGTCCTCCTCCTCGTGGGTTCGGCGAACCGTGACCAGGAGGTCTTCGGGCCGGATGCCGACAAGTACGACATCGGGCGCGACAACGGCCAGGCGTTGATGAGCTTCGGTCTCGGAGCGCACTTCTGCCTCGGCGCACATCTCGCCCGTCTCGAGGCCAACATCGGTCTCGGCGAGGTGATCCGGTCGATCCGCGCGGTCGACATCGACATCGACAAAGCCGTGCGCGTGCACTCGGTCAACGTGCGCGGCTTCGCCGAACTCCCCGTGAAAGTGACGGTGCGCTGATGGGTTTTCGTCCTCATCCCGAACGTCGGCCGGTCCTCGTCGCGGGTGCCTCGTCGGGCATCGGAGCGGCGACGGCCGAACACCTCGCGGCGGCCGGCCATCCCGTGGCCCTGGCGGCCCGCCGCGTCGAGAAGCTCCAGGAGCTGGCCGACAAGATCATCGCCGCGGGCGGCGAGGCGGTCGCCGTGCCGCTCGACGTGACCGACGAACAGTCCGTGGTCGACTGCGTCGCCAAAGCGGAGGCCGCACTCGGCGAACTCGAGATCGTGGTCGCCGGGGCCGGCGACCTCGCGGTCGGGCTCTCCTACGAGACGAGCCCGGAGCATTTCGCCGATCAGGTCAACATCCATCTCACCGGCGCCTACCGGATCTACCGGGCCGTCATCGGTGGCATGATCGACCGTGCCCGAGGCGATTTCGTGTTCATCGGTTCCGATGTCGTACTCCACCCGCGGCCCTGGTCGTCGGCCTATGTCGCGGCGAAGTCGGGGATCGACGGACTGGTCGCCACCATCCAGCTCGAACTCGAGGGCACCGGTGTGCGAGCAGGTGTGGTCCGACCGGGACAGACGCTGACCGGCATGGGCATGAACCTCGACCAGAAGACCACCGAGGACATGCTCAACGACTGGATCAAGCACGGCTTGGCCCGCCACGGCAACTTCCTCGAGCCCCAGCACATCGCGCTGGCCGTCGCGGCGATGGTCACCATGCCGCGCGGTGCCCACATGCGCGCGGTCGAGGTGGAGGCCGAGGGCGCGGTCTCCCGGGACCGGGCCACGACACCAGAAGACCCACAGTCGACGAAGGACAAGGGGACCCATCGATGACCGCCACCACCGCATCAGGCCTGAAGAAGCCGCATCGAGTCTCGGGCGGCGAGAGCGAACACGGCCATCTCGACGAACTCGCGAGCGACCCGATCTCGCTGTTCTGGCGAGTCCGCCAGGAATGCGGCGACGTCGGCATGTTCCAGCTCGCCGACCGCGAGGTGGTGCTGGTGTCCGGGGCCGCGGCCAACGAGGAGTTCTTCCGCGCGCCCGAGGAAGACCTCGATCAGGCTGCCGCCTACCCGTTCATGACCCCGGTGTTCGGCGAGGGCGTCGTGTTCGACGCGAGCCCCGAGGAGCGGTCCAAGGCGATCCACAACTCAGCGCTCAAGGGCGCCCACATGAAACAACACGCGGTGACGATCCCGAACGAGGTGGAGCGCATCATCGCCGAGTGGGGCGACGAGGGCGAGATCGACCTGCTCGACTTCTTCTCCGAACTCACGCTCTACACCTCGTCGTCGTGCCTGATCGGACGCAAGTTCCGGGAGCGGCTCAGCGGGCGCATCGCCCATCTCTTCCATGACCTGGAGAAGGGCACCGACCCGATCGCGTATGTCGACTACAAGGCCGACATCGAGAGCTTCCGCAAACGCGACGAGGCGCGTGCCGAACTCGTCGAGTTCATCCAGGGCGTGATGGACGAGCGCATCGCGAACCCGACCGAGGACAAAGACGATCGCGACCTGATGGACGTGCTCGTCCAGGTCGGCTTCGACGCCAACACGATCACCGGCATGTTCATCTCGATGATGTTCGCGGGCCATCACACGACGTCGGGCACCGCCGCGTGGACGCTGATCGAGCTGTTGCGCAACCCGGACTACATGTCGCGCGTCTACGACGAGCTCGACGAGATCTACGGCGACACCCCGGCCGGTCAACGTCCCGAGTACACCTTCGCCCACACCCGGCAGATGCCTCGGCTCGAGAACGCCCTCAAAGAGGCGTTGCGCCTGCACCCGCCGCTGATCATCCTGATGCGTGTGGTGCAGAAGGACTTCCACGTCGAGGACTACGAGATCTCCGCCGGCCAGTCGATCGCGGTGTCGCCGGCGATCTCCAACCGCCTGCCGGAGGACTTCCCGGACGCGGACACCTTCGACCCCGACCGGTACGACAAGCCTCGGCAGGAGGATCTGGTCAACCGCTGGACCTGGATTCCGTTCGGGGCGGGCCGGCATCGTTGCGTCGGTGCGCAATTCGCGATCATGCAGCTCAAGGCGATCTTCTCGGTGCTGTTCCAGAACTACGAGTTCGAGATGCTGCAGCCGTCCGAGAGCTACCGGAACGACCACTCGAAGATGGTCGTTCAGCTCCAGCAGCCGTGCCGCGTTGCCTACCGAAAGCGTCAGGACCGCTGATGCGCATCGAGGTCGATCTGGATCTGTGCCAGGGGCACGGCATGTGCGAGCTCGAAGCTCCCGAGGTCTTCGCGACGAAGACCGACCATGTCGAGATCCTCGACGCGACTCCCGACGAATCCCGGCGCGCCGAGGTCGAGGCGGCCGTGCAGTACTGCCCGACGCAAGCGTTGCGTCTCATCGAAGATGACGAGTGAAGGTGGAACACATGTCCTTTGACCGTGCCGAACTAGAAGAGATGAAAGAACGGTGGCTCGCCGCCAACATCGAGGCGGAGAAGGCGGGAGACTGGAAGCCGCTCGCCGAGTTCTACACCGAGGACGCCACTTACGGCTGGAATTACGGCCCGAAGAAGGACTTCATGGCCGTGGGTCGCGAGGAGATCCGCGAACTCGCGCTCGGTCAGGAGATGGAGGGCCTCGAAGGGTGGGAGTACCCGTACCAGGCGTGGGTCATCGACGAGAAGACCGGCGACATGATCGGGCTCTGGAAGCAGATCTACGAGGGCACCCGCGACGACGGCACCCACTATGCGCTCGAAGGTATCCAGGGCAGCTGGTTCAAGTACGGCGGCAACTTCCAGTTCTCTTGGCAACGTGACTTCTTCGACTACGGCAACGTCTCCGCACTCTTCATCGAGATGATGCAGAACAACGCGATGAGCGAGGGCATGCTCAAGCGGGTGGAGAAGGCGGCGCCGGGGAATCTGCCGGGCTGGTATGACTTCGGCACGGCGCCGGTCGCGTTCTGGTGAACTGAGATGACACCTGCAGCCCCGACCTACCAAGGTCTGAGTCAGGAACAGCTCGCCGTCCTGGTACCCGAACTCCTGCTGTCCGGTCAGATGATCGACCGCAGCGGAATGGCCCATCTCATCGGCGCATTCGGACGAGACGTGATGGGCCGGATCGCCATCGAGGAGTGGATGGCCGCGAGTCCGGTCTACACACACCGGATCCGGACCGCGCTCGGTATCGACGGTGACGGCGTCGAGGACATGTTCAAATGCCTCCAGCTCGACATCGGCGCGCCGCCGCAGTTCATGGATTTCCGGTATCGGGTCGACGACAAGTATCACGGGTCGTTCGTGCTCGATCACTGCGGTGCGCTGCTCGACGTCGAACCGCTCGGCGACGACTACGTCACTACGATGTGCCACGACATCGAGGACCCGACCTTCGACGCGACGGCCATCGCCACCAACCGGCGGGCGCGAATCCGGCCGGTGCATCGTCCACCTCGTCGTCCCGCCGACCGGACTCCGCACTGCGAGTGGACGGTCACCATCGAACCCGACCGCGAGGAACTGCCGCTCCCTCCGGACGCCGAGGAGATGTTCGGCACCCGCGCCGGCCAGATCCAGCTGTCCGCGATCGACAGCTCGGCAACCGACGGCTGGGTCGACTATCGAGGCCCGCTCGTCGAGGATCTCCAGTTCGCCGAGTGGTCCGCCTCCGCATTGGCGCGGATCGCCGAAGAGGTTGCGCTGCAGCATCAGCTGTTGTCCCTCGGCTTCCTGATCGGTTTGCGGCGGTGTGCCGAGAGCGAGGATCAGGTCGTCGAGATCTTCCGCAAACAGCTGATCGGGATCGCCGGACTCGCGGCGGACCGCATTCGCGCGGCGCTCGATCTCCCCACCGGCGCCGCAGGTCTGGCCCAGGTCCTGGCCCTGCACCCGTGCTTCGGTCCGGCGCAGTACACCGGCCTGACCGCGACCGTCGATGGCGACGCCATCGTCGTACGGATTCCGCGTGAGTCCGATGCGACGGCCGACGGCGGGTGGATGTCGATCATCAGCCCGGATCATCTGGAACCGCTGCAGGCGGCCGCGACCGCGGTGAATCCCTACCTGAGTGTCGAGGGTGCCGTCGAGACCGACGACGCGCTCGAGATCCGGATCGTCACGTCGGACACCGCACAGAAGGAGAGCGGCGAGGTGGCGATCGCTCGGTTCAGCGGTGGTGCGAGTTTCGAGTTCGTCGACCGCGGCCGCTCGATCCCGATCACGCCGGTCGGTAGCTCGACGTGAATCCGGACGGCGGCTGGTCTCCCGGTGCCGCCGGACTGGGTGGCCGGGTCGCCGTGATCGCCGGCGCCACCCGCGGCATCGGTCTCGCGGTCGCGTATGCACTCGCGGGACAGGGGGTTTCGGTCGTCGCCAACGGCCGTGACGGTGATGCGCTGGAGGAGACGGTCGCGGAGATCCGCGGCGGCGGCGGTCAGGCTGTCGGCGTCTGCGGTTCGGCCGGTGACGACGGCGTCGCCCAGCAGATGGTCGACGCCGCGCTCGCCGAGTTCGGCGCACTGGACATCGCCATCAACTGCGCCGGCATCGCCGAGCCCCCGGGTTCGACGGTGCTGACCATCGCCCCGGACGAATTCCGTGCCCAGGTGGACGCCCATCTGATGAGCGCGTTCCATCTGGTCCAGGCCGCCGGGCGGGTCTTCGTCGAGCAGGCGTCCGGGTCGATCGTGCTCACCGGCTCGGCGGCATCGCTCGGAATGTTCGGTGGCAGCGGCTATCCCGCGGCGAAGGGTGGCGTCAATGCTCTCGCACTCGCCGCGGCCGCTGATCTTGCCGATCACCACGTTCGGGTGAACGTGGTGATGCCCGGAGCCAAGTCGCGGTTGTCGACCGGCGACGACTATGTCGCGCACATCGAGGGGCTGCATCGGCGCGGGATTCTCGACGACCTCACCCGCGACGCGGCCTTGGACCCGGCGCCGCCCGAGTACGTGGCGTCGCTGTACGTCTTCCTCGCCAGCGACGCGGCCGAGCACATCACCGGCAACATCTTCAGCGCCGCAGGTGGTTTCATCGGCCGGTTCGAGTCACAGCAGGCGAGCTTCGTCGCCTACCGCGACCACAAGGACACCTCTCCGTACAGCCTCGCCGAGCTCGCTGAGCTACTCGGCTGACCCGTCGTGATGCGTCCTCCGCAAGCTCCGGACGCTCCTCAGGGAGCGGGAGCGTGGTTCTTCGTTCCCTGAGGTGTGAGCGAAGCGAGCCACGAAGGGTTGCCGACGTCGACTCGCCAGGCCTTCGAGGCTCGTCGACTTCGATACGCTCCTTCGTCGCTACTCAGCCCGGCGGCTATCGCTCCTCGCACCTCAGGCGGCGGAGGGCGTCAGGAACGGAGGGCGGCTCGGCGCTCCACCCAGAACCGCGCCCCCTCCTCGATGGCTTCGGTGACCGGGCGCGGGCGCCAGTTCAGGTCGCGTTCGGCCTTGGAGTGGTCCATCTCCGACATGAAATGCATGAGCCGCACCGACGGAACGGTCAACCGGACCGGCCTGCGGGTGATCGCTGCCCGAGCCGAGCCCACCGCGCCGGCACCGTACAACGCGGCACGACGGAGCACGAGGCGTGGCGGCTGCCGACCCGCGGCGCGGGCAGCGATCGCCACGATCTCACCCATGTCGATGGACCGTTCGGACACGATGTAGCGTTCGCCCACCTCACCCCGATCGGCTGCCAGGCCAAGCGCGCGAGCGGCGTCGTCGATACCGACCGACTCGGCGCGGCATCCGCGAATCGTGAACGGCAACTTGCCGAGAGCCGCGCCGGCGACGAAGGATCCATGCGGCGTGGGCTGCCAGTCGCCCGCGCCATAGGTGTTGGCGACGCACATGGCGACTCCCGGCACGGCCCCGTCGCGCGCGTAGTCCAGCAACAGGTTCTCCGCCGCGACACGACTCCGCACGTACTCGGGAGCGTGCCGAGACCAGTTGAACGCGTCGCCCTCGGTGGCTCGACGACCCTCCACCCGACCGATGGTGGCGACACTGCTGGTGAACACGAACTTGCGCAACGGCTGACGGGCGGCGACGTCGAGCACGGCTCGCAATCCGTGGACATTGGTGCGGTACAGCGGAGCCGGATCCCGTAACCAGGCCCGGGTGTCGACTGCGCAGTGGAACACCACGTCGCAGCCGGCCATCGCGGCGCGCACGGAATCCTGGTCGAACAGATCGCCGGTGACATGGTGGACGTCGAGTCCGGACAGCGTGCGGAGGTCGCTCGTCGCGCGGGTGAGGACGCGGACGTCGTCGCCGTTCTCGACGAGCCGGCGGACCAGCCGGGAACCCAGGAAACCGTTGCCGCCGATGACGAGCTTCATCGTCCGGCCAGCCCTCCGGGTACGAGGTCGTCGATCGCCGCCGCACTGCGGGACAGCATGGCGTCGAACATGGCGGTGCCACGCTCGGTGGGCTGGGCGGCGGCCGAGCCGAAGACGATGATCAGCGGGGCCTGGATGAGGTTGCCGACGTAGTCGTCCCAGCACTCGTCGAGGGTGTACCCGGTCACCCCGGCGGTGACGACCGCGCGATGATACGACGCCACGATGCCGCGTTCGTGCTTGCGACGATCCTCGGGGGTCAGGCTGGTGCTGAGCAGAAAAGCGATGTCGCGCAGCGGGTTCCCGGTGGTGATCGTCTGCCAGTCGATCACCGTCACCTCACCGGACGGCCCGAACAGCACATTGTCCACGCGCAGGTCACCGTGGATCAGCGCCGTGTTGCGCAGCGGGGCGACGAGCCAGTCGCCGGCCTCACGCACCAGCCAGTCGATGGCGGCCGAACTCTGTGCGTCAGGGGAGAAGCGCTCGCGATAGACGTCGGCCATCGGCGCGAGCAATGACTCCATCATCTCGCGTTCCGCTTCACCGGGCAGTGGCATCTCTGCGAGCAGTGCGGGGTCGTTCCAGCGGGGCGCGTGCAACCCGGCCGCCGCTATCGCGACCGACTCCGCCTGTGCCGCCGTACATCCGATGATCTGGTCACCTTGCACCGCCGCGCCCATGTCCTCGAGCAGGAGGACGAACTCGGTGCCGGTATCCGAGATCGTCGCGGCGTAACACCTCGGCATCGGCACGGTGAAAGCCGACGCCAGATCACGGTAGAACCGGACCTCGTTTCGGAACACGCCGGAACCGAATGCCCGCTGCTCCGGTTCGCCGGTCGCCAACTTGGCGATCATCGTGGCCGGGAGTTCGGCCGGTCCGGAGTAGTCGAGGGTGAGGCGGTACGACCCGGCCATCTGCCCGGTTCCCACGGCCATGGCGGTGACGGCGGTGATCGTATCGTCGTGGCCGTTCTCGCCGAGGAAGCCCGTCAGCCAGGCGGGCGTGAGTTGCTCGACGCTCGTGGGTATCTCGATGGTTTCTGTCATGCGGGCATCTCCGTCACGAGGGCACCCTTCCCGGGTTGGCCGGTAGTCCGATCGCGCGGTCGGGACGTATGTCGCGGTATGCCGAGACCACCGGCGCGAGTTCGGTCGGTGTCGCACCGTGCAGGATCACCGAGTCGACGCCCAGGTCGAACTGCGCGGCGACGGTCTTCGCGCAGTCCGACGGCGAGCCGGTCGCCGAGTGGGCGACCCACGCGTTCGGGATCACGGCGGCCAGGTCGGCGAGTTCATCGGCGGTGGCGGTGGCGTCGATGGGACCGCGCGCACCGCTGAAAGCCGCGGTGGCCCGGACTCGTTCCAGGTCTGTCGGGTCCCAGGCGTTGGCCGCCATGAGTTGATCCGGATACCCCTGGAGATAGGTGGCGAGCCGCCCGTACAGTCTGCGCAGGCGGTCGGTCTCGTCCAGGTGGTCCCCCACCGTCGCCACGACCGACCAGATCCGGATCGAGGCGGGATCGCGCCCGGCCCGCTCCGCTGCTCCTCGGACATGGGCGACTGCCCGGCGGGTCGCGTCGTCGCTGAAATACGTGTGCAGGACGACGCCGTCGGCGATCTCACCGGCCAGCTCGAGAGTCCTGGGACTCATGGTGACCAGCAGGATCGGTGGGGGAGGCTCGAGTGTCACACCGAGATTCAGCAGGGGATAGGAGCCGGCCGGTCCGTCGTGACCGATCACCATCTCGCCCGTCCACAGCCTCCGGAGGAGTCCGGTGATGTCACGCAGGCCGGCGCCGGTGACGAGGGGAAGTCCGAGTATCTGCCACTGGGGGGTGATCCCGCGGCCGAGACCCAGAGCGAACCGCCCCGCCGAGAGTTCGCTGAGCGTCGCCCCCATGGTCGCGGTGACGATAGGATGCCGGGTGTTGTGATTGGTTGCCGCCGTGGCGATTCCGAGATTCTCGGTCGCACCGGCGAGAGCCCCGCACAGTGCGGCGGCATCCTTGATGTTGAACCGTTCCGAGACGAAAGCGGTGCCGAGTCCGATCTCGTCGGCGAAGCGTGCTTCGGCGGCGAGATCGCTCGGGGTGACGGGGTGCCGGGAGAGTGCGTAGTAGCCGAGCTCGGTGAGCTGATCCAACGTCTCAGGCACTCGCCCCGACGGCCTCCCCGTACGTGCGTGATCGCGGCTCCCGGACCCACAGGATGCCGTCACCGGCGGTCGCACCCTCCTGCTTCAGGGTGCGCTTGAGGATCTTGTTGGTGGCGGTCGTCGGCAGGTCCTCCGCGACCCGTACGTAGCGCGGCCAGGCCTTCGGTGACAGGTCTGCCTGTGCGGCAAGCTGTTCGGCGAAGGACTCCGGGCTCAGCGAAGCGCCGTCCTGCAGTACGACGGCCGCCATCACGGCGTCACCGACCTGTTCGTCGGGGACCGCGTACACCGCGACGCGGTTGATCTCCGGTATCCGGAGCAGGATGCGTTCGATCGGTCCGGCGGCGAGGTTCTCGCCGTCGACGCGCATCCAGTCGCCGGTACGTCCGGCGAGATAGATCCACCCGTCGGAATCCTTGTAGGCGAGGTCGCCGGACCAGTACATCCCGTGACGCAGTCGCTCGTTGGTGGCGTCGGAGTCGTTGTAGTAGCCCATGAACATCCCGCCGCCCTCGACGTTGACCAGCTCGCCGATCGCCTCGTCGGAGTTGAGAAGTGTTCCGGTGTCGTCGAATCGGGCTGGGGGACACTCGGTGATCGTCGAGGGGTCGTAGACCGCGACGTTGGGGAAACCGCGGCCGATCGAGCCGTGCGGGGTACCGGGTTCGCGGGTGATGATGATCGCGAGTTCGGTGGAGCCGAATCCGTCCCAGACCGTGCAACCGAACCGACGCGAGAATTCGTCGATGTCGCGGTCGGTGGCCTCGTTGCCGAAGGCGACGCGCAGCGGGTTGTCGGCATCGTCGGGCTTCTCCTCGGTGGCGAGGATATAGGCGAGCGGCTTGCCGACGTAGTTCATGTACGTCGCCCGGTAGCGGCGGATGTCGTCGAGGAAGGTCGACGCCGAGAACTTGGCCGGGGCGATCGCCGCGCCACCGCACAGGGCGACGCAGTAGCCACCCATCAGTGCCGCGCTGTGGAAGAGTGGCATCGAGAGGTAGCAGACGTCGGCCGGGCCGATGTCGTACTTGTCGACGAGTACGGGGCCGGCGAACGGAATCATCATGTGCGCGAACTGAACCGGTTTCGGGTTGCCGCTGGTGCCCGAGGTGAAGATCAGCATGAACGTGTCCATGGCACCCGGCACTGAATGCGGGGTCAGCTCGCCGGCTCCGGCGACCAGGTCGGCCCACCGGGGGGTCGAGGTGTCCAGGACGGTGACGCCGGGCAGGTCCAGGCCCTCGAGGAGAGGGCGGTGCTCGGCGTCGGTGATCAGGATCTGGCAGTCGGCGCGCAGGATGTCGGCGGCCAGGCCCTCGCCCCGTCGGGTGTTGTTGATGCCCGCGGTGACGTAGCCACCGAGAGCCCCGGCGGCCAGGGCGATGAGCATGTCCGGGGTGTTCCCGAGCAGAGTGCCGATGTGCATCGGGCGAGACGTGTCGGCCACGGACAGCATTGCGGCCGCGGTCTTCTCCGCGTCGCGGATGTACTCGCGCCACGTCCAACGGCTGTCCTCGTAGGTGATTGCCAGGTTGTCGTCGTCGGCGCGTTCCTGAAGGAGCTGGGTGACTGTCTCGGCCATGCGGCCAAATCTAGAACGTGTTCACCCGGTCTGTGCACAGATTTGAAATATTGTCTACGGCACGACTGTCGGGGACGCCGGAGCGTCCCCGACAGGCTTGTGTGGGTGTGCTCTAGCGGGTGAAGGAACCGCTGCCGGGTACGACGGTGAACGTCTGGTCGTTCTGACCGATGATCGTCGTGGTGAACTCGACAGGCCCGGCGCCGGTCGCGATCGAGACCCCGTCCGACGGGCGTCCGTCGGTGCATGTGGCGAAGACCTCGCTGCCGGACTTCCCGGTCGACCGGTTCGTCCAGGAGATGCCGATGCGCGCGTCCTTCAGGTTCGTCGAGCAGGTCTCGGTCGGGGTGGTGTTCAGTGAGACGTGGGTGATCCCGGGTTCGGTTGCGGATGCGAGGATCGAGGCGACGAAACCTCCGGTGACACCGTTGGAGCCCACGGTGATGCCGGCGTTCGGGATCTGATCGACGCTCAGTGGCTGCTCGCCGGGGGCCGCCTGCGCGGTGGCAGTGCCGAGGGTCAGTGCAGCGAATGCCGCGGCGGCTCCGAATCCAGCAACAGTCTTGCGTCCCATGTGTATCTCCCGTCACTTTGGACACTTCGAACCCACAGCGTACGGGAGTGATGTTGGACTCCTCAAGGTGAGGTCGGCCGCATTCTGCTGATACAGAAGATGCATGAGCGATCTGCACCACGCCGAGTCACCGAATCCGGGGCCGCATGACCCACTGTCCGCATTCCACCTCGGCGACCTGGCCGTCGAGCCCAACGGTGTGCGTGCCGCCCAACTCCTGTGCTCGCAGTTCGCCGACCATCGCGGCCTCATCGAGTTGCCCGCCCTCGCCGTTCTCTTCGATCACTGCGGCGGAATCCCGTTCCATCGCGTCCACAACGATCCGGCGGCCGCCACGCTGCAGGCTCGGCTGTCGCTCTCGACGCACGGTCGCGCGCGTATCGGGGACATGCTGGCGGCGCGTGCCGAGGTTGTGATGCACGACGACGGCTGGGGGTCGACGAGCGTCGAGATCCGTTCCGGCGCAGGGCAACTCTGCTGTGTCGGTTCCGCACGCAACGTCCGCGTCGGACGCGCCCCGACGGGGCAGACACCGTCCGCGGAGATCGGGATGCCGATGCCCCGGTGCAACGACGACCACGGGGTGACGCTCCCGCCGACGATTCCCTCGGGTCTGACGGGACGGGCGGTGGTCGAGGAGATCGCCACCAAGCAGCGTGACCCGGGGCCGCTCGTCGAGATGCTCAACGGCACGGTCGAGGTGCTCGACGGTGCCACCGACCGGGACGCCGGCATCCGCTTCCGCAGCGCCACCGATCCCTGGATGGGCAACATGTTCGGCACCATGCACGGCGGTGTCATCGCCACGATCGTCGGCCAGGCGGGCTCGTTCGCCGGCCACCTGCACGCCGGGCCGGGGCAGGACTACTCGATCGGTGACATGGCCATCGGCTTCTACCGCTCGCCCGCGGTGGACGGCGGCGAGGTCACCGTCGAGGTGACGCCGATCAAGACCGGGCGTCGCATCTCGTCCTTCGAGGCCACCATGACGTCATACGACGACGTGCTGCTCAGTCGCGCGACGCTCGACGTCCACTATCACTGAGAGTCCGTCGCGCCACTGCCTGGAAACCGCCCCTGAGATCTGCCCCTGAGACCTGCCCCTGAGACCTGCCCCTGAAAACCGCCCCTGAGATCTGCCCCGGAAAACAGCCCTGAGCAGCGGAGTCGGCGACATATCGTCGCCCGACGCGGTCCGGAGGGCGGTTTCCAGGGGCGGCTTTCAGCGTTTCGGTCCGAAAAACAATCAAGCGCGCTTGATTCTTCTGGGAACCTGTGTGAGGCTGACCGCATGACTGATCGGGCAGCGGCCGTCCACGGCGTGGTGGCACATCTCGAGGCCGAGTCGGAGCAGCTCGATGCGCTGGTCGCCGACCTCGACGACGCGGGATGGGCGACGCCCACACCCGCACCGGGGTGGACGATCGCCCACCAGATCGCTCATCTGGCGTGGACCGATGAGGTCGCGGCCATCGCGGCAACCGATCCCGATCGCTTCACCGATCTCGTCACCGAGGCCCTGCAGAACAATCCGGAGAGCTACGTCGACGACGCCGCCGAGGCCGGGGCGGGTGCCCCGGCCGAGGAGATCCTCGCCGGCTGGCGCCTCGCCCGCGGCAAGCTCGCGGATGCGCTCCGGAACGTGCCACCGGGTGTGAAGATCCCGTGGTTCGGCCCGCCGATGTCGGCCGCCTCCATGGCCACCGCGCGATTGATGGAGACGTGGGCCCACGGCCTCGACGTCGCCGATGCCCTCGGGGTGACCATGCTGCCCAGCGACCGCATCCGCCACGTCGCGCACATCGGGGTGCGCACACGCGATTTCGCCTACATCGTCAACGGCAGGACCCCGCCGGCCGAACCGTTCCACTATGCGCTGACATCGCCGTCGGGGGAGCTGTGGACGTGGGGGCCCGATGATGCGTCCGACGTCATCCGCGGTTCGGCGCTCGACTTCTGTCAGCTGGTGACCCAGCGTCGCGCCCTCGCCGACCTCGACCTGGAGATCGTCGGTCACGACGCGCTCGAATGGTCCGGCATCGCACAATGTTTCGCCGGTCCGCCGGGAGAGGGCCGCGAGCGGCGCGGGGCCTGAACCACCGCACCGACGACCCGACCCCAACACATCACAGTCACATCACACGAAGGAGCCTTGGGTGCCCATTGTCAGCCCCGACGTCTGGGACACGCCGGAACGTCTCGAACTGCGTTCGACGGTCCGCAGATTCGTCGAGAAGCACATCCTGCCCTTCCAGGACGACTGGGAGCGTGACGGCGAGATCCCGCGTTCGCTCCACCTCGAGGCCGCGAAGCTCGGATTGTTCGGCCTCGGGATCCCCGAGGAGGTCGGCGGTTCCGGTGGCGATCACATCGACACGACGATCCTCGCTGAGGAACTGCACTACGCGGGTGCGGCCGGCGGCATCTTCGCCTCGCTGTTCACTCACGGCATCGCCCTGCCGCACCTGATCGCCGCCGGCGATCCGGAACAGATCGACCGTTGGGTGCGCCCGACCCTGGCCGGCGAGAAGATCGGCAGCCTCGCGATCACCGAGCCCGGCGGTGGCAGCGACGTCGGCCACCTGACCACGAAGGCCGAGCGGGACGGCGACCACTTCGTCGTCAACGGCTCCAAGACCTACATCACCTCGGCTGTCCGGGCGGACTTCGTCGTCGCGGCGGTGCGCACCGGCGGTCCGGGCGCGGGCGGCGTATCGCTGCTCGTCATCGACAAGGACACACCCGGATTCACCGTCACGCGGAAGCTCGACAAGATGGGCTGGCGCTGCTCGGACACCGCGGAGCTGTCGTTCGTCGACGCACGTGTGCCGGTCAAGAACCTCGTCGGCCCGGAGAACTCCGGATTCGCCCAGATCGCCATGGCTTTCGTCACCGAGCGGTCCGGACTCGCGGTGCAGGCCTACGCCAGCGCGCAGCGTTGTCTCGATCTCACCGTGCAGTGGGCGCGCGACCGCGAGACCTTCGGCAAGCCGATCATCGCGCGGCAGTCGGTGCAGGACAGCCTCACCGAGATGGCGCGTCGTATCGACATCGCCCGCACCTACACACGCGCCGTGGTGGAACGCAAGGTGACCTCACACGACGACCTCATCGCCGAGGTGTGTTTCGCCAAGAACACCGCTGTCGAAGCGGGAGAATGGGTGGCCGACAAGGCCGTTCAGCTCCACGGCGGACTGGGGTACATGACCGGCACCGAGGTCGAGCGGCAGTACCGCGACATGCGCATCATCGGTATCGGCGGCGGCACCACCGAGATCCTCAACGGTCTGGCCGCCAAGCGACTCGGCTTCCACGCCTGAACCGCTGCGAACATCCGAACCGACACGACCGAGAGGGAACGACGCGATGACAACCCTGGACAACCCCTTCGTGGAAACCCCGGAACGCGCCCAACTGCGTTCCGCGGTGGCCGGTCTGGCGGCCAAATACGGCCAGGAGTACTTCCGGCAGTGCGCCCGTGAGGGACGCAAGACCGACGAACTCTGGCAGGAAGCCGGCAAGCTCGGCTTCATCGGGGTCAACCTTCCCGAAGAGTACGGCGGCGGCGGAGCCGGCATGTACGAGCTGGCGATCGTCATGGAGGAGATCGCCGCGTCCGGCACCGGACTGCTGATGCTGGTGGTCTCACCGGCAATCTGCGGCAATGTGATCGCGCGCTTCGGCACCGACGAGCAGAAGCAGCGGTGGTTGCCCGGACTGGCGGACGGCTCGATCACGATGGCGTTCGGTATCACCGAACCCGACGCCGGGTCGAACTCGCACAACATCACCACCACCGCTCGTCGTGACGGCGCGGACTGGCTGCTGTCCGGCCAGAAGGTCTACATCTCGGGAGTCGACCAGGCCCAGGCGGTCCTGATCGTGGCGCGTACCGAGGATGCCAAGACCGGCAAGCTCAAGCCGGCGCTGTTCATCGTGCCGACCGATGCGGAGAACTTCTCCTACACCATGATCGACATGGAACTGCAGAACCCGGAGAAGCAGTTCCAACTGTTCCTCGACGACGTCCGGCTGCCGGCCGACGCACTCGTGGGCGACGAGGACGCAGCACTCAGTCAGCTGTTCGCCGGGCTGAACCCGGAACGGATCATGGCCGCCGCGTCGGCGGTCGGCATGGGCCGGTTCGCGCTCGACAAGGCGGTGTCGTACGTCAAGGAACGGACGGTGTGGAAGACGCCGATCGGTGCGCACCAGGCCATCGCCCATCCGTTGGCGCAGGGCAAGATCGAGCTCGAGATGGCCAAGCTCATGATGCAGAAGGCCGCGACGATGTACGACGCGGGCGACGACTGGGGCGCGGCCGAGCCGGCGAACATGGCGAAGTACGCCGCGGCCGAGGCCGCGGTGAAGATCGTCGATCAGGCCGTGCACTCGATGGGCGGGAACGGATTGACCTCCGAGTACGGTATCGCGCCGATGCTGAGCCTCGTCCGTATCGCCCGCGTCGCGCCGGTCAGCCGGGAGATGATCCTCAACTTCGTCGCGCAGGCCAGCCTCGGCCTTCCCAAGTCGTACTGAGGTGTGACGCCGGTGTCCACGGCAGTGTCCCCGAACCCGGGGTCATCGAATGCCGGGTCGTCGAATTCGCGTGGCCCGCAGCAGGAACGCTCACGTCTGACCCGTGAGCGACTGCTGCGGTCCACGGTCGACGTGCTCGCGGCGGACGGATGGGCGGCCGCCACGGTTGCTGCCGTCGCCGAACGTGCCGGAGTGTCGCGAGGTGCTGCCCAACATCACTTCCCGACGCGTGAAGCGCTCATCACCGCTGCGCTCGAGCAGGTCTTCGACGACCTGACCGCGGCGGCGGGCAGCGAGATCGAGGCACCCGGCCCCGACGAGGCGATCACCCCGGCACGGGTGAGCGCCGCGGTCCAGCGCGCGGTGGCGGTGTACACCGGCACGGAATTCAAGGCAGCACTTCAGGTGTGGGCCGCGGCAGCGTCCGACCCTGCGCTGCGCACACTGATCCTGCCCCTCGAGGCGAAGTTCGCCCGGGCCGCCCATCAGCGGACGATGGCGGCGATGGGTGTCTCGGCCGATGACCAGAAGGGCCACCGGCTCGTGCAGGCGACACTCGACTTCGCTCGCGGACTCGGTCTCGCCGACACTCTGTCGGATGATTCGACACGACGCGCCCAGGTGGTCGACACCTGGTGCGAGCAGATCGCCGTGTCGCTGGGCGTCGACTCCCGTCCCTGATCACCGCCTCAGGCGGCGACCTCGTCGTGGGACCTGCCTCGGGTTCCGGCCCAGCAGACGCCGAAGGACATGAGTGCCATCCCGACGAACACCACGACCAGCGAGATGCTCATCGAGACATAGCCCTGCCCACGGGGATCGATGAACGGATACGGGTACCAGTCGACGATGGGTCCGCGGATCAGGGTGTACACGCCGTACACCAGCGGGACGGCCAGCCAGGTGAGCCAACTGCGTTCGGGAAGCCGCCTGGCGCGCACCAGGATCCAGTCCACCAGCATCACCAGGGGGATGATGCGGTGCAGCACGTCGTTGACCCAGCCGTAGGTGACGTCCACATCGACCCCGCTGAGCAGCAGCGCGTACACGATTCCGGTGATCACCATGCAGGTGGTCACCGCTCCGCGGAGCCACTCCCAGGCGGGACCGGTGGGGGCCAGCAGTCCACCGACGAGCAGGACCACCGCGGCGGCGATGTTGCTCAACACCGTGAAGTAGGAGAAGAAGTTCCACAGCGTGAAGTCGGGGTCGTCGAGGCGGACCATCACCTGATAGATGAGTGCCGAGGTGCCGAGCGCCGCGAACGAGATACGGAGTACACGAATCCACCAGGTCGCTGTCACACGGTGATTCAAGCACTCTTCGTCCCGCCGATTCGGTCAATGCGATGATTTCGGACATGGCGCCGCCCTTTGCACCGACCGCTCTGTTCACGACGCGCGATCCCGCCGCGGCGCGACTCCGGAAGGCTGCACGCGGTGCCTCGGCCATGGCGATCGCGGCCTCGGCCGTTCTGGTGCTCCGTACATTCGTGGACCTACCCGCGGCTGCCGAACTCAGCGGTGGGTTCCTGGGACTGTGGGCGACCGTCGGCGCGGTCAAGGACACCACGTCACGGGCGCGGATCGCCACGACCCTGCTGCTGCTGATCCCCGGCTTCGCCGCCGGCGCCCTGGCGTGCCTGATGCACCCGTGGCCGGCGGCGCGCGCCGTCGCGTTCATCATGGTCGCGGGCGCCGCGGCCTGGAGTACGCGGTACGGACCGCGGGGGAGTGCCCTCGGCTTCTTCGGCTTCTTCACCTTCTTCTTCGGAGTGGTCATGAACGCCGGGATGGCCGAGTTCCCCGTACTGGCCGGACTCGTTGTCATCGCCGTCTGCAGTGCGCTGTTCGTGCGACTCGTCCTCATCCGGGACCGGCCGGCCGGAGAGCTGGCCCGCGCGCTGCGCGGCGTCCGGGTCTGCGCCGACGACCTGCTGCGCCTCGCATCCCGGCCGACGACCGGTCCGGATCGGCTGGCCGCCGCGGTCACCCGTCTGGCGGCGGCCACCGGCGTCGTCGCCGACTGGCAGCACCACTACGGGACGGAGCGGTACGTGGACGTCGGTGCGTCGACGCTCGCACAGCGGATGTCGGTGACACAGCTCGCATGTGAGCAATCCGCCTACGGGGTGTCGCTGAACCGCACCGATGTCCGAGTGCTCCACGAGGTGGGACGGTTACGGCAGGTTCTGCGCGCCCGGTCGGTCGAGGAGGTCGTCGAGAGCACCGGTACCGGGGAGACGGTCCCGGCTGCCGGGTCGGCGGGCGCCCGGAGTGCGATCGAGGCGATCGGGACAGCGGTCGACGCGACGATCGAGTTGCGGGCCATCACCTTCCGGCCACACTTACGTGGTGGACGATCGATGTCCGCGACAGTCGATGTGCCGCCGGCGGAGCCCGTCCACCGTGCGGCACGGCCCGACACGACCCGCTTCGCCCTGCAGGTCATGGTGGCCACGTCGGTGGCCGTCGGCGTGGGCGGACTCATCTCGGCCAGCCGATGGTACTGGGCGGTCCTCAGTGCGTTCATGGTCTTCAACGGGATGGCCACGCGCGGAGCGATTCTCACCAAGGCGGTCCGGCGGGTCCAGGGCACGATCGTCGGACTCGTGGTCGGAGTGGTGGCGGTGTACCTCATCGGCCATCACCCACCGGTGCAGTACGCGATCATCGTCTGTTCGGTGTTCCTGGCCTTCTACCTCGCCTCGATCTCCTACACGTGGACGATCCTGTTCATCACCATCCTGCTGACCACGACCTTCGATCTGCTCGGCGTGCTCGACCGGCAGGTGATCGAGTGGCGGGTCGAGGAGACGCTCGCGGGTGCTCTCGTGGGTTCGGCCGCCGCGTTCCTCGTTCTCAGTTCACCGACGACGCCGGTCCTCGACACCAAGTTGCGTGCCTACTTCGATGCGCTGGTCGACACCGCGGAGGCGGCTCTGCGACGGGGTTCCGATCACGCCGTGCCGCAACCATCTTCGACAAATGAGTCGGGTCCGTCTGGACCCGACGCGGTACTGGCGGCCGCGTCCAGGCTCGACGCCGCGGAAGCGGCCATTCTCGACGCCGCGGCGTCGGCGATCTTCGCCCTGAGTCGTACCCACCGCGCAATGGTCCGCCGTCTCCGACCAGAGCTGCGCGCCACCACCAGGGAGGCGCGCGGACTCGCCTGGTCGGTGGTCGGGAACCGGTTGTCCGAAGACCATCGGACAGCGACTCCGCCGAACTCGGACGCCGATGATGGAGCGCTCGAGGAACTGCGGAACGCGGTCGCCGCCACGTTGTCGGCCGTCGAGCACCCGGACCGGCGCGCGGAAACCACGGCGGCCGTACCGGTGCCCGACCCCCGCGCCGCGACCGCTCCGGCCGATCCCACGCCGGCACGGCAGGTCGAGCGGATCGCCGAGTCGGTGTCCCGGATGGGATCGGCGGCCGTCCCGGCCCGGACCGGACTGCGGACACGCGAACTCGCCCGGGGTCGAGTCCCCCGGGCGAGCTCCGACCGTGTCACTCGCCGTGGATGATCACCCCGCGGAGGTTCTTGCCGTCACGGAGATCCTGGTAGCCCTCGTTGACCTGATCGAGGGTGTAGGTGGTGGTGATCAGCTCGTCGAGCTTGAGCTGGCCCTGATCGTAGAGACGGAGCAGTTTGACGATGTCGTACTGGGGGTTGGCCGAGCCGAACAGGCTGCCCTTGATCGTTTTCTGATTGAGGGTGAGGTCGGTGCCCGACACGTGCACGGTCAGTTTGGCCGGATCTGCGAGACCGGTGATGACCACTGTGCCGCCCTTGCCGATGACGGCCGTCGCGTTCGACACGACTTCCTCGTCGACCGTACCCACCAGGATCAGGGCCTGATCGGCGCCTTGACCCCACGTCAGTTCGTTGACCTTGGCGGCGGCCTCCTGCGGGTCCGCATAGGCGTGCGTCGCACCGAATTTCAGTGCGGCGTCGCGCTTCATGTCCACCGGGTCGACGACCACGACGAACTTGGCGCCGGCCGACACCGCACCCTGGACGGCGTTGATGCCGAGGCCGCCGATGCCGTAGATGACCACCGTGTCACCGGCTCGCACGCCGCCGGCGTACACCGAGGTCCCCCAGCCCGACGGCACGCCGCAGCCGACGAGGACGGCCTTGTCCAAGGGCAGCCAGTCGTCGACCTTCACCACCGAGTGCTGCGAGATGGTGGCGCGTTCGGAGAACGTGCCCAGCATGCACATGGCGCCGAAATCATCCTTGCCCGAATGGAATCGGAAGGTGCCGTCGGGCATCGAACCCTCGAGGATGGTCGCGCCCATGTCACACAGGTTCTGTCGTCCCGTCGAGCAGTAACGACACGTGCCGCCGTTGGGGATGAAGCTGCACACGACGTGGTCACCCGGCTTCACCTTGGTCACACCGGGTCCGACGGCCTCGATGATCCCGGAGCCCTCGTGACCACCCACGATCGGGTAGCGGGGCGGCAGGTCGCCGTCGGTGAGGTGGAGGTCGGAATGGCACAGGCCCGCGGCGGTGTACTTGATCAGGACCTCACCCTCGCGGGGTTCGTCGAGATCGAGTTCGACGATCTCGAAGGGCTTTCCGGGGGCGGTGAGAACGGCGGCCTTGGTGGTGAGTGTCATGACGTGCTCCTTTGCACTTGATGGGAACTCTGGTGTGAATCAGGGATGGCCGGTCACAGCGCGATGTTGACGGCCTTGGTCTGCGTGTAGAGGTCGATGGCCGAGGAGCCGAGTTCGCGGCCCCAGCCCGACTGCTTGTAGCCACCGAAGGGCATCGCCGTGTCGAAGCCGTTGTACTGGTTGACCCACACCGATCCGGCCTTGATCTGGCGAGCCGTCCGGTGCGCCTTCGACAGGTCGGTCGTCCAGATGCCCGCCGCGAGACCGTAGATGGAGTCGTTGGCCGCGGCCGCGACCCCGGTGTCGGCGTCGAACGGCAGCGCGGCGACGACCGGTCCGAAGATCTCCTCGCGCACGATGGAGAAGTCGGGTTCGACGTCGACGAACACGGTCGGCTCGATGAAGAATCCCTCATCGCCCCAACGCTTTCCGCCGGTCAATGCGCGCGCACCGTCGGCGAGTCCGGCCGCCAGGTAGCCGGACACGCGGTCGAACTGCTCCTGACTCACCAGCGGTCCGAGTTCGGTGGCCGGATCGAGGCCGGGGCCGATCTTCGCCTGGGATGCGGCCTCGGCGACCGCCGCGGTGAAGTCGTCGAAGATCGGACGCTCGACGAACAACCGGGTGCCGGCGACGCAGCACTGGCCGTGGTTGAACATCCACGCGGCCACCGATCCGGCGACCGCCTTCTCGAAGTCGGCGTCGGCGAAGACGATGTTGGGGCTCTTGCCGCCCAGTTCGAGCGACACCTTCTTGAGATTGCCCTTCGCCGCCTCGACGATCTTCTTGCCGACCTCGGTGGAACCGGTGAAGGCGATCTTGTCGACGTCGTCGTGTGCGGCGAGGGCGGCGCCTGCCTCGCCGTATCCGGTGACGATGTTGACCACGCCGGGCGGGAAGCCCGCCTCGTCGAAGATCTCACCGAGCAGCAGTGCGGTGAGGGGAGTCTGCTCGGCGGGTTTGAGGATGACGGTGTTGCCCGCCGCGAGCGCCGGCGCCAGTTTGAAGGCGGCCATCAGCAGCGGGAAGTTCCACGGGACGATCAACCCGCACACCCCGACCGGTTCGCGCAGCGTGTAGGCGTGGAACTCGCCACCCGGCACGAACGGCATCGACACGTCGACCGTCGAACCGGTGATCTTGGTGGCCAGGCCCGCGTTGTAGCGGAAGATGTCGGCGGCCCAGGCGGTGTCGACGGCGGTCGCGATGGTCGCGGCCTTGCCGTTGTCGAGTGCTTCGAGCTGACCGAACTCGGCCGCGCGTTCGGTGAGCAGATCGCCGACGCGCCAGAGCAGCCGTTCGCGTTCGTTCGGCTTCATCCGCGTGCACGGTCCGGAGTCGAAGGCCTCGCGGGCGGCGCGGACCGCGCGGTCGACGTCGGTCGCGTCACCGTGAGCGACCGAGGTGAGGGGACGGGCGGTGGCGGGGTCGATGGTCTCGAAGGTGCGGCCGGACGCCGACCACACCCATTCACCGCCGATCAGCATCGGGCGGTCGTGGCCGATGAAGTCGCGGACCTTCGGGAGCAGGTCGGTGGCGACTGCGGTCATGGGTACCTCCTGGGAAAGTGCTCGAACGCCGGTGGCGAGGCGAGCGGGTCGAGACGAGCCGGTCAGGGTGATCTGGGTCATAGCTGTGACCTGACTCATTTCTGCCACCGATCGGGGCGGTCGCCGTGTCCAGAAACTGAACACCTTCACCTCGTCGTGGACGGATGCGGTGATCCGGGGTCGCGGAAAGTGCGTCCGGCGCCGTCGCTAGCGTGTCCGGGGGTGGCGAGCGCCGCCTCCACATCCGGAGAGGGAACCGATGGCAGCGCGCATGGCCGATCGTCTTCGCGGTGCGCTGCAGTCGGTGGGACCGCCGGGAACGTCGGTGTCGCTGCGCGAGGCGGTACGTGCCGGAGTCGGATCGGTGCTGGGTCTCGGGCTCGTCGGACTCGTGCTCGCGACGTCCGAAGTCGATCTGCGGACGGGTCTGTTCCTGATCGCACCGTTCGGGGCGTCGGCGGTCCTGATGTTCGCCGCGCCCAACAGTCCGCTCGCACAGCCCTGGTCGGCGGTCGTCGGCAACACCGTGTCGGCGTTCGCCGGCGTCGTGGTGACCCTGCTGGTGTCGCCGAGTGAGCTGCGCGTCCCGCTCGCAGTCGGTGTGGCGGTCCTCGCCATGGTGGTCTGTCGCGCAGTGCATCCGCCCGGCGGCGCCGTCGCGATGACCGCCGGGCTCAGCCCGGACGTGGTCCACGCGCTCGGGTTCCGGTTCGCCCTGGCCCCCGTCGCCGTGGGGACGATCGCGCTGGTCGTGCTCGCGGTCGGATACGCACGGGTCACCGGACGCCGGTATCCGTACCGTCGGTTCGACGACGAGTCGTCGGCCACCGCGCGGATCGGACTGGACGAGGACGAGCTGACCGACATCCTCAACCGGTACAGCCAGTCCCTCAATCTCGGTGTCGCCGATCTCGCACGACTCATCGGGGCGGCCGAACTCCAGGCTGCGGGCCATCGCGCCGACCCGCTCGTCGCCGGAGACGTCATGTCCGGGGATCTGGTGACAGTGGGACCGGACGCGACACTTCCCGACCTGGCGCAGATGTTCGACATCCACCGCTTCACCTCGTTGCCCGTGGTGACGCGCGGCGGCCGGTTCCTGGGTGTCGTCTTCCAGATCCATCTCGTCTCCCGCCTTCGCGTGGGCTCGGCGCGCGGATCGGACCGGATGTTCGCCCGGCTGCTGCGCCGGGACGGCAGCGTCCTGACGGCCGCCGATGTCATGGACACGACGCTGCCGATCGCGGCGCCGGACGCGCCGGTGACCGCGTTGTTGCCGATGCTCGCCGACAGCGGATGCGGTGCCGTGCCGGTGCTCGAAGGGGACCTGCTGGTCGGCATCGTCACGCAGACCGACCTCATCGCCGCGCTCGCACGGCACACGCTGGCCGATCCGCTAGCACGACACACGCTGGCCGATCCGCTCGTCGACTGACGTACCGGCCCGGCCACATCGCGGCCCCTACTGGATCCCGAGTGCTCGCATCCGCGCGTACAACGTGGTGCGGCTGATCCCGAGGTCCCGGGCGGCGCGGACCTTGTTGCCGCCCGCTCGGTCGAGCGCGTCGACGATCGCCGTTCGCTCGGCCTGTTCTCGTCCGGAGAGATGGGCCGCCCGACTCGTCGTCCGGTAGGTGGCCGGGAGATCCGCGGTTTCGATCACGCGTGCCGCCCGCTCCCGGCACGACGCCGCGGCCTCCCGCAGGACCGCGATCAGCTCGGTGAAGTTCCCGGGCCAGTCCTGGCTGAGCAGGGCGTCGGTCGCCGGTCCGGACAGCGTGAGTTCAGGATCGATCTCACCGAGGACGCCGCTCGCGACGGCCGCGAGCTCCGAGGTCCGGTGACGCAGTGGCGCGGGATCGATGCGGGTTGCGCACCGGCCGAGCAGCGCCGCGACCGCGGGACCCGCCTGCGCGCGAGGACCGCTGACGAGAATCAACGGCGCCGCCGCCGGGGTCGATGCCGTGGCCCGCGTGACCAGGGCGATCGACCGGTCGTCGAGCAGGTCGACACCGTCGATCACCAGCGGGACCCCCGACGATCGAGCTCGTGCGAGCTGACCGGCGACATCCGGCTGCCGACCGTTGATCAACTCGTCGGCGACGTCGACGACCACGGCTCGGCCGGACTCGTCCGATGATTCGGCGGCAAGTTCGAGAGCCAGCGTCGTGCGTCCGGTGCCCGGCTCACCGGAGACGGCGACGGTCGTGCGTGACGGCCGGACCGGAGTGGACCGCGTCGGCGTCGTCGGTGTGCTGAGGGCGCGGAAGCGGAACAGTGCGGCCCCGCGGGTACCGGCCACCGGTTCGACGGCGACCTCGACCGCCGCCCCGGAGACGAGCGTGAGGGGCAGCGTCGTCGTACGAAGCGCGGGATCGGTGGCGATCACGCGGAGTGCGCCGATGTCGGTGGGGGAGAGCAGCTCGGCGGCCAGGGCATTGGTGAGTTGCAGATCGTCGCCGATGGCGGCCACCGCTATGTCGCGACGTGGGGCGGCGCGCTGGAAGGCGTCGAGCACGCGTCGCTGGTGCGCACGGGATCGGTCGAGCAACCGGTCCGCGATGTCGGCGACGATGCCGTTGACCACCGGCACCGCGAGCGGGTTGATGCGGTCGGCGATCTCGGACATGCAGATGATCCCCGCGAGCCGTCGGGTCGCGGGATGGATGATCGGCTGGCCGAAGCAGCTGATCGTCCGGAACTGTTCGAGGTAGTGCTCGGTGCTGTTGACGATCACACCGCCGCGCGTCTCGGCGGGGGTGCCGAGCGCGGTGGTCCCGACGATGTCCTCGCCGAACGGGACACCGGGCGTCGCACCGATCGCATCGAGCCGGCGTTCGACGGTCGTCCCGAAAGCCACCCGGGTGACCATGCGGCACTCGTGGTCGACGAGCAGCAGCGACACGTCGGTGTCGGCGAGACGGGCCGCGGCGTCGTCGAGGACGGGGCGCGCCGCATCGAGCAGCGGATCGGCGGATCCGATGTCCCGGAGGCGGGCGGGGGTGTTGTCCTCCGGCCTGACTCCCGACAGCGCCGACCGTCGCCACGAGTGCTCGATGACAGGGCGGTGTGGCGTTCGATCGGGCCGGAACGAGAGAGTGTCGATGACACCAACGTGACACACATCACCGACGAAGGAAAGCCCGGCTCCCGGGCCGGAGCGGCGTCGGTGGGTCGTACTACCGTGGGCCCATGCGCGTCGCGACCTGGAACGTGAACTCGGTGAAACAGCGGATTCCGCGCCTGCTGCCGTGGCTCGACGAACGGCGTCCCGACGTCGTCTGCCTGCAGGAGACCAAGCTGTCCGATGCCGCATTCCACGAGACGCTCGGCGCCGATCTCGCCGAACGCGGTTATGAGATCGCGCATGCGGGGCAGGGGCAGTGGAACGGCGTCGCCCTGCTCTCGCGGGTCGGGCTCGATGACGTGCGAATCGGATTCGACGGCATGCCCGGCTACCCGAGCCCGGAGACGCTGGAGGCGCGGGCGGTCTCGGCGGTGTGCGGCGGCCTGCGCATCTACTCGCTCTACGTGCCCAACGGCCGCACCCCGGACTCCGATCACTACACGTACAAGCTCGAGTGGCTGGCAGCTCTCGTGCGCGCGGTCACGGACCCGTCGTCGACGCTTCTCTGCGGCGACATGAACATCGCTCCCGCCGACGCCGACGTCTTCGACCCGGACGCCTACGTCGGGCACACGCACGTCACCCCGCCGGAACGGGCGGCACTCGCCGAGTTCGCGGCTCTGGGTCTGCGGGACGTCGTCCGTGACCGCTGGCCGGACGACCGGGTTTTCAGTTACTGGGACTACCGTGCCGGAATGTTCCACAAGGACCTCGGCATGCGGATCGACCTGATCCTGGCCGGCGAGTCCGCCGCCGGCCGGGTCGAGGCGGCCTGGATCGACCGCAAGGCGCGCAAGGGCAGCAAACCCAGCGATCATGCGCCGGTCATCGTCGACCTCGACGAGGCCCCCGACGGGGACATCGGCCCGGTGGTCCCGCCCCCGTCGAATCCGGCCAGGCGCGGTGGTTCGAAGGTGAAACTCCCCCAGACGCCGGAGTGATCCCGCTCACTGTTTTCACATCTGCTGCGCCGCAACGTGATTCGTCGGGTGCGCACACGGGATTGGCCTGTTGAGACGATTGCGGCAACCTGTCTCTACTCCGATATGATCACCGCGGCCCGAGCACGGGCCAAAGATCCTCGTGAGAAAGAGAATTCACACATGAAGCACCTCAGGGCAGGGATCATGGCGCTGGCCATGATGGGTGCAGTACTCGTCGCCGTCCCCGTTGCGACGGCACACGCGGCACCGGCGACGGTGGCACTCCCGACGGCGTCCGCGGCGATCGCCGCGGACCACAAGAGCGTGATCGTCGACGTGCGCGGGGGCAGCGTCGTGGTCAGCCCGGCGGGGGCGCTCCAGATCCTCGACGGTCGCGGTCGCACTGTCTCGTCGATGCCGCTCTCGGGACAGATGGACGGGTTCACCGTTCCGCTGCGCGCCGCGGTCAGCGCGGACAAGTCGTCGGTCACCCTCACTCCGGTCGTCGGAACGGACTTCCGGGCTGTGCTCGACGCCGCCGAGACGAAGGCGGCCAAGCAGCGCCTGACCAAGCAGCAGCGCTACGACATCATGTGGGCGGAACTGAACAAGGGCTGGCGGGGGAACACACCCTTGTACACGCTGGTCGGTGGCCTCATCGGCTTCATCGTCTTCGGCTGGATCGGCGCCGGCGTCGGTGCGTTCATCGGTGCCTACATCGGCTACGGCGAGTCGAACCCGAAGGCGTGGCCGTCGGTCGTCGCCTGGTTCAACACCCCGTAGTCGACTCGGATCGACACGCTGCCGCCCCCGGTCCGATGGCCTCGGACCGGGGGCGGTGTCGTATCCGGGTCATATCGTGGGCGCATGCGCGAACCCATCGATCGACCGGCCGACCTCGACGCCGTCCGCGCGTCCTATGACCGGGTGGCCGACGACTACGTCCGACTGGTGGTGGACACGGGAATCGGCGACCCCCGGTGCCGGCCGTGGCTGAAGGCCGCACTCGACGCGTTCGCCGAATCGGTCGCGGGCATCGGTCCCGTGCTCGACGTCGGCTGTGGACCCGGGACCGTCACCGCCTATCTCGCCGAGCGCGGACTCGACGTGACCGGCGTGGACCTCTCGCCGCGCATGATCGACAACGCGCGTCGTCTGCACCCGTCCTGCCGTTTCGGGGTCGGCTCGGCGACCGACCTGGATCTCGCCGACGCATCGCTGGGCGGCGTCCTGGGATGGTGGTCGTTATTCAACCTCCCGCGGCACGTTCTCCCGCAGGTGCTGGCCTCATTCGCCCGCGCATTGATGCCGGGCGGATGCTTCATCACCGGCACCCACACGGGCGAGGAGGACGTGCGACGCACCGAGGCCTACGGCGGTCCGGTCGAGTGGACGACCCATCAGTGGTCGCCGGAGAAGTACGTCGGATTGATCGAGCAGGCCGGCCTGCGCCCGGTCGCCGAGCTCCGGCTGCCCGCCGACGAACACGTCGGGCCCGGTCTGGTCGTCATGGCCGTACGGGACTGAGGGTCACTCGATGTCGAGACGACTCCTCGTTCGGATGGCCCGTGGTTACGGATGGTTTCTCGGTGTCGTGCTGTCACTCGCGCGGCGAGCCGGCGGCCGGTGGTGGCCCGCGGGTCCCGCATCGACCGCCGGTGTGCTCGCAGCCGCCCACGTCCTGATCGTGACGGTCTGGTTCGGTCCCCTCGGGGTCGCGATCGCTGCCGTGGCGGGTGTCGCCGCCGGGGTGGTCGCTCGCCTCGGGATCCGGCACCGCCCGCTGTCCGACGAGGAACGTCGAGCCGCCGAGCGTGTGTTCGGGCCTGCCGAGTGGCTCGACGACGTGATCCTCACCGACCTCTCCGGACGCGGGGGACGAGCCTTCACGCTGCCCGCGGTGGACGGCCTGGTCTTCTGTCACGTCGGCGCGATGTTCGACGCGCCGCTGGGGCCCGGGCCCGCGGCTTATCCGGCGCCCGGCCAGCTGCTGATCCACGAGCTCGTGCACGTCCGGCAGATCGTCGGCGCCGGGTCGTCGGCGTCGTTCCTGGCCGACGCGCTCGCGGTTCAAGCGCGGCACGAACTCGGCGAGAACGTCTACCGCCTCCGCGGGCCGGGTGATGCTCACCACGGATGGGCCGATCACAACCTCGAACGCCAGGCGACGATCGTCGACCGCTGGTACGGAGGTCAGAGCTCACCGTCGCGCCGGCCGATGGATCCTGACAGTCCTTTTGCGCCCCTGATCGCGCAGGTCCGGGCACCGATTCCGGCCAAGGGAAACGGTCGGCGAGATCGGGCCGGACGAAGCCTCGACGTGCCGGGTCCGGGGGTGTAAGAGTGGAGAAGGTAATGCCATGTCGCAGTGTGTTCGGGCCCCAGCGCACACGACCTGTTCACCTGCAGGTCGCGCGGAGGATCCGTTTTTTGACCTGTGCAAACCCGATCGGTAGAGTGGATCGTCGGTGCCCGGCCAATGCTGGGCCAGTCCGCATGCCCGGCCAATGGCTCTCGAGCCGGCCCCGAGATCGAGTGAACTCGGGGCAGGGCGGCACCGCGGCCTGACAGGCGAATCCGCTGTCGAGTGTATGACACGCCCGACCCCGGGGTAGCGAAAATGTACTGACCAGTGTGTATGCGCTGGTGGGGCGAGTTGTGGAAGCGCGCCGGAAGTCGGTCTGGAGACCGGTTTCCACGAGCTTGCCCGGAGCACCAACCACAACGGACAACAAAGAGGAATGAACACCTAGTGCCAACCATCAATCAGCTGGTCCGCAAGGGCCGTCATGACAAGGCTGCGAAGACCAAGACCGCGGCCCTCAAGGGAAGCCCGCAGCGTCGCGGCGTGTGCACCCGCGTGTACACCACCACCCCCAAGAAGCCGAACTCCGCGCTGCGCAAGGTCGCCCGTGTGCGTCTGACCAGCTCGGTGGAGGTCACCGCCTACATCCCCGGCGAAGGCCACAACCTGCAGGAGCACTCGATGGTGCTCGTCCGCGGCGGTCGTGTGAAGGACCTCCCGGGTGTGCGCTACAAGATCATCCGCGGCTCGCTCGACACCCAGGGTGTCAAGGACCGCAAGCAGGCCCGTAGCCGCTACGGCGCGAAGAAGGGGAACTGATAAGTCATGCCACGTAAAGGACCCGCACCCAAGCGCCCGCTGATCAACGACCCGGTCTACGGTTCGCCGCTGGTCACCCAGCTGGTCAACAAGATCCTGCTGGACGGCAAGAAGTCGACCGCTGAGCGCATCGTCTACGGCGCGCTCGAGCAGGCCCGCGAGAAGACCGGCACCGATCCGGTCGTCACCCTCAAGCGTGCGCTCGACAACGTCAAGCCCACCCTCGAGGTGAAGAGCCGCCGCGTCGGTGGCGCCACCTACCAGGTGCCGATCGAGGTCAAGCCGGGTCGCGCCAACACCCTGGCGCTCCGCTGGCTCGTGACCTTCAGCCGTCAGCGTCGCGAGAAGACGATGGTCGAGCGCCTGGCCAACGAGCTGCTCGACGCGTCCAACGGCCTCGGTGCTTCGGTGAAGCGCCGCGAGGACACCCACAAGATGGCCGAGGCCAACCGGGCGTTCGCGCACTACCGCTGGTGATCACTGTCGGCCGCGGTGGCCCTTTCCGGGTCGCCGCGGCCGGACCCACCTCAGACCCAACAGCTCTAGCGAAAATGCGAGGCGATTAAGTGGCACAGGAAGTGCTCAGCGACCTGAACAAGGTGCGCAACATCGGCATCATGGCCCACATCGATGCCGGCAAGACCACCACGACCGAGCGAATCCTCTTCTACACCGGTGTGAACTACAAGATCGGTGAAACCCACGACGGTGCCTCGACCACCGACTGGATGGAGCAGGAGAAGGAGCGTGGTATCACCATCACCTCCGCGGCCGTGACCTGTTTCTGGAACAAGAACCAGATCAACATCATCGACACCCCCGGCCACGTCGACTTCACCGTCGAGGTGGAGCGCAGCCTCCGCGTCCTCGACGGCGCGGTCGCCGTGTTCGACGGCAAGGAAGGCGTCGAGCCGCAGTCCGAGCAGGTGTGGCGTCAGGCCGAGAAGTACGAAGTCCCCCGTATCTGCTTCGTCAACAAGATGGACAAGCTGGGCGCGGACTTCTACTTCACCGTTCAGACCATCAAGGACCGCCTCGGCGCCAAGCCGCTGGTCCTGCAGCTCCCGATCGGTGCCGAGGACAACTTCGACGGCGTCGTCGACCTCATCGAGCAGAAGGCCATCACCTGGCGCGGCGTCGTGCCGACCGGTGCCGAGCCGACCATCGAGGAGATCCCGGCCGACCTGGTCGAGAAGGCTGCGGAGTACCGCGAGCAGCTGCTCGAGACGGTCGCCGAGTCCGACGAAGCCCTCATGGAGAAGTACTTCGGCGGCGAAGAGCTCACCGTCGAGGAGATCAAGGCTGCGATCCGCAAGCTGACCGTCTCCCGTGAGCTCTACCCGGTTCTCTGTGGCTCGGCCTTCAAGAACAAGGGTGTCCAGCCGATGCTGGACGCGGTCATCGACTACCTGCCGTCCCCGCTGGACGTGCCGTCGGTCGAGGGCCACGCCGTGGGCGACGAGGAAGAGATCCTCTCGCGCAAGCCGTCCGCCGACGAGCCGTTCTCGGCTCTCGCGTTCAAGATCGCGGCCCACCCCTTCTTCGGCAAGCTCACCTTCGTGCGCGTGTACTCCGGCAAGATCAACGCCGGCACCCAGGTGCTCAACGCCACCAAGGGCAAGAAGGAGCGCATCGGCAAGCTCTTCCAGATGCATGCCAACAAGGAGAACCCGGTCGAGGACGCCACCGCCGGTCACATCTACGCGATGATCGGCCTCAAGGACACCACCACCGGTGACACCCTGTGTGATGCGGCAGCGCCCATCGTGCTCGAGTCCATGAGCTTCCCGGACCCGGTCATCAACGTCTCGATCGAGCCGAAGACCAAGTCCGACCAGGAGAAGCTCGGCACCGCGATCCAGAAGCTCGCCGAAGAGGACCCGACCTTCTCGGTCCAGCTCGACGAGGAGACCGGCCAGACCGTCATCGGCGGTATGGGCGAGCTCCACCTCGACATCCTGGTCGACCGCATGAAGCGCGAGTTCAAGGTCGAGGCCAACGTCGGCAAGCCGCAGGTGGCGTACCGCGAGACCATCCGCAAGACGGTCGAGAAGCACGAGTACACCCACAAGAAGCAGACCGGTGGTTCGGGTCAGTTCGCGAAGGTCATCATCAAGCTCGAGCCCCTCGTGGATGCCGAGGACGGTGCGACCTACGAGTTCGCCAACGCCGTCACCGGTGGTCGAGTCCCGCGCGAGTACATCCCGTCGGTGGATGCCGGTGCCCAGGACGCCATGCAGTACGGTGTCCTCGCCGGTTACCCGCTGGTCAACCTGAAGGTCACCCTGCTCGACGGTCAGTACCACGACGTCGACTCGTCGGAAATGGCCTTCAAGATCGCCGGCTCGCAGGCCCTCAAGGAAGCTGCGAGGATGGCCGGCCCGGTCATCCTGGAGCCGATCATGGCCGTCGAGGTCACGACTCCTGAGGACTACATGGGCGACGTCATCGGCGACCTGAACTCCCGCCGTGGCCAGATCCAGGCCATGGAGGAGCGCAGTGGTGCACGTGTCGTGAAGGCACAGGTGCCGCTGTCGGAGATGTTCGGCTACATCGGAGACCTTCGGTCGAAGACCCAGGGCCGGGCAAACTACTCCATGGTGTTCGACTCGTACGCGGAAGTTCCCGCGAACGTGTCGAAGGAAATCATCGCGAAGGCCACCGGAGAGTAATTCCCCGGTCGCCCTGGCGACACGCGCTGGCCGACAAGCGGGCGCACCAACGTAAATGAAAACCCCTGCTGGGATCCGCCCAGTAGAGCAACAACAGTCCAGGAGGACAATCAAGTGGCGAAGGCGAAGTTCGAGCGGACCAAGCCGCACGTGAACATCGGCACCATCGGTCACGTCGACCACGGCAAGACCACCCTGACCGCGGCCATCACCAAGGTGCTGCACGACAAGTACCCGGAACTCAACAAGAGCTTCGCGTTCGACCAGATCGACAAGGCTCCTGAGGAGAAGGCTCGCGGTATCACGATCAACATCTCGCATGTTGAGTACGAGACCGAGAAGCGTCACTACGCTCACGTGGACGCTCCGGGTCACGCCGACTACATCAAGAACATGATCACCGGTGCGGCTCAGATGGACGGCGCGATCCTCGTGGTTGCCGCCACCGACGGTCCGATGCCGCAGACCCGCGAGCACGTGCTGCTGGCCCGCCAGGTCGGTGTGCCCTACATCCTCGTCGCCCTGAACAAGGCCGACATGGTCGACGACGAAGAGATCATCGAGCTCGTCGAGATGGAGGTCCGCGAACTGCTGGCCGCCCAGGACTTCGACGAGGAAGCACCGGTCGTCAAGGTCTCGGCGCTCAAGGCGCTCGAGGGTGACGCCGAGTGGGCCAAGTCGATCGAAGAGCTCATGGCTGCTGTCGACGAGTCGATCCCGGATCCGGTTCGCGAGACCGACAAGCCGTTCCTCATGCCCGTCGAGG
Source organism: Gordonia sp. GONU (assembly GCF_024733855.1). NCBI lineage: Bacteria > Bacillati > Actinomycetota > Actinomycetes > Mycobacteriales > Gordoniaceae > Gordonia > Gordonia sp. GONU. The sequence goes on from NZ_JANRHB010000003.1 coordinate 52,377, forward strand.
ACGTCTTCACCATCACCGGCCGCGGCACCGTGGTCACCGGTCGTGTGGAGCGCGGCGAGGTCAACGTGAACGAGGAAGTCGAGATCGTCGGCATCCGCGAGAAGAGCACCAAGACCACCGTCACCGGTATCGAGATGTTCCACAAGCTCCTCGATTCCGCACAGGCAGGCGACAACGCCGGTCTGCTGCTCCGCGGCCTCAAGCGTGAGGACGTCGAGCGCGGTCAGGTCATCGTGAAGCCGGGCACCACGACCCCGCACACCGAGTTCGAGGGCCAGGCGTACATCCTGTCCAAGGACGAGGGCGGCCGTCACACCCCGTTCTTCAACAACTACCGTCCGCAGTTCTACTTCCGTACCACGGACGTGACCGGCGTCGTGACCCTCCCCGAGGGCACCGAAATGGTCATGCCGGGCGACAACACCGAGATGAGCGTCAAGCTCATCCAGCCGGTCGCCATGGACGAGGGCCTGCGCTTCGCCATCCGCGAGGGTGGCCGCACCGTTGGTGCGGGTCGAGTCACCAAGATCACCAAGTGACGATTTCCCCCGGCCCTCGGTGGTGACGTGCGAGCGTCGTCCTCGGGGCGGGGGCCTGCGTCACGGATCACCAAGTGATCCTGTCTTGACGCACTGACTCTCTGAGTCGCAAAGGCGCCCCAGCCGCGAAAGCGGTTGGGGCGCCTTTGTCATCACGCGACCGTGAACGGATCGTCGACGAACTCTGACGAGACGAGAAAAGCCCGCCGGCGATCGCAGTCGATCGCCGGCGGGCTTTCCTAGAATGTCCTACTGCGTGTTCGTGTAGAGATCTCCGTACTCGCCGCGCATGTTCTTCTTGTCCAGTTTGCCGACGCTGGTGCGCGGCAACCGGTCGACCCGGATGATCGTGTCGGGGAGCTGCCATTTGGCGAAGCGGTCGACGAGTAGCGCGTGCACCTCGTCGATGTCGATGTCCTCGCCGTCGGTCGTGGCCACCAGCACGACCGGTCGTTCCTGCCACTTCGGGTGTTCGACGCCGATGACGGCTGCCTCGGCCACGCGCGGGTGAGCGACGATGGCGTTCTCCATGTCGATCGAGGAGATCCACTCACCTCCGCTCTTGACGACGTCCTTGAGACGGTCGGTGAGCTTCATGTACCCGTTCTCGTCGATCACGCCGACGTCGCCGCTGCGCCAGTAACCGTCGAGGAACTTGTCGGCGTCGTCGTCGAGGTTGTGGTAGCGCTCGGTGATCCAGGGACCGCGGAAGAGCAGTTCACCCTGGCTGACCCCGTCATGCGGCAGGTCGTTGCCGTCGGCGTCGACGACTCGTACATCGATGCCGTTGAGCGGAAGTCCCTGGGAGCGCTTCAGATCCCACTTCTCTTCGTCGGAAATCCTGCCCTGCAGGGTGTACTTGAGGCCGCGGTTGATGGTCACCATCGGGGTGGTCTCGGTGGCGCCGTAGGCGTGGATGATGTCGGCGCCCGTCAGGTCGGCGAAGCCGCGCATCAGAGACAGGGCGGGTTCGGTTGCGCCACAGAGGAGTCGGGCGCGACTGAAGTCGGGCTTCTCGTCGAGTGTGGTGATGTAGTCGAGCATCGGCTGGAAGATCGCCGGTGCTCCGTTGGCGATGGTCACACCTTCGTCGATCATCGTGTCGACGAGCATCGCGGTGTCGTCGGCCTGGTATCGCCCGGGCAGAACCACTTTGGCGGCACTGAAGATCGCCGACTGGGGAAGTCCCCAGCACGAGGAGTGGAACATCGGGGTGATCAGCATGACCGCGTCCGAGGCATCCATGCCGAGGTTGGCGGCCTCGGCCAGTGTGTGCAGGTAGATCCCGCGATGCGAGTAGTAGACGCCTTTGGGCCGACCGGTGGTGCCGGTGGTGTAACACGCACTGTAGGAGGACTTCTCCTCGATCACCGGCCAGTCGAAGGACGGTTCGGCGGCGGCCATCAGGTCCTCGAAGAACACGACGTCGGGCAGGCTGGTGGAGATCTCGGCCGACGGGCGATCCGTCATGACGACCCACTGACGCACACCGGGTGCGTGTGGGGCGATGGCCTCGGCGACCGGGAGCAGCGACTCGTCGACGAGCACCACCGATGCCTCGGAGTGCGAGGTCACGAAGCCGAGATCCTCCGGGGCGAGTCGCAGATTCATCTGCAGCATGACCGCACCGGTACCCGGGATGGCCCAGTACAGCTCGAAATGACGTCTGCTGTTCCAGTCGAGGACGCCGACGACGTCGGCCGGCTTCACACCGAGGCCGGTCAGCACGTTGGCGGCGCGCTGGGTGCGGGCATAGCAGTCGGCGTAGGTGTAGCGATCCCAGGAACCGTCGGCGGCGCGGGAGACGATCTCCTGCTCCGGGTAGGTGCGAGCGCTGTGGCGGATCAGCGTGGTGGTGTTGAGCTGGTAGGAGTCGCCGTGCGTCGAGGGCAGGCCCCGGACGATCTCGGTGGTCATGACGGTCCCTTCGGATTCGTTGGTCGATCGTGCTGTCCTGAGGATCACGACCAGACAGCCGATACAACTGTACAGTTGGCAATTCTGATGTATGGAAACCCATCTCTTTGTACAATCGACGTCGGCCTGCGGGAGGTACACAGTCATGTCAGATCCACGCGCGAGTCCTGGTGATCTCACCGCGAAGGCGAAGATTCGCAACGCGGCACTCGACCTGTACGCGGATCAGGGGGAGGGGCGTGTCTCGATGCGCGCTGTCGCCGCGGCGGCCGGGGTGACGGTGGGGCTGGTCCAGCATCATTTCAAGACCAAAGAGGGCCTGCGCAATGCGGTCGAGCAGCTCATCGTCGACTACCACGCCCAGGCCATCGCGTCGGCGCCCACCGACGGCACTCCCGGTGAGGTGATAGCCGAACGGGACCGGGCGGTTCAACGGATGCTTCTCGAACACCCGCCGGTGGTCGACTACCTCCGACGCGCCGTGCTCGATCCGGCGGGTGAGCACGGGGCGCTGATCGGGCGTCTCACGGAACTGACCAGGTCGGAGGTGACCAAATCGCGCGAGAGCGGTCTGGCATCCACCGACCGGTCCGAGGCCGTGCAGGTGGTCCGGGTGATGGTGCGCCAGCTCGGTGGCCTGTTCCTGCAGCCGATGGTCGACGCGATCTGGGCGGGCGCGGGTGGGCTCGACACCGCCGACTCGGAGAAACCTTCCCTGAGCGTGTCCATCGTCGAGCGGTAGTCCGGGTGGCCCACGATGGCTGCGGTACAGGTGGGAAGGACATGGTGTGACGCGGCGCGCACCGCGGCCGGCCGTAGGCTGATTTTCATGCGCGTGCTGAAGCGGCGGGCCGAGCCGGCCCTCGCGGTCCGGGTGGCCGGCGAACCCAACAGGGGGTTGCCGGTGGTACTCGTCCACGGGATGGCGTCGGACCATTCGACATGGCGTCCCCTCGCATCGGCGTTGCGCCGGCAGGGTCGACCGGTCGTGAGCGTCGACCTCCGCGGACACGGCCGCAGCGGTCGCGCGCAGGGGGCCTATCGGCTCGACGACTTCCGGGACGACCTCGTCTACGTGCTCGACGTCCTCGGCATTCACAGTGCAGACGTGGTCGGGCACTCGCTCGGTGCGCACACCGCGCTCCGCCTGGCGATGCACGAGCCGTCGCGGGTGCGGCGTCTGGTCCTCGAGGAGGTACCGCCCATGCCCCGCGACGAGGCCGACCTCTCCGAGGGCATCACCATGAAGGCGACCCTGGGCGAACAGGTCCGCGGACTCCTCGCCCTGGTGGGAAACCCCTTCCCGGTCATCCGGTTCGACGGCCGGATGGGCGACGAGATCGTCGCCGAGTTCGATGTCTGTGCACCACAGTGGTGGTCGGAACTGCCGCGCGTGAGCGCCTCGACGATGGTCATCTCGGGCGGGGAACGCAGCTTCCTGCCGCCTCGTCACCTGCGGACGGTCAGCGAGGCCCTGCCGGATTCACGGTTCGTCACCATCGATGCCGGACACAGCGTGCACCGCGACCGACGTGCGGAGTTCATTCGGCACGTCGAGGAGTTCCTGGGACCCACCGTTCCCTGAGGTGCGAGCGGAGCGAGACCCACCGTTCCCTGAGGTGCGAGCGGAGCGAGCCTCGAAGGGCCTGGGTCGTTAGGCCGGCTTGTTGTGCAGCGGCCGCGGGTCGACGCCCACCTTCGTCCACGCCTCATGCGCCCACGGGACGTAGAGGTACTTCAGCGGCAGTCGGTTGACCAGCGGGTTGATGGCGCGCATGAAAGCCGCGAAGCGCTGGAAGTTCTTCTCCTTCTTGTCGTTCCACTCCAGGTCGCAGACATCACGCATCTGCTGGGGGAGCGTCCCCACGATGACCGTGCGGATGAACGCGTTGAGCGGAGCCGACAGAACCTTCCACACCGGGCCCGGGATCTTCTTGGGGCGAGGCAGCCCCTGACGGATGTAGCCGGTCGCGTAGACGATCGTCTTGTGGGGGACGAAGCGGTCGAGCATGTCCTCCCAGTACGCGAGGAACTCCTCGTAGGTCTGGGGCTGACCACGGTCGCTGACACCGTAGAGCTGGTACCAGACCTTGCTCTCCTCGAAGATCTGCACCTTCTCGGCGTAGCTGAGGCGACGGATGAACGTGTCGGTGATGTAGAGGACCTGGTCGACGAAGGTCGCGTGCGCCCAGTAGAACAGCTCCGGGTTGAGCGCGTGATAGCGCGAGCCGTCGCTGATGGTGCCCTTGATGTCGCGATGGAAGTCACGGACCGTCCGGCCCCACTTCTCGGGTTCGGTGCTGTAGACGGTCTTCATCACGGGCGGCCCGGTCCGCTTGGCGCGACCGAGGAAGTCGGAAAAGATCACCGAATGGTCGAGGACCGCCTGCCCGAGCTGCTCGATGCAGTTCTCGGTACCGGCCAGCCGCTGGAAGCCGAGGATGCCCCGGGAATCGCCGTAGAACTTCCACACGAGTGAATCGGCTCCGAGCCGAGGCCGCACGATCTCGCCGGCGGTGTCCGGGGTGTCGTCGACGATCATCGGCTCCGCCTCGCGGATACCGGCATCGAATCCCTGGTTGACTGACATGAGGGCGAGGGTAGCGCACTTGGAACAAAGTGGGAAGGTTGTTCCATCGAATTCACATAACCCTCGTTCAAAGTCGACGCGAGTGACCCAGGAGGATGTGATGCCCGGCGTGAACGGTGAGTGGGAGCTCCCGGATGTGGAGGACCTGCTCGCGACGGCCGTGGTGGTTCGCCTCCCCATGCGAACCCGGTTCCGTGGACTGACCGCCCGCGAGACGATGGTCTTCGCCGGGCCGGCGGGCTGGGGCGAGTTCGGTCCCTTCGTCGAGTACGACGACGACGAGGCGTCCGCATGGCTGCGGGCCGGCATCGAGGCCGCCTACCTCGGTCCGCCCCCCGCGGTGCGGGACACGGTGCCGGTCAACGCGACCGTGCCCGCGATCCCGGCCGAGGATGTTGCCGAACTGCTCAAGCGGTATCCGGGCGCGGGTACGGCCAAGGTGAAGGTCGCCGAACCGGGCCAGACCCTCGACGACGACGTCGCGCGGGTCGCCGCGACACGTGAGGTGATCGGTCGGGTGCGCGTCGACGCCAACGGCGGCTGGTCGGTGGACGAGGCGATCACCGCTCTCCGCGCGATCGGCGACGTCGAATACGCCGAACAACCGTGCCGCACGGTCGAAGAACTGGCGCAGGTGCGGCGTTCGGTGGACGTGCCGATCGCCGCCGACGAATCCATCCGCCGGGCCGACGATCCGCTGCGGGTGGTCGCCGCGGAGGCCGCCGACGTCGCCGTGGTGAAGGTGGCACCGCTCGGCGGGATGCGGGCGACGCTCGAACTCGCCGACACCCTCGGTCTCGACGTCGTCGTGTCGAGCGCCCTCGACAGCGCGATCGGCATGGCAGCCGGGGTCGCGGCCGCGGCCGCACTACCGCGTCTCGACCTCGCTTGCGGCCTCGGCACCGGTTCGCTCTTCACCGCCGACGTCGCACCGTCGTTCCTGATGCGGGACGGCGTCGTCGAACCACGCTGGTTCGGTGCCGGGTTCGACGTCGACGTCGTGAGTCATGCTGCGCCGGAGGACCGTCAACAGTGGTGGCGGCACCGGCTTCGACGCTGTCATCGACTGCTCGTCGAGGGCTGAGCGCTCGCCGGCCGATCGGAGGCGAGTTAGGAACGCTTTTCCCAGATTGTCTCAACATGGTCTAGTATGCGATGTGGATCACATTCTGCACGACTCGACTGGACGGGAGACGGTCATGGCGTCGGTACTCGCGACCCCTCCCACGGGGAGCGGCTTGCAGGCCGTGCCGTGTTCGGGTCGTAACAGCATCCTCGAGATCATGTCGATGCGGCGCGACCCGTTCGCCTTCGCCGACCGCCGCCGCGCCCGGTTCGGCAACGTGTCGGGACTCGATGCCTTCGGCGTGCAGATGGTGGTGACGGGAGACCCCCGCGCCGCGCAGGAGATCCTGATGAACAAGGACCGGGCGTTCGCCAACGGTCCGGCGTGGAGCTACTTCATCGGTCCCTTCTTCAACCGCGGCGTCATGCTCCTCGACTTCGACGAGCACCGTCACCATCGGCACATCCTGCAGCAGGCGTTCAGCACCTCTGCGCTCAAGGGCTACATGCAGGAGATGCAGCCCATGATCGCCGAGCGCGTCGGGGAGTTCCCGGTCGGCTCGGTGAAACTGTTCGAACAGTTCAAGGCGCTCACTCTCGACGTCGCGCTCGAGGTCTTCCTCGGCCTGAACCTTCCCAGGGACGAGGCCGACCGGATCAACAAGGCGTTCATCGACACCGTCCGTGCAGGTGTCGCCTACGTGCGCAAACCCGTTCCGGGCGGTCGCTGGTGGAAGGGGCTGCGCTCGCGCAAGGTCCTCGAGGAGTTCTTCTACGCCAACATCGCGGCGAAGCGGGCACGGGAGACCCCGGATCTCTTCTCGGTTCTCTGTCACGCGGAGAGCGATGAGGGAGATCGCTTCTCCGACGAGGACGTGGTCAACCACATGATCTTCGTGCTCATGGCCGCGCACGACACGTCGACGATCACGATGACCCAGATGGCCTACCACATGGCCAAGGCGCCCGAGTGGCAGGAACGTGCCCGGTCGGAGTCGCTCGAACTCGGACCCGAACTCGGATACGACAGCCTCGGGAGCATGACTGCGCTGGACCTGGTGATGAAGGAGTCGCTGCGGCTCTGTCCGCCGGTGCCGGCCCAGCCCCGCATGGCCATCAAGGACACCTCGGTCCAGGGTTTCCACATCCCCGAGGGCACCATCGTCACCACTTCCTCCTTGTCCGGCCAGCGGGACCCGGAGTTCTTCACCAATCCCGACATGTTCGACCCGGAGAGGTTCGGTCCGGAGCGCGCGGAGGACAAGTCCCACCGGTTCGCCTGGATGCCATTTGGTGGTGGCGTTCACAAATGTATCGGCCTGTATTTTGGCCAGATGGAGATCAAGACGATCATGCATCACCTGCTGCGTGGGTACGAATGGTCGGTGCCGGCCGACTACACGTTGCCGATGGACTACAGCGCGCTGCCCGTGCCCAAGGACAAGCTCCCTGTGACCCTTCGGCGCAGGTGATCGAGTGTCGGACAATCTCGTGAAGGAGACCGTGAAGAGCGTCGTGAAGGGGAAGGGCGCCCGCACGTCCACCCGGAAGGTGCGCAACACCGCGAGCCCGGCCGACCAGGAGGCGGCGATCCTCGCGGCCGCGGCGTCAGAGTTCGCCGAGGTCGGTGTGCGCCGCGCCAACATCGACGAGGTCGCAGCGCGTGCCGGCGTCAGCCGCAGCACCCTGTACCGCCGCTTCCCGAACAAGGAGGCGCTCCTCTATGCCGTGGCCAACGATGCCTACGAACGCGGCATGCAGAAACTCGAGGCCTCGGTCAAGGGGATGGGACCCAAGGAAGCGCTCGTCGAGGCGTTCGCGGTCGGTGCCGAGCTCGTCATGTCGGACCCGCTGTTGAGCCGGATCGTCCTCACCGACTCCGAGATCAAGAGCGTCACCGCGAAGATGACGTCGCTGTTCATCGACATGGTCACCGATCGGGTTGCCGCCACGCTGCGCGACGAGGGCGCCCAGATGCCGGTCGAGGATCTGCTCGAGGCGGTCGAGATCCATGTGCGCCTGGTGATCTCGCTCCTCGAGACGCCGCCGTCGGATCCGGCCCGCACCGAACCGCAGCGGGTTCGCGACTTCGCGGCGAAGTTCCTCGCCCCGATGATCTGGTGACCGGAGCCCGACGCACTACGGCGACGACCTCCTGTGCGGTGGCCGTGCGCGCCGCCCACTGTCGAGACCAATCAACAACAATCACCCGAGGGGGAACCAATGAGCCTGCGTGACAAACTGTCTCGGAAGCCCGACCACGATGCCGTCCGCGCGGCGCTGAAGGACAAGGTGGTGGTCATCACCGGCGGCGCGCGCGGTATCGGATTCGAGACCGCGACCCAGCTGTTCCGAGCGGGCGCGAAGGTGGCCATCGGCGACGTCGACGGCGAGGCGGTCGGCAAGGCCGCTGCCGATCTCGGCATCGAGGGCGTCGAGGTCGACGTCACCAGGCGGGAGTCCTTCGACGCGTTCCTCTCCGAGGTCGAGAGCCGGCTCGGACCGATCGACGTCCTGGTCAACAACGCCGGGATCATGCCGGTCGGTCCGTTCTTGTCCTACGACGACACGATCATCCGCCGGACCTTCGACATCGACGTCCTCGGCGTCATCATCGGCTGCCAGGAAGCAGCTCGCCGGATGGCCCCGCGACGGACCGGCCACATCGTCAACATCGCGTCGACGGCCGGCCGCATCCCGACCCCGGGTCTGACCATCTACAACGGCGCCAAGGCCGCGGTGATCGAGTTCTCCGAGGCGCTGGGCGCCGAGCTCGAGCCGGAGGGTGTCACCGTCAGCGCCGTCCTCCCGACCTTCACCCGGACCGCGCTGATCTCCGGACTCCAGACCAACAAGTTCATCCAGACCGTGTCGCCGGAAGAAGTGGCGGCCATCGTCGTGGAGACGATCGCCCGCCCGGTGACGCGCGTGTACGCCCCGCGGTCGATGCGCTGGGCGGACTCGAGTCCCCTGTTCCCACAGGCGATGAAGCGGTTCAGCCGGAAGCTCACCAAGTTGGACTCGATCTTCCTGAGCCCCGACCAGGAGGCGCGCGCCGCCTACTCGAGCCGAATCCGCGGTGAGAAGGTCGAGAACAAAGCGAACACCCGCCTGTCGTCGTAGAGGAGAGCCCGGCTTTGAGCGAGGGGTCGCGGTCCGGTGCGGCGGAAATCGCGTCCGCACGCAGCGCTCGGCGTGAACTGCGCGAGGCGCTCGACGAACTGCATGCCGTGGAGGTCGACGCGGGCCTGCGACGCCCGGTGCCGCGGTGGCGGTGGATTCTGACGATTCTGGTGACGGTCGTCGCGGTCGTCGGCGCCGGGATCGCGGTCGCGGCCTGGTCCGACGCGCGGAACGCCTACACCGACGACGATTTCGAACGTGCCGCCGCCGAACGCGTCGCCGTGCTGATCGCGCCGGACCATCGCGATCCGGGCCGGGCGCGCAAGATCCTCGCGGGCGCCACCGGCACCTTCTACGACGAGTTCGCCCAGTCCGCGGACAGCTACAGCGCTTTCGTGCAGGCCAATGGCTCGGTGTCCGAGTCCTCGGTCGACGGCACGGGTGTCTCGGCCCGGGAGGGCGACAGCGCAACGGTTCTCGTCGCGGCGACCGTCGTGTTCGACGCCGATGACGGGACGGGTCCGGGGCAGGCACGCCGATTCCGGTTACGGGTACTGGTCACACCCGACGACGGCTCGCTGAAACTCGGGGCGGTGCAATACCTTCCATGACCTCACTGGGTTACCTCTCGGCGCGGGCCGGCGCTCTCCGAATTCTGGTGGCGGCGCTGGTGCTCGCGGCTGCGCTGGTCGCCGCGGGGTCCGCGTGGCGTGCCCACGCCGCGGGAGACGAGTTGCAGGACAGCCGTGAGCAGCTCCGCAGCCGTGCGCGAACGATCGTGGCCGACGTCTTCTCGGTCGATTCGTCTCGGTGGCAACAGGATCGGGCGCGGGCCCGGGAGCTGGTCGCTCGCCAGTTTCTCGACAGCTACGGAGCACAGCTCACCCGGCCGCCGGAGCCGGGGACGATCTCGGTCGTGTGGCGGCCCGAGATCGTCAGCGTGGTCGACGCCGACGCCGTCGAAGGGCAGGCACTGATGCGGGTGGCGGTGACCGTACGGTCCGATGTTCGTGCCGGATCCGAACCTGATGCGGCGACGGTCCGGCGATCGGTGCTGGCTCGCTTCGTCCGTGCCGATGATTCGTGGCTGCTCGCCGCGGCCGATGTGATCGGGTGAGACGGTGACGCAGGCAGACGACTCGACCTCCGCCCGCGTGCGGCTTGCCCGCAGCCGGGTCGACGAGGCGACGCGGAGTGCGCGCACAGCCCGGATCGCCGCCGCACCCGCGCTCCGCGAGCGTGCCGTGCGACGGACGCGCCGCCTACGAGCGGGTCTTCTGGCCGTGGCGGCGATCGTCGCGATCCTCGTCGTCGCGGGCGTTGTCCTGGGATGGCAGATCCGCGGGCAGCGGGCCGAAGTCGATCTGCAGGGCGAAGTGCTGGATTCGGCGCGTGCTGCGGTCACGGCCATGCTCACCGCCGACCCGGCCGAGGCCGGTGCCTATGTGGACGGAGTGCTCGCGGTGAGCACCGGCTCGCAGCGGGATCGCATCGACAAGGCCCGTGACGCTCTCGTCACCGAAGTGCGCACGCAGACCGGACGCAGTGTCGGACAGGTGGTCTCGGCCGGCCTGGTCACCGACCCGGCGTCGGACGACACCGGCACCACCGTGGACGTGCTCGTCGTCGCCGACGCCACGAACCCGCTGTTGCTGGGGTCGGAGAGGGCGGCGGACCCGGCCGCCGTCGACGCGACCGCCGAACGCATCACGGCGCTGATCACCATGGAACGCACCGGTGACGGCTGGAAGATCGCCGAGGCGCGTCTGTCGTGACCGAACTCCTGGAACCGCGCCCGACACGCCGGCAACGCCATCGCATCGCTGCGCTGACCGTCGTCACCGTCGTGGCACTCGTTGTCGCGCTGATCGCCGGGATCGCGGTGTTGCGGTCCGACCCACAGCCCAGCGAGGATGAGCGTGCCGCGATCCTGTCCGCGGCGGGCGGCGCGGTCGGTGCACTGATGACATTCGGGCCGGATGACCCACCCGACCAGCGGCGGCGCACGGATGCGCTGCTTGCCGACCCGTTGCGTCTCGAATACCGCAACCGGGGCGCCGACGTCGTCCTTCCCGGGGCGCGGGCCGCGGCGATCTCGATGGTCGGACGGGTCGTGGGCGCCGGTCTGGACGACAGCGCCGACGAACGCGCGCGGGTCCTCGTGTTCGTCGACCAGACGGTGTCTGTCGCCGACGGACAAAAACCTATAGGCTTTAGGGTGCCTGCCGACGCGGACGGTGAGACAACCCCTACCGCGAGGTGGGCACTTATGCGTAAGGTCGACGGGAATTGGCTGCTGTCCGACCTGCAACCGGTCGGAGACGTAACCCGCTGAGGCACTGTCCTCGGAATGTCGTCGGGCATTCCGAGTTGAACGGTGTCCGCGGTGAGAGAGGACGAAGATGAGTGGATCAGGCGCGGGCGTCGTGGTCGTCGGGGCGGGCCTGGGTGGGATCAGGGTTGCGGAGAGCCTCCGCAACCACGGGTTCACCGATCCGATCACCCTGGTGGGGGCCGAGGATCATCCGCCCTACGACCGTCCACCGCTGTCGAAGTCTGTCCTGCTCGGCAAAGACGATCGGGTCGACCTCAAACCCGAGGAGTTCTACGGCGAATCCGGCATCACCCTTCGCCTGGGTTCCGCGGTGACCTCGGTGTCGCCGGCAGGAAAGACCATCACGCTGGCATCCGGCGACACTCTCGCCTACGACACGCTGGTCCTGGCCACGGGGCTGAACCCGCGACCGTTCCCGGGTCTTGCCGACGCCGTGGCCGGCGTGCACATGATCCGGACCTACGACGACGCGGTGGCGTTGCGCGGCGAGATCGATGCCGCCTCGACCGCTGTGGTGATCGGTGCCGGGTTCATCGGCTGCGAGGTGGCCGCGAGCCTCACCTCCCGAGGGTTGAGCGTGAGCCTCGTCGAGCCCGCCCCCACTCCGCTCGCGGTGGCTCTCGGTGAAGAGATCGGCACGCTGGTCTCACGCCTCCACACCGCCAACGGGGTCGACCTGCGCACCGGGGTCGGCGTTGCCGAGATCGTCGTCGTCGAGGACCCGACCGGACCGAAGGTCACCGCGGTCAAGCTCGACGACGGCACCGAACTGTCCGCGGACATCGTGGTCGTCGGTATCGGATCGACACCGGTGACCGGCTATCTCGACGGTTCCGGGATCGAACTCGCGCCGCGCGAAGCGGGTGGCGGGATCGCCTGCGATGCAACCGGACACACCAGTGCCGAGAACGTCTACGCAGTTGGCGACGTCGCCAACTGGCGAGACCAGGACGGCACCCCGCACCGTGTCGAGCACTGGAACCACACGGTCGAACAGGCCTCCGTCGTCGCCCACCAGATCGCCGGTGGCGACGCCGTCACCGCCGGGGTCTCGTACTTCTGGAGCGACCAGTTCGATCTGAAGATCCAGGTGCTCGGTTCCCCACGCGCCGACGACACCGTGCACGTCGTCGACGACGACGGCAAGAAGTTCGTGGCTTACTACAGCCGCGATGGCGTCCTCACCGGCGTCGTCGGTGCGGGCAAGGTCGGTGCCGTCATGAAGACCCGATCGAAACTCCAGACACCGACGCCCATCGCCGATCTGCTGTAGCGTCGGTGGGCGCCGAGTTGAACGCCGCTTCGGTACGCGCGGCGGCGGCCGAGATCGCCGATCCCCAGTGTGCGGTCGACCTGGCGCGGTTCTTCCAGGTCCGGCCCGGCGGCTACGGGGAGGGTGACGAATTCCTCGGCCTGCGCGTGCCCCAGCAACGGGCGATCGCCAAACGCTTCCGTGGCATCGGCGCTGATGAGGTTGTCGCGCTTCTGGACTCGCCGGTTCACGAGCATCGGCTCATCGCCTTGTTCCTGCTGCGCGGCGAGTTCGAACGGGCCCTGCGGCCGCGCTCGGGCCCGGATTGGGACGAGGCTGCGGGGTGGGTCGGTCTGTACCTCGACGCGGTCCGTCGGGGACGGGTGAACAACTGGGATCTCGTGGACTCGTCCGCCGATTCCGTCCTCGGCGAATACTGCCGCCGGCGGGGCGACATCGACGTCATCCTCGCCCACGCCGCCGACGGCGACCTCTGGCGGCGACGCGTGGGGATCATCGCGACCTTCGCCCACATCAAACACGCTGACGCATCAGTGCTTCTGTCGGTGGCGCCACTCGTCCGGGACGACCCGCGGGACCTCATCCAGAAGGCCTTCGGGTGGATGCTTCGCGAGATCGGTAAGCGCGTCGACGAGCAGACACTTCTGGCGTACCTCGAGGAGAATGCCGCCCGAATGGGCCGCACCGCACTGAGTTACGCGATCGAACACCGGACGCCCGAGGAGCGCGCGCACTTCCGTGCGCTGAGGTGAGGAGACGCCGAGGAGAGGATCAGCTCTCGCGCGCCACGCGTATCGCCGCCCAGATCATCGGGAACTGAAACGGCAGGCGCGCCAGTGCGGCGACCCGGTATGGCAGCGGTTTGTCCCACCAGATCCGCACCATGTTGAGGTTCGCGGGGTAGACGGCGAGGAACAGCAGCGCCGCCAGCGCACCGGAGAGGCGGCGGGTCCGTGGCACGAGAAGTCCGGCGCCCAAGCCGATCTCGGCAACCCCGGACAGATACGTCAGTGTTCGCGGGTCGCCGGGGATCTCCTCCGGGATGATCTCGTCGAACGGTTTGGGTGCCACGAAGTGGAGTGCCCCGATACCGAGGAGCATCACGGCCATACCGCGGGCGAGCTGCGCCGGACTGAATCGGGAGCGTTCACGCCGGGAACTGAGGATGGTCGTCACGTCGGTGCTCCCCTTCGATGGTCGGAACTGCCGGTCAGAATTCGATCTTGAGTGAATCCGAGGTCGGATGTGCCTGGCAGCCCAGGATGTAACCGTCCTCGATGTCCTCGGGGTCGAGCGCGCCGGCGTTGTCCATGTCGACGGTGCCCTCGGTGAGAGTGCATGCGCACGAACCGCACTCGCCCTCCTGGCAGGAGTACGGGGCGTCGAGCCCGGCTGCCAGCATGATTTCGATCAGGGTGCGCTTGCGCGGCCAGCTCAGAGTGTGGGTCTCGCCGTCGAGTTCGACCTCGACGGTGGCCGCGGAAGCCTGGTCCTCCTCGCTGACCTCCTCGAGTTCGACGTCGGCGAACGGGTCGCCGGACAGCGAGTTGTAGACCTCGGTGTGGACGTTGTGGTGCGGAAAGTTCGCCTGCGCCAAGGCTTTGTGGACGGCGTCCATGAACGGTCCGGGACCGCACATGTAGGCGGTGTGGGTGGTCGAGTACGGCGCGAACACCGATGTCAGGGCTGCCGCGGTGGGCAGCCCCTGCAGGGTCTCGAGCCAATGGACGACGGTGAGGCGGTCGGCGTGCGCGTGGAGCAGGTCGCGCAGCTCGGCGGCGAAGATCACGTCGTCCTCGCTGCGATTGGCGTAGAAGAAGACGATCGGCGCGTCGCTCTTCTTCAACGCCGCCTTGAGGATCGACATCACCGGCGTCACGCCGCTGCCGGCGGCGATGAGCAGCAGCGGGTCGTTGTAGGACTTCGGCGTGAAGACCCCGGACGGGGGCAGCACCTCGACCTGGGAACCGGGGGAGAGGTTGTCGCACACCCAGTTGGACCCGTAGCCGTCGACGGTGCGCTTCACGGTCACCTTGGGACGGGCGTCGGTGTACGGCGACGATGCCAGGGAGTAGCAGCGGGCCACCGACCCGGTCTGCTCACTGGGGATGCGGAGCGTGAGGAACTGCCCCGGCTTGTAGTCGGTGAAGGCGGCCGACGACGTCTCGGGGACCTCGAAGGCGATGGATTTGGCATCGGACGTCTCATCGATCACCTCGGCCACCGTGAGGATCACGCTTCGTGAGCCATGAGGGGTCAGGTCAGACATGTAGCAGCTCTCCGACGTCGAGGACCGGGTTGAACCGGACCGAATTAGAACACGTTCTACTTCAGGATAGCCCAATCTGTGGGCGTCCCACGAGGCCATGCCGTCGCCAGCGTAGTCGCCGCGGTGGTCATGCCGTCCGGGCGAGTGACGCGACCCCGTTCGCGACGGTCCGCGCACCGGCGGCGATGAGTGCCTCGAGGTCGGCATCGGGGTCGGCCAGCCACTGCTCGTAGGCGGCGAGGGCCGCGCCCAGGCACAGCCAGCCGATCGTCTGGGGGATGTGGTCGTTCTCGTCCAGGCCGAGTCGGGCTGCGCAGAACCCGGCGATGACATGGCGCCAATCGGCATACATGATCATCGAATGCGCTTGGAGCGCCGGAACTCCGAGCAGCAGGGACATGCGCCTGCGATGGTTCTCGAGTTCCTCCGGTGGCACCCGGTTGAAAGCGACCAGCGCATCGACGAGGGCGTCGGCCATGGGGATGTCGGTGGGTATCTGTGCGAGAAGTCCGCGCAATTCGCCGAGGTGGTCGTCGAACTCTCCCCAAGGGATCTCGTTCTTCGACGAGTAGTACCGGAACAGTGTGCGGCGCGCGATGCCCGCGGCCTCGGCGATGTCGTCGACGCTGGTCTCCTCGAAGCCCCGCGTGGTGAACAGGCTGATCGCGAGCGCGCTGATCCGCGCGCGCGAGGAGATCGGGCGTCGCCCGGGCGCGGTGCGCCCCGGGTTCGCGTCCTGCTGTGTTGTCGACGTCATCGAGACCTCACCATATGGGATGCACTTCCGCGCGGCCGACGGAACACGTGCGGATCACCTGCCCGAACGGGCAGCTTTGCTCTAGCAGTAGAAATCTGCACTGAGTGCCACTATAGTCCTTCGTGATCCGAGTCACTAAGAAGATCAGGAGGTATGGATCATGGCCGACCAGTCCGCCGCTACCGCTGGAAACTCGAACGAGACCGAACTCATCGCCGAGTCGCTCGTCGAAGAGGTGTCGATCGATGGGATGTGCGGGGTCTACTGATGTCTGCCCCGACATCGAATCCGACCTCCGGCGGCCGTTCTGCGGTCGCCGGGGTCCGGTTCGACACCCCCGGTCCCGATTCCCCCGATTCCCGAGCCGGCTTCGACACGTTCGTCGCGTGGGAGCTCAACCCGAAGGTGGCGCTGCGCCCCGAGCCCTTCGGCGCCCTGCTGTACCACTTCGGTACCCGTAAGCTGTCCTTCCTCAAGAACCTCACGGTGGTGGGAATCGTGCAGTCCCTCGCCGATCACGACTCCGCCGAGGCAGCCCTTCTCGCCGCGGGGATCACGCCCGCGCAGCGTCCGCTGTATGTGCAGGCGCTCAGGGCGCTGGCCGACAGCGCGATGATCACGCCCCGCGCGGCCTGATCCAGAATCCGTCCCGATCGCCAGCCCCGATCGACACCCCGCATTCAGCCCCGACCCTAGGACCGACACGATGACGACCATCGAGATGCCGCCCACCGCAGCCGAACTCGTGACCTCCGAGCGTCCGAGCGCGCCCGCCGACCAGGTGCCCAAGGTCGGACGCCTCGTCGACCAGTTCGAGCGCGGCCTCGACGCACCGATCTGCCTGACCTGGGAGCTCACCTACGCCTGCAACCTGGCGTGCGTGCACTGCCTGTCGTCGTCCGGCAAGCGCGACCCGCGCGAGCTGTCGACCGAACAGTGCAAGGCGATCATCGACGAACTGCAGCGCATGCAGGTCTTCTACGTGAACATCGGCGGCGGCGAGCCGACCGTCCGCCCGGATTTCTGGGAACTCGTCGACTACGCCACCAGCCATCAGGTGGGAGTCAAGTTCTCCACCAACGGTTTGCGCATCGACAAGAAGGTCGCGGCGCGGCTCGCGGCATCGGATTACGTCGACGTTCAGATCTCGCTCGACGGCGCGACCGCGGAGGTCAACGACGCCGTGCGCGGCCCGGGTTCTTTCGACATGGCGGTCCGGGCGCTCGAGAACCTGGCCGAGGCCGGGTTCGCCGACGCCAAGATCAGCGTCGTCATGACCCGGCAGAACGTCGCGCAGCTCGACGAGTTCAAGGCACTCGCCGACCGCTACAACGCCACCCTGCGCATCACCCGGCTGCGTCCGTCCGGCCGTGGCGCCGACGTCTGGGACGACCTGCACCCGCTGCCCGAGCAGCAGCGCGAACTCTATGACTGGCTTGTCGCCCACGGGGATCGTGTGCTGACCGGTGACTCGTTCTTCCACCTGTCGGCCTTCGGCGGGGATTCCGGCGGCGGCCTGCCCGGCCTCAATCTCTGCGGTGCCGGGCGCGTGGTGTGCCTGATCGACCCGGTGGGCGACGTGTACGCCTGCCCGTTCGCGATCCACGAGAACTTCCTCGCCGGCAACATCTTGTCCGACGGCGGATTCCAGGAGATCTGGCAGCGTTCGGATCTGTTCACCGAGTTGCGCGAGCCGCAGAACGCCGGTGCCTGCACCAAGTGTGCGCACTTCGACGCCTGCCGCGGTGGCTGCATGGCGGCCAAGTTCTTCACCGGCCTGCCGCTGGCCGGACCGGACCCCGAGTGCGTGCAGGGTTACGGCGAAGAACTGCTCGCCGGCGATCGCACCAAACCGACGGCCAACAAGGATCATTCGCGCGGCACCCCCCTGACGCTGATGACCCGTCGCCCCGACGGCGACCTGACCCCGGTGGGTGGACGACCCACCAAGTCCTGTGACGAGAACCCGCTGGCCGGGTTCACCCCCGCCGCGCGGTAATCCATGCGGCCCCACCGTGTGTCGAGTCATCGCGGGGCATCGAACATATCCCGCGGGCGACGGCCCGCATCCGAGAAGAGTGAGTGAGTAAGAGAATGGCTCTCAACCCCTGGGCGAGAAACCCCTGGTTCGAAACGGTCACCGAGGCTCAGCGTCGTGCGAAGAAACGGCTGCCGAAGTCGGTCTACGCATCGCTGGTCGCCGGCACCCAGGCCGGTGTGACCCTCGACGACAACGTGCAGGCCTTTTCCGAATTGGGTTGGGCACCACACGTTGTCGGTGCCCAGCCGGAGCGGGAGATGACCACGTCGGTGATGGGGCAGGAGCTCTCCTTCCCGGTCATGATCTCGCCGACCGGTGTCCAGGCCGTCGATCCGGACGGTGAGGTCGCCGTCGCACGTGCAGCGGCCGCCCGCGGTACCGCGATGGGCTTGTCGAGTTTCGCCTCCCACGCCGTCGAAGAGGTGACCGCGGTCAACGACAAGGTCTTCTTCCAGATCTACTGGCTCGGCAGCCGTGAGGACATCCTCCGGCGGGCCGAGCGGGCGAAGGCGGCCGGCGCCAAAGGGCTGATCGTCACCACCGACTGGGTCTTCAACGTCGGACGCGACTGGGGCAGTCCGGAGATCCCGGAGAAGGTGAACCTGAAGGCGCTCGTGCGTCTGGGTCCGGAGATCGCGGTCAAGCCGCGCTACGCGCTGGACTGGGTCAAGGGCGGCAAGGTCGTCATCCCTGATCTCACGGCGCCCAACCTCACCCCGCAGGGCGTCCCCGGCCCGACCTTCTTCGGTGCCTACGGCGAGTGGATGGGCACCCCGCCGCCCACGTGGGAAGACCTGCAGTGGCTACGTGAGCACTGGGACGGTCCGTTCATGGTCAAGGGCATCACCCGGCTCGACGACGCCAAGCGCGCGGTCGACATCGGTGCGTCGGCCATCTCGGTCTCCAACCACGGCGGCAACAACCTCGACGGCACCCCCGCGACCATCCGCTTGCTGCCCGACATCGCCAGCGCGGTCGGCGACGACATCGAGGTGCTTCTCGACGGCGGCATCCGTCGCGGTAGTGACGTGGCCAAGGCGCTCGCGCTGGGTGCCCGGGCTGTGATGATCGGCCGGGCGTACCTCTGGGGTCTCGCTGCCAACGGCCAGGCCGGCGTCGAGAACGTCCTCGACCTCATGCGCATGGGGCTCGACGGCGTGCTGATGGGTCTGGGGCACAGGAGCGTGCATGAGCTCTCGGCCGACGACCTGATCATCCCCGACGACTTCACCAGGTCCTTCGGCGCCTGACGCGTCGCACCCGCCGATTCCCGCCCGCCGACCGGATCTCCGGTCGGCGGGCGAGTTCGTGAACGCCTCTCGGTGCCGGACCGGATGTGGGTAGAACTAGAACGTGGGCAGAACTAGAACGTGTTACAGTTCTGCCATGGGACAGTTCGACGGCAAGGTCGTCTACATCACCGGCATCGCCCGTGGTCAGGGCCGCAATCACGCGGTCCGGTTCGCCCGGGAGGGAGCCGCGATCGTCGGTCTCGACATCGCGGGTCCGATCATCGACCACGCGACCTATCCGCCCGCCACCGCCGAGGACCTCGCCGAGACCATCCGGCTCGTCGAGGGCGTCGGGGGTAAGATCCTTGCGCGGCAGGGAGATACGCGTGACCTGGGCTTCCAGCAGCAGCTCGTCGCGGATGCCGTCGAACAGTTCGGACGGCTGGACCACGTGATCGCCAATGCGGGCGTGCTCACCTGGGGCAAGGTGTGGGAGCTGTCCGAGGAACAGTTCACCGACGTCGTCGACATCAACCTCGTCGGCGCCTGGAAGACGCTGAAGGCCACGGTCCCGGCGATGCTCGAGGCCGGTAACGGCGGTTCGATCGCCATCATCAGCTCCGTCGCCGGGCTGAAGGCGATGCCCCTGCAGGCGTCGTATTCGGCGTCGAAGCACGGCCTGGTCGGTCTGGCGCAGACGGCCGCGAAGGAGCTCGGCCACCATCGCATCCGGGTCAACAGCGTGCACCCCTACGCGGTGGACACCCCGATGGGCGTGGCCGACACCGAGGCACATCGCATCTTCGGGATTCCTTGGGTCAACCCGCATTTCACGTCGATCCTGGACTACCACCCGGTCGCGTCGCTCGACGAGATCTCCGATGCCGTGCTGTATCTGGCCTCCGACAGCGCCAAGGGCATCACCGGTGCCGAGTTCCAGATCGACATGGGGCACTCGAAGGTCTGACCCTTCGAGGCTCGTCGCTACGCTCCTCGCACCTCAGGGAGCGCGGGAGGTCGCTACGCTCCTCGCACCTCAGGGAGCGAGATCGTCACGAAGCGAATCGTGAGAAACGAAAATCGCCACTTCCCATTCAGGAGCGCCGGCTGGAACCAGCGCATCCGTCCGGGGAGTGGCGATTCTCCGTGGTGCCGGATCAGGCCCAGAGGGTCTTCGGGTCGACGGCCTCGGTGGCGGGTCCGGCCGGGGTCTCCGGCTGGGTGCGCGAGAAGCGCGGGGCGACCTGTGCCTGGGTGACCCCGTCGATGTCGACGAGGTTGGCGCGGGCGGCCATGTGCGGGTCGCCGGGCGCCTCGGCGAAGGTCAGCACCGGCGAGGTGCAGGCGTCGGTGCCGTCGAAGACCTTGGCCCACTCGTCGCGGGTGCGGGACTTGAAGGTCTCGGTGAAGATCTCCTTCAGCTTGCCCCAGTTCGCGATGTCGTTCTGTGCCGGAAGGTCGGCGTCGGCCAGGCCGAGGCCCTTCAGCAGCTCGGCGTAGAACTGCGGCTCGATGGCGCCGACGGCCATGTACTTGCCGTCCGAGGTCTCGTAGACCTCGTAGTAGGGGGCGCCGGTGTCGAGCATGTTGGTGCCGCGTGTGTCACTCCACAGGCCGGTGCCGCGGAACGCCCACATCATCTGTCCCAGAACGGAAGCGCCGTCGACCATCGCTGCGTCGACGACCTGCCCCTTGCCGGAGATGCCGCGCTCGAGCAGTGCGGCCAGCACGCCCACGACGAGGAACATGGATCCGCCGCCGAAGTCGCCCGCGAGGTTGAGCGGCGGCACCGGACGATCATCCTTGCGGCCGATCGCGTGGAGCAGACCGGTGAGCGAGATGTAGTTGATGTCGTGGCCGGCGAGGTTCGCGCGGGGGCCGTCCTGGCCCCAGCCGGTCATCCGGCCGTAGACGAGGCCGGGATTGACCTCGGTGAGGTCGTCGGGCCCGAATCCGAGACGCTCCATGACGCCGGGGCGGAAACCCTCGAGGATGACGTCGGCCTTGGCCACCAGGTCGAGGATCGTCGCACGATCGGTCTCGTCCTTCAGGTTTGCCTCGACGACGCGACGCCCGCGCAACAGCGCATCGGCGTTCACGCCCGGCTTGGGGAGTGAACCGGGGCGCTGGACCCGGACCACGTCGGCACCCAGATCGGCGAGCAACATGGCCGCATGGGGTCCCGGACCGATGCCGGCGAACTCGATGACCCGGATCGAACTGAGTGGGCCGGGTTTTCCACTGTTATGGGGTGTCGTACTGCTCATGTGTCGTCCTCCGGTCGTTGTACTGCCACCTGTGTCAGGCGTCACGCGTAGGCATTAGCATTCCACAACCGATCGAACGCTCGTCAAGCCGGGCGGCACGACAATTTCGGCGCGTTTTTCTTCCTGTTTTTGGGCCGAGGGGCAGAAGCTTGAGGGCGCGATGGCTAGCATTGGTCAGATGACAGGACCGTCGACGCTGGGGCAGTGCAGCTGGCCGGACCTCGATGGGAAGGTGATCACTCTCGTGGTACCCCTCGGTTCTGTCGAGCAACACGGTCCGCACCTGCCTCTGGACACCGACACGCGTATCGCCGCGGCGGTGGCCGACGTCGTCTGCGAGCGCCTCGGGGATTCCGACATCCTCCGCGCGCCGGACCTCAACTACGGCGCGAGCGGCGAACACGAAGGCTTCGCCGGGACGATCTCCATCGGGCATGACGCTCTTCGCGGGATGCTCGTCGAATACGGGCGCAGCGCCTGCAGATGGGCCAGACGCATCGTGTTCGTCAACGGACACGGCGGTAACACTCGGACGTTGATCGACGCGGTGACCCGACTCCGGTACGAGGGGCGTGATGCCGCCTGGTTCCCTTGTGCCTTCCCAGGGGCGGATGCGCATGCCGGATTCACTGAAACCTCTGTGCTGCTGCATGTCTCGCCGTCGTTGGTCGACCCCGCACGGGCGGCCGCCGGCAATCGCGAGCCGGTCGGCGCACTTCTGCCGGTCATGCGTGAGGGAGGTGTCGCCGCGGTCAGCCCGAACGGCGTGCTGGGAGATCCCACCGAGGCCACCGCCGACGAGGGACGTCGACTGGTGGCCGAGGTGACCGATCGACTCGCTGCCGCGCTTGTCTCCTGGGAGGTCGACGAGCAGGGGCGGATCGGATGACCGCGCTCGACGATTCCGCACCCCGCGGCGGCGCCACGGCCCAGGGCATCAGTGGCGAAGAAGCCGTTGGTGCACAATCGGTTTCGGACGAAAACGTAGATGAGGGCGCCGGCACGTCGGAGGAAGCGGCGCCGGAGAACCGCACTGATCTGCCCGACGGTTTCCAGGTTCAGATCGATCTGCGCTCCGCGCGCGGCGGTGACTTCCGGTATCTCGTCGGCGGATCTCCGACGCGACTGCTGCGCATGTCGGACACCGCGCTCGGGATGACTTCCGATGACGGTCGAATCGAGGTGTGCGACAACGTGACCCGCCGTCTCGCGCGTGCACTTCTCGACGCCGGGATCGCCAACCCCCGTCCGATGTTCGGGCCGCAACCCGCCGATGTCACCGTGGTGGTGCCGGTCAAGGACAACCAGGCCGGTGTCGACCGGTTGCTCGATGCCCTCGACGGTCTGACGGTCGTGGTCGTCGACGACGGCTCGGACGTCCCGATCGTGGCCGAGCGGCCCGGCGTTCGTGTGATCCGCTTCGAGGACAATCGTGGTCCGGCCGCTGCCCGGAACGCCGGGGCGGCGGCCGCCACCACCGATTTCGTGGCCTTCCTCGACTCCGACGTCGTTCCCGACCCGGACTGGCTGACCGTGCTGCTGACCCACTTCTCCGACCCGACGGTGGGGGTCGTGGCCCCTCGCATCGTCGGCCTCCGATCGGCTGACGAGTCGTCCTCGCTGGCGGAGCGTTACGAGAACGGCTGGTCGTCCCTGGACATGGGGCCGGAGGAGTCGGCGGTCCTGCCCTCGACCCGGGTCCCATACGTCCCCAGCGCGGCAATCGTGGTGCGGCGCAGTGCATTCTGTGGATTCGACGAGTCGCTCCGGGTGGCCGAGGATGTCGACGCGTGCTGGCGCATGCATGCCGCGGGATGGCGGATCCGCTACGACCCGGTCGCGCGGGTGGCCCACGACCACCGCACCGACCTGCGTTCGGTGCTGTCTCGCCGATGCTTCTACGGAACCGGGGCCGCCCACCTCGCGGCACGTCACGGCGATCGAGCCGCCCCGCTGGTGTTGTCGGTGCCGATGGCCGCGGCCGTCGTCGCACTGCTGTCGCGAACCCGCTTCGGCACCGCGCTGGCGATGCTCATCCTGACCCACCTCGCGACCCGGCTCCGCAAGCGGTTGGGCGATCTGCCCTCGGCACCTCTCGTCTCGGCGCAACTGACCGGACGAGCGGCCGGGTTCGGGTTACTGCAGGCGGCCGATGCGATCTGCCGGCACTACTGGCCGGTGGCATTGCTGATGGCTCTGGTGTCGAGACGCTTCCGCATACTCGTGGTCCAGGTGGCGGTCGTCGAGGGGGTGGTGTCCTGGTTCCGGGACCTGCTCGCGGACCCGACGACCCCGCCGGCCCTGGGCCCGTTCCGTTATCTGGTGATGCGTCGCCTCGACGATCTGGCCTACGGTGCGGGTCTGTGGCAGGGCGTCATCACCCACCGAGACGCGGAGGCATTGCGCCCGGTCATCTCCCGATGACCCGTCGATCCCGCCATCCCGCGCTGAAGTCGGCCGACAATGGTCGTCTGACCGCGGATGTCGTCATCGTCGGTGCCGGGAGCGCGGGATGCGTCCTCGCGGAGAAGCTGTCGAGGGAATCCGGGCGCGACGTCGTGCTGCTCGAGCGGGGACCCGGGCGCTGGCCGGGACCGGAAGACCGGGACCTCCGGCGTCTCCCGATCGGCGACCGCGCGCCCTACGCGGTCCGGCACGCCACCGATCTCGACGGTCTGACCGCGGCGCGGGGATGTGCGGTCGGTGGTTCCTCGGTGGTCAACGGCGGCTACTTCCTCCGCTGGCACCAGGACGACTTCGCGGACTGGCCGGAAGGTTGGGGCCTCGAGGCGATCGACGCCGCCTACTCCGAGCTGGACGGAAGCGACGGTACGATGGGCGTCTCTCCGGTGTCCGACGACGAACTCGGCGATGCCGGAACGGCTTTCGAGCGGTATTGGTCGTCGCGGGGGGTGACTCGGCCGCTCGGTGTCCGGTGGCCGGTCATCGGCGTGAACCGGGTGCTCGGCAACCGGTCCGGGATGCTGCGCCGGACCGCGGCCGAGGCCTATCTCGAGCCGGCCCTCCGCCGGCCGAACCTCCGTGTCGTGGCCGACTGTGAGGTCCGACGGCTCGAGGTCTCCGACGGGCGGCGCGTCACCGGTGTCGCGACCGACCGGTTCGCCGTGAGCGCCGGTGAGGTGATACTCGCCGCCGGCACCCTGGGCACCGCGCGGCTCCTGCTCGGTTCGGATCTCGAGGTGCTCGGTGGGGCGGGGTTTCTGGAGGCCGGTGAGCATCGCGGGTTGGTCGTCTCTTATCGGCGGACGGATCCGGCCGAACCCGGTATGGTGCTGCCGACCGTGCTCCACACCGTCGATGGACTCGAGATCCGTTGTTATCGAGATGATTTCGCGGTCTACATCGAGGGCGTGCCGCCCAGTGGGACGATGGTCGAGGTGACCGCGATGCGCCGGTCGCCGGTGAAGCTCGTCGCCGACCGGGGACGGGTCCGACTCGAGTTCGGCGAACCGTCGCCCGAGGCCACCGCATCGATGCGTGCGGGTGCCGACCGCGTCGTGGAGATGCTGCGTTCGCCCGACTTCGCCGGCATCGTCGTGCCGGGCAGCGTCTCGGTGGCCGCGGTGCCCGGGTTCTCCCAGCATGCGTGGGGCACCATGCCGATGGGTGTGTGGACCGACGCACTCGGCGCCGTGTACGGGACCGAGGGGTTGCGCATCGTCGACGGGTCGATCCTGCCCACCGGCGGCCACAGCGGTCCGCATGCCACGATCATGATGATGGCGGTGCACATAGCGTCACGGATCTAGGGTGGGTGCATGTCTGCCACCTCGCTGTCCGATCCGACCGTCCGTGAATTCCTCGCGTCCGGAACCAAGACCGGGCATCTGGGCTATCTCGCCGCCGACGGGCGGCCCCTCGTCATCCCGGTGTGGTTCGTCGTCGACGGTGACCGTCTCGCTTTCAACACCGGTGCCACCACCGCGAAAGGTCGTGCGCTTCTGCGTGATCCGCGGGCCGTGATGTCGGTGGACCTGCCGGAGCCCCCGTACGGGTTCGTCCAGGTGCAAGGGCGCGCGGTGGTGACCGAGGATCTCGACGAGGTGCGTCGGATCGCCACGATGTGCGGGGCGCGGTACATGGGTGCCGACCGGGCCGAGGAGTTCGGTACGCGCAACGGCGTCCCGGGCGAACTGGGCGTGTGGATCGAACCGAGCAAGGTCATCGCGGTCCTCGATGTCACCGCGTGATGCGTCGGTGGCGACCGCACGGCGTCGAGTCTGGCCCGCCGCGGCGTTCGCACCCACCCTGCCGAAGCAGTGCTGGGGCTTCATGGTTGGTTCCGCGCTGTTCGCCCTGGGGTCGGCACCCGGATTCGGGCAGCTCGCCGGTGCCGACGTCGTCAATCTGTGCTACTTCATCGGCGCGTGGTTCTTCACCGGGGCCGGCTTCATCCAGTTGGTGCGTAGCGGCCCGCCCGCTGAGCTGGAGGCGTCGCTGCCGGGATCGGCCACCCGGGCCGAATGGCTGAGTGCCGCAACCCAGTCCGTCGGCACCATCCTGTTCAACATCTCCACGACGAGTGCGCTGTTCGCCCAGACGGTCGCCGGTGAGCGTCACCTGGTGTGGTCGCCCGATGCCGGCGGCTCGATCGCCTTCCTCATCAGCGGCGCGGTCGCCTTCGTCGCGTACTCGCGATCGTCGGGCAGTGGCCTCGACATCCGGGACCGGGACTGGTGGTCGGTGCTGGTGAACTGGGTGGGATGCGTGGCGTTCGGGGTGTCCGCGGTCGGCGCTTTCGTCACCGAGGACGGTGTCACCGCCGACGCCGTCGCCGCCACCGCCGGGACCTTCGTCGGCGCGCTCTGCTTCTTCGTGGCGTCGGCGGTCGTGCTGCCCGGGGCCAGGCATCGCTGAGCCGGCCGGGAGAACCGGGACGACGCAGTAGTGTTCGAGGCGTGCGCCACGGTATCTGCATACTGCCCGACCTGACCTGGGAACAGTCCCGTCCGCGGTGGATTCTGGCCGAGGAGATGGGTTTCGATCACGCCTGGACCTACGATCACCTCGTCTGGGGTCGTCTGCCGGACTCGCGCTGGTCGGGCTGTATGCCACTGCTGTCGGCAGCCGCCGCGGTGACCAGCGTCATCCAACTCGGAGCGTTCGTGGTCTCGCCCAATTTCCGTCACCCGGTGTCGTTTTCGCGTGAGGTAGAGACCCTCGTCGACATCTCGGACGGTCGCTTTCTGCTGGGGTTGGGCGCCGGCGGCACACCGGACGATGTCGTGCTCGGGCAGCCCGAGCTGACCGCCCGGCAGCGCGTCGATCGATTCCAGGAGTTCGTCGGCCTCCTCGACCGGACCCTGCGCGAGGACCACGTCGACGCCGACGGCGAGTACTACCGGGCGCGAGACATGCGGCTGGGGCGTGGACCCGTACGCGACCGGGTCCCGTTTCTCCTCGCCGGCAACGGACCCCGCTCGGCGCGGTTCGCGGCCCGCCACGGTGAGGCCTGGGTGACCACCGGCCAAGCGGCGGAAACGCTGGGCGACTGGTTCGCGGCGGTCGGACGAACCGTCGACATCCTCGACGAGGAGCTGAGCCGGTACCCCGGCCGTCGGATCGACCGATACCTCAGTCTCGACGCGTCTCCGCGCAATGCGCTCGAGAGCGTCGGTCTGTTCGACGACATGGTCGGGCGAGCAACCGAACTGGGATTCACCGACGTCATCGTGCACTGGCCCCGCGAGGCCGAACCGTACGAGGCGCCGATGGGTGTCCTGGAGTCGATCGCGGAGCGCGGGCTCGGTCAGGCCTCGTGATCCCGAGACCGCGGCGCCCCACGGATCAGCTGGTGGTGGTCTCCTGGGCGACCGCCGGCTCCGGCGTCGGGTCGACGACGGGGTCACCCGCGGCGTCGACCGCGATGTCGGTGGTGATGTGTGCCGCGGGTACCGACCCGTGGATCAGATGCGCGGGAACGAATTTCATGCCCAGCGTGTAGACCGCCAGGCCGAGTCCGGCGCCGATGAACCAGGTGAAGCTGGCCTGGTAGGCGGTGCCGAAGACGACGACGCAGATCGGCAGGATGGAGGCGATGACGGTCGAGGCCACCGCCACCGGATTCCAGCCGTTGCGGTACCAGTAGGTGCCTTCGGGCTTCATGGTGAACAGGTCGTCGACGACGATCTTCTGCTTCTTGACCAGGTAGAAATCGGCGATCAGGATGCCGAACAGCGGACCGATCACCGCGCCGAGTGTGTCCATCGTGTAGTGGATCGCGGTCGGATTGTTGAAGAGGTTCCACGGGGTGATGAGCACCGAGCCGACCGCCGCGATCATGCCGCCGGTACGCCAGCTGATCTTGGTGGGGGCCACATTCGAGAAGTCGAAGGCGGGGGACACGAAGTTGGCGACGATGTTGATACCGATGGTGGCGATGGCGAAGGTCAGCACGCCGAGCACGGCGGCGGTGGTGTTGTCGATCTTGTCGACGATATGGACCGGGTCGGTGATGATGTTGCCGTCCTCGTCCGTGCCGATCACCGTCACCGCCGCCGAGACGGTGCACACGACGAGCAGCGAGAAGAACAGGAAGTTGACCGGCAGGCCCCAGAAGTTGCCCTTCTTGACCTCGCCGAAACTCCTTCCGTAGCGCGAGAAGTCGCCGAAGTTGAGCATCGGGCCGGAGAAGTAGGAGACCACCAGCGCGAACGCACTGAACATCATGGTGATCGACGACCAGCCGGACAGACCTTCACCCACCGAGAGATCGAGGCTCACGTTGTCCCAGCCGGCCTTCACGATCAGGTAGCCGGCGAGCACGATCATCACCACATAGACCGCCGGCCCGCAGAAGTCGATGAACTTGCGGATGGTGTCCATGCCGTTCCAGAACACGAACGCCTGCAGGACCCACATCAGGAGGAAACCGGCCCAGCCGAGGACCGACAGCCCCAGGAAACCGTGCTGGTCGACGTCACCCCACGGTTCGAGACCCGGCCAGAACTTCAATGCCAGCAGGCCGAACGCGACCGAGGCGAGGTAGGTCTGGATGCCGTACCAGACGACCGCTATCGCGCCGCGGATGATCGCCGGGATGTTGGCACCCTTGACGCCGAAGGACACTCGCGTCGTCACCGGATACGGAACGCCCGCGATCTGCGATGGCTTGGCGACGAGGTTGCACAGGAGATTGACGGCCACGATGCCCACCAGGAGGGCGACGAGGACCTGCCAGGCGGCGATACCCAGCGCGAACAGGCTGCCGGCGAAGACGTAGCCGCCGACGCTGTGCACGTCGGACATCCAGAACGCGAAGATGTTGTACCAGGTCCACTTCTGTTCCTTCAGTGGCGCGAGATCGGTGTTGGTGAGTCGCTCGTCGTAGCCGGCTTTGATGACGCTCTCGCCCGCGGCGCCGTGATGCGACTGTGCCGCCTCGGCAGGGGTCGGTGTGGACATGTGTTCTCCCGGTGTGTCTCTCAGCGCGGAAAACCGCCCTCAGGTGCGGAAATGCTGATGGGACAAAAATAGGAACGGTTTGTTACCTGCCGATGAACGCGTGGATATATTCCAACGGGTGAGCAGCGGGGCCGGGCGTGTCAGTCGTGGCGGACGTCGAGGAGGTCTGCGTTCTCGATGATCGCGCTCTCGAGTCGCCGATGATGCCGGTGCGCGACCTCGAGGACCGCTGAGGTGTCGCGGGCGGCGAAGGCGTCGAGCAGGTCTTCGTGATCGGCGTTGAGTGCCGCCTGCGTCTCCGACGGTACCGATCGCATCATCTGGAAGGGTTCGGTGAGGTTCCAGGTCGCCTCGAACATGTTGAGCAGTCGCGGCATCGCGCACGGCGTGGTGAGTGCGCGGTGGAACTCGCGGGACACATCGTGAAATGCCTTGCCGTCGTTGAACTTCACCGCGACGAGGAGTTCGGCGTGCCGGTCTCGGGCGATCTGGAGTGACGACTCGTCGATGAGTTCGACAGATCGGGCGAGGGCGGCCTGTTCGAGGGTTCCACGAACGAAGTAGATCTCGCGGAGCTCGTCGGTGGACGGTTGGCTCACGCGGTATCCGGCATGGGGCCGGTGCACCACGAGACCCTCGCCGACGAGCGTCTTCAGCGCCTCGCGTACCGGTATCGGGCTGACCTGGAAGACGTCGGCGATCTCGGCGGGTGGGATCTGGGTGCCGGGAGGCGCGCCACCGGACAGGATCAGCCGGCGGAGCTCCTCGAGGACATTGGCGCGCTCGTTGCCCGTGCGGGTCTCCGCGAGCTGTGCGAGCAACCGGTCGGTCATCCGCCGGGTCATCGCATCACTCCGGAGCGGCTCGGGTACTTCGCGATCCACTCGGCGACGGCCTCGGTCAATCGATGCTGGTTGCTGCGCTTGACGATCTCGTGGCCCTCGTCGTCGAACATCAACATCTCGGCGACCGCGCCGCGGGCCTGCAGTTCGGCGACGATCTGTTGTGACTCACTGACCGGGACGTTGGTGTCGTGTGCGCCGTGGACCACGAGTAGAGGGGCTCGCACATCGTCGATTCGGTGGATTGGGGAGAGGTCGGCGAGCAGCTCGCGGTCTGACTCGGGGTGGCCGTACTTGGTGTAGGCGGCGACGGCGATCCACGGTTCGGTGTTGCGGAAGAAGGATTCGAGGTCGCTCATGCCGCAGATGGCGATGCCGGCGGCGAACACGTCGGGGTGGAAGGTCAGGCAGGCGAGTGTCAGGTAGCCGCCATAGGAGCGGCCCGAACAATACACCGAGTCCGGATCGGCGATACCCAGCCGGCACAGCAGTTCCGCACAATCCGCGGCGTCGTCGATGCCCGCGTAGCGGCCGTACCGGTCGTCGGCATGGGAGAAGAGGCGTCCGTAGCCCGACGATCCGCGGACGTTGGGCGCGAAGACGGTTATCCCGGCGTCGACGAGGGGCCCGAAAAGGAACTGGTAGTCCGGCCGGGTCTGGCCCTCGGGGCCGCCGTGGAAGTAGAGCAGGGTCGGGCCGGGCCGCTCGTCGCGGCTCTTCCTCGCGGACCGATAGAGAAAACCCGAGAGCGGCATGCCGTCTCGCGCGAAGAACTCCACGAGTTCGGGGCGGAGGAGACTCGAGGGACCCTCGCCGGTGACGACGTCGTCGCGGACGGGTGTCACCGTCCGGTTCGCGACGTCGATCAGGTGGACGATCGGGGAATGCTGTGGGCTCGAGACGGTCACCGACACCACCGAACCCGCCGCGCTGATCGAGAGATCGGAGGCGACCTCGCCGGGCAGCTCGACCGGTGGGTGCAGCGTCTGGTCGGGGAGTGTCAGAATCTGCAACTCGCTGCGGCCCTTCACATTCCACAGGAGGGCGACGGTGGACTGGTCGTGGCTGACCGCGAACTCGTCGAGCCCGATGTCGACGCGTTGCGCCATCACCCGGAACCGCACGCCGAACTTGCTCACCTCGACGCCGAGGAGCCGCGGGAATTTCGCGTCGAAGTCGCTGCGCACCAGCGCCTGGACGCTGTCGAGGTCGCGGATCGGTTCGTTGGGCGCGGGGACGAAGACCAGCGACGGATGGTCGAAACCCTGGTCGAGCACGTAACCCTGATCGGTGACCGCGCCGGGGTCCTGAGGGAGCAGCGGGGTCATCGTGACCTCGTCGTCCGGCGCATCGGGGTGGCGCCGGATCAGGAGCATGTCGTGATAGCCGCGCGGACCGACCCGGACGAGCGTCGCCCCCTTCCAGGAGTCGATCAGTTCGCTGCCGACCCGCAGGTCGAGAGTGCGGGTGGCCTGGGTGCCGGGATGGACGCGCAACGCATGCGTCGTGCCGTCGTGGTCGATCGCGGTGAGCAGAACCCAGTCGGTGTCCCAGCCGACGAGGCGGACGGTCCCGTAGGACCGGCCGTCCGGGCGGGTGGCCGCGATCCGGTGCGCGGTGTCGTCGTCGGGGTCGGTGGTGACGACCCAGACCTGGTGGTGCTCACCGCCACTCGGGGCGATCTCGACGGCCAGCCACCGGCTGTCGGTGGAATGCACGATCTTCCGGACCGGGCCGGTGGACCGCACCTTAACCCAGCGCAGGTCGCCGACACCGTCACGGGACAGGGATCGTTGCGCCGCACGGGGATAACCGTTGCCGTCGTCGACGATATAGGCGAACGCACTCCCGTCGGGGGAGAGTGAGGCGCCATATGTCTTCCAACCGCGGTCGTCGAAACGAAGGATGGTCACCGTCGGGAATTCGCTTCCATCGTCTGGAGCCACATCTCGAGGAGGGCGGCCTGCCACAGCTCGTTGCCGTCGAGTCGGGTCCGGATGCCGTTGGGGTCGCCGAAGAGCTTCTCGAGGGCCTCGGGTCGATAGAGGCCGCGGTCGACCGCGGCCTGCGAGCGGAGGGTGTCGGTGACGAGGTCGAGGACTCCGCCGGTCAGATGGCGGATGCCCGGCACGGGGAAATAGCCCTTGGTCCGGTCGATCACCGCCGAGGGGAGGAGCGCCCGGCTGGCCTCCTTGAGAACACCTTTGCCGCCGTGTGCGAGTTTGAGTTCCGCCGGACAGGTCGCGGCGAGTTCGACGAACTCGTGATCGAGGAAGGGCACCCGCGCCTCGAGCCCCCACGCCATCGTCATCGTGTCGACTCGTTTCACCGGATCGTCGACGAGCATGACGGTGGTGTCGAGGCGCAGCGCCGCGTCGACGGAGGTGTCGGCACCCGGTGCGGACTGATGTGCATGCGCGAAGGCGAAACTGGGATCGTAGCCGGCCTCGAGGAGGTACTCGTCGGCGAGGATGCTGCGGATGTCGGAGTCGTCACGGTCGAAGAAGACGTTCGCATAGGCGCGGGTCGTGTCCTTCCGCGGCACCCCGCGCAGCGGTGGATACCAGCTGTACCCGCCGAGGATCTCGTCAGCGCCCTGCCCGGACTGGACCACCTTGATGGACTTGCTGACCTCCTGCGACAACAGGTAGAAGGCCACGCAGTCGTGACTGACCATCGGCTCACCCATCGCCGCGACGGTGTCGGGGATCGCGGGCAGCAACCGGTCGGTACCGATGTGGATCTTGTGGTGGTCGGTCGCGAAGGTGTCCGCAATCAGGTCGGAATAGGCGTACTCGTCGCCGGATTCTCCTGCCGCCGAATCGAATCCGATGCTGAAGGTGGCCAGGTCGCTCTGGCCCTGCTCGGCGAGCAGGGCGACCACGAGTGACGAGTCGACACCGCCGGACAAGAGCACGCCGACCGGGACGTCGGCCACCATGCGGCGCTTGACCGAGGTGCGCAGCGAGTCCAGTAGTTCGGCATGCCAGCGTTCCTCGTCCCAGTCGGCACGGTCGGGGTGGGGCGCGAAGGTCGGCTCCCAGTACTTCCGCTCGGTGCGCCGCCCGTTGGGGTTGATCGTCATGACCGTGGCGGGCGGCAGTTTGCGGATGCCGTTGTAGATGGTGTGTGGCGCCGGGACCACTGCGTGGAAGCTGAAATAGTGGTGCAGCGCAACACGATCGATCGAGGTGTCGACGTCACCGGCGCGGAGCAGGGCCTGCACCGACGAGGCGAAGCGGAGTCGTCCGGGCGTGTCGGCGAGGTACAGCGGCTTGATGCCGAGGCGGTCGCGGCCGAGGGTCACGACGCCGGTGTCGGTGTTCACGATCGCAAACGCGAACATGCCGATGAAATGGTCCACGCAGTCAGGGCCCCAGGC
This sequence comes from Gordonia sp. GONU, assembly GCF_024733855.1. NCBI lineage: Bacteria > Bacillati > Actinomycetota > Actinomycetes > Mycobacteriales > Gordoniaceae > Gordonia > Gordonia sp. GONU. The sequence continues at coordinate 85,434 of NZ_JANRHB010000003.1, forward strand.
GTGGAAGGCCTTCAGGATCACCTCGCTGTCGGCGTGGGAGAAGAAGGAGTACCCCTTCCCCTCGAGTTCGGCCCGCAGTTCGTGGTGGTTGTAGATGCAACCGTTGAACACGAGTGCCAGCCCCAGCGTCGGATCGATCATCGGCTGGCTGCCCTTCTCGGACAGATCGATGATCTTCAGCCGCCGATGCCCGAGAGCGACAGCCCCTTTCGCGAAGACGCCGCTCCCGTCGGGGCCGCGGCGCGCCATCTCGCAGGTCATCGCATCGACGGTCGAGACGTCGGGCACGCTGCCGTCGAAACGGATCTCGCCGCATATTCCGCACATGATGTCTGTCCTCCTGCTCGGTGGCGCCTGCCGGTCGGCTCTGCTGTGACAAACCGTCCCTCTTCGATACTGCCGCACTCCGGGCGCGGACCCCGAAGGTCTGCACCGCACCGGGGGCGGCATCGACGACGGGGCCATCCCTCACCCTATGAGCATCCCCGCCGGGTGGCAGGCCGAGACGGTGTCGTGCAATCGGCCCGACACACAGGTGACCTCTGGCTACTATCTCCACGGCGGAGGGAAAGACCAATGTCAGCACAGGTCCATGTTGTGATTCGAGCGCTCGCCGGTGCCGTCATCGGCACGGTGCTCACGGTGGTGGCCGGTATGGTGCCGGCTCCGGCATCGGCAGCCCCGCAGGGCTATGCACCCGGCCCGGGATGCGCGTGGCAGCTGATGTCCAACAGCACCGACCTCAACGTCGCCTTTCCCGACGCCAATGCGACCTACTGGGTGCTGCCCTACGCCCTCGGTCCGGGGGATTCGATCCGTTTGTCGGGGACCTTCCCGGCCGCCCGGTATTTCTCACTCAATACCTACGGGACGGATCTCGACACCGTCGACACCCTGCGTGACGACGCCATCCGACCTGACCCGGGCAGCATCAACCCCTATGTCGCTCCCGTGGCCATGCCTGCGCCGGCCGAGCGGCGCTGGCATGCGACGGTCGTCTCCGGTGCCGCCGACCACTCGCGGAACGAGATCCGGGGGTTGCCCGCCGGACAACAGGCCCCCGTCGGATTCCTGCTCGTCCGGATCTACGTGCCCGACGACGCCGCCTCGCCGAACGGTGGTGTCACCTTGCCGACGGTCACCTTCTCCGTCGGCGGGCAGTCGATTCCGCTGCAGCCGTGCGCGCAGCCGTTCAACCCCCGGCGGTACCAGGGACCGATCGCCGCGGCTCTCACGCGTGTCTTCGACGACTTCATCGAGCGGGCCGCAGCGGCGTCGTTCCCCGACAACGCGGCCGAGGTCACCTTCACCAACCCGGCGACGACCGCGGGACTCTTCCCCAACGGCGACAACAAGTACGTCGGATCCCCTCTGACCTACCGTCCCGGCCGCGTGGCCGTCATCCGCGGCAAGGCGCCGACGTTCCCCGACAGCCGTGCCGGCCAGTCGCCGGCCACCCCCGGTCTCCAGGTGCGGTACTGGTCGATGTGCCAGAACGACAAGGTCACCCCCTACCCGGTGGTGGCGTGCGCGGCCGACTTCCAGACCCGACTCGACGCGGACGGTTACTACACTTACGTGATCGCGGCGCCCGCGGACCTGACGCCCCAACAGGTCGCGTCGTCGGATCTGACGGTGATTCCGTGGGGGACCACCTCCGTCGAGCGCAAGATCGTGTTCCTGCGCCACATGCTGCCGTCGCCGCAGTTCTATCCGCGATCGGTACAGGCATCTCAGGACTCGGGCGCACCGCCGGCGTCGACGATGGGTCCTTACTATCCGCGCGCGACCTATTGTTCGGCGGAGACGGTGCGATCGGCAGGGTGGCCGGCCTGCTACCGGTAGCTACTTCGGGGTGACCGTCACCGGTGGAGCGGGGGGCTGTTCGTACGTTGCACCCGGAACGCTTGTGGATGGACACGTAGGCGTGGCGTCGGGCGCATATACAATGTCCGTTCTACGACCAGGAAGTTGGCAAGTGGGCTTCGAGCACGGTGGGGGCCAGCGTGCGAGGAACCCTGGTTGCAGAACCATACGACGGTGTGGAGCCAAGATTGGAAGGTCAGCTCACCAACTATCCAGCCTGGGAGGTCTACGCAGACTCCGACTCTGGAGTTCCGACACAGGTCTACGGTCATATGCCGGACCCGACCGACCCGTGGGGTCCCCTGATGCACCTGCCGGGGCACCACGACGTGAAGGTGGGCGGTAATTGATCCGACGATGGTTCCGCCCGTACTCACTCAGGCTCGCGGTCGTTTGCTTGCCGTTGAGCTACCTGGTTTTCGTAGCGTTCTGGGGATGGACCTATGTTGTCGCGGCCGACACCGCGACGACGAGCGCCGCCGAGGGCCTGGTCGTCGTCTCTGCTTGGTACGGAATGTCCTGCTATGCCTGGGCGCCGCTGCTGTGGGTCCTCGTCTCGGTGGTAGGGGTCCTGATCCGGCAGTTGCGAGTACAGAGACGTCGAGCAGAGACCGCTACTTCGGCGTCACCCAGGTGGTGATGTCGCAGTGGACGACCTCGACGCCCTTGGTGTCGACGATGCTCACCGACACCGTGACGTCGGTCCCAGTGGTGATGGCGCCGAAGTCGACGGGGTCGGCGAGACGCGCTTCGGCGGTCAGCCGCGTGGTCGCCTTGGTCAGGTAGCTCGTCTGCATCGCCTTCGGGATCCATCGGTGTGTGGTCGGGGTGGTGGCCTCCATCAGCATGCCCATCGCAGCTTCGGCGAGGTTGCAGGCAGCGATCGCGTGGAAGGTGCCGATGTGGTTGTGCACGCCGAACCAGTTGGGTGCGGTGACCTTGCAGTACCCGGGCTCCATCTCCTGGACCAGGGGGAGGACGGTGCCGAAGTAGGGGACCTTCGCGACCATGCCGAGCGAGAAGAGCACGTTGCCGAGCGGGTTGGCGGGGAGTTTCTTGCGCAGGGCGAAGGTGGGGTTGAGTGCAGCCATGCGCGTATCTTACTCACCGGTCAGTTAGGTGCGCCCGCGCGCGCTCACGATGTCCGTTCCCGCTCAGCCTGCAGGCAGGGGTGAGCGGGAACGGATTCGGTGAGCGATCGCCAGGAGCAGGGGTGTGACCAAGCCGGATTTGAATCGGCACCGGCTCTGTTGCATACTTGTCGGGTTGCCTTGACCGGCGGACGCAGGTCGCACTCTGTGCCGACACCGCGGAAGCCGTCAGGTGAATGACTCCCAGGCCCGGTTTACGGGGACTGGGCGTGTAACGCGTGCTCCGAATCAGGTTCACGGACTCGACACGCCCGACCGCGGGTGCCGGAGCAAACCGGCTCGTACCAGCGACGAGCCAACGTACAACGACAGATGAACAGCGTCGATTGCCGTATCTCACACGGTGGTCATGTGCTCAGCCGGCGAGAGCCTGCCCCTGGTCACGCGGTGTTTGTCTGTCGAGAACAACTGACGGAAGAGGACACAGCGTGGCGGGACAGAAGATCCGCATCAGGCTCAAGGCCTACGACCACGAGGCGATCGACGCTTCGGCGCGCAAGATCGTGGAGACCGTGACCCGTACGGGTGCACGTGTCGTTGGCCCGGTGCCGTTGCCCACCGAGAAGAACGTGTACTGCGTCATCCGTTCGCCGCACAAGTACAAGGACAGCCGCGAACATTTCGAGATGCGTACACACAAGCGACTCATCGACATCCTCGACCCGACCCCGAAGACGGTCGACGCGCTCATGCGCATCGACCTGCCGGCAAGTGTCGACGTCAACATCCAGTAGGACGGGGGCGAGATAAATCATGAGCAACCAGAGTTCATCCAAGGGCATCCTGGGCACCAAGCTCGGCATGACCCAGGTTTTCGACGAGAACAACCGCGTCGTTCCGGTCACGGTCATCCAGGCCGGCCCGAACGTGATCACCCAGCTCCGTACGCAGGACCGTGACGGCTACACCGCCGTCCAGCTCGCCTACGGTGCCATCGATCCCCGCAAGGTGACCAAGCCGGTCGCCGGCCAGTACGAGAAGGCCGGGGTCACCCCGCGCCGCCACCTGGCCGAGATCCGCGTCAACGATGTCAGCGAGTTCGAGGTCGGTCAGGAACTGACCGCCGAGATCTTCGCCGACGGCGCGCTGGTCGACGTCACCGGCACCTCGAAGGGCAAGGGTTTCGCCGGCGTCATGAAGCGCCACGGCTTCGCCGGTCTGGGCGCCAGCCACGGCGCTCACCGCGTGCACCGCGCACCGGGCTCGATCGGTGGCTGTGCCACCCCGGGTCGCGTGTTCAAGGGCATGCGGATGGCCGGTCGTATGGGTAACGACAAGGTGACCACGCAGAACCTCACCGTCCACAAGGTGGACGCCGAGGCCGGCCTGCTGCTGATCAAGGGAGCGATCCCGGGTCGCAAGGGCGGCATCGTGATGGTCCGCGACGCAGTGAAGGGTGGTGCCCAGAAATGAGCAACACAGCGAGCACCGAGACCACGACCAAGTTGACGCTGGACGTCAAGACCGCCGACGGCAAGACCAACGGAACCGTTGACCTGCCGGCCGCGCTGTTCGACGCCCCCGCCAACATCGCGCTGATGCACCAGGTCGTCGTGGCCCAGCAGGCCGCGGCTCGCCAGGGCACGCACGCCACCAAGACCCGCGGCGAGGTCCGCGGCGGTGGCGCCAAGCCGTACCGCCAGAAGGGCACCGGCCGCGCACGCCAGGGCTCGACCCGTGCACCGCAGTTCACCGGTGGTGGCACCGTCCACGGCCCGCAGCCGCGTGACTACAGCCAGCGCACCCCCAAGAAGATGAAGGCCGCCGCTCTCCGCGGTGCGCTGAGCGATCGCGCTCGCAACGAGCGCATCCACGTGATCACCGAACTGGTTGCGGGGCAGGCCCCCTCGACCAAGTCGGCTCGCGAGTTCCTGGAGAGCCTCTCCGATCGTCGCAAGTTCCTGGTCGTGCTCGGCCGTGAGGACCTGACGGCGTGGAAGAGCGTGGCAAACCTGAACAACGTGCTGCCGATCGCGCCCGATCAGCTCAACACCTACGACGTCCTGGATTCGGACGAGGTGGTGTTCAGCGTCGAGACGCTCAACGCCTTCATCGAGCAGAACACGGCGGATGCCAAGGCTGCCGTCGAGAAGACAGCAGAGGAGGCCTGACATGACGACCGTTGCCGATCCGCGCGACATCATCCTGGCGCCCGTGATCTCCGAGAAGTCCTACGGACTCATGGAGGACAACGTGTACACCTTCCTGGTGCACCCGGAGTCCAACAAGACCGAGATCAAGATCGCGATCGAGAAGATCTTCGGTGTGAAGGTTGCCAGCGTCAACACGGCGAACCGACAGGGCAAGCGCAAGCGGACCCGCTTCGGCTACGGCCAGCGCAAGTCCACCAAGCGCGCCATCGTGTCGCTGACCGCAGACAGCAAGCCCATCGAGATCTTCGGAGGCTCGGTCAGCTGACCGGGGCTTCCAGAGAAGGACTAGAGACTCATGGCTATTCGTAAGTACAAGCCGACGACCCCGGGTCGTCGTGGGGCCAGCGGCTCCGACTTCGCCGAGGTCACCCGTGACCATCCGGAGAAGTCGCTGGTGCGTCCGCTTCACGGGCGCGGTGGCCGTAACGCTCACGGCCGCATCACCACTCGTCACAAGGGTGGCGGCCACAAGCGTGCCTACCGTCTGATCGACTTCCGTCGTAACGACAAGGACGGCATCAACGCCAAGGTCGCTCACATCGAGTACGACCCCAACCGCACCGCGCGAATCGCGCTGCTGCACTACGTCGACGGCGAGAAGCGCTACATCATCGCGCCGAAGAACCTGAAGCAGGGCGACATCGTCGAGAGCGGTCCGGCCGCCGACATCAAGCCCGGCAACAACCTGCCGCTGCGCAACATCCCGACCGGTACCCAGGTCCACGCCGTGGAGCTGCGCCCGGGCGGCGGCGCCAAGATGGCACGTAGCGCCGGCGCGTCGATCCAGCTGCTCGGTAAGGAAGGCGCCTACGCCACGCTGCGTATGCCTTCCGGCGAAATCCGCCGTGTCGACGTGCGCTGCCGCGCCACCGTCGGCGAGGTGGGCAACGCCGAGCAGAGCAACATCAACTGGGGCAAGGCCGGCCGTATGCGCTGGAAGGGCAAGCGCCCGACCGTCCGCGGTGTCGTCATGAACCCGGTTGACCACCCGCATGGTGGTGGTGAGGGCAAGACCTCCGGTGGTCGCCACCCGGTCTCGCCGTGGGGTAAGCCCGAGGGCCGCACCCGTAAGAACAAGGCCAGCGACAAGCTGATCGTCCGTCGCCGTCGCACCGGCAAGAACAAGCGATAACAGGAGGAGGTAAGAGAATGCCACGCAGCCTCAAGAAGGGCCCGTTCGTCGACGACCACCTCCTGAAGAAGGTGGACGTTCAGAACGAAAAGGGCACCAAGCAGGTCATCAAGACCTGGTCCCGTCGTTCGACCATCATCCCCGATTTCATCGGTCACACCTTTGCCGTCCATGACGGACGCAAGCACGTGCCGGTGTTCATCTCGGACTCGATGGTCGGGCACAAGCTGGGCGAGTTCGCCCCCACCCGCACCTTCAAGGGTCACATCAAGGATGACCGGAAAGCGAAGCGCCGCTGATGACTACGCAGACCGATAATCCGACCGCCAAGGCCACCGCACGCTTCGTGCGCGTCACGCCGATGAAGGCCCGCCGTGTGCTGGACCTCATCCGCGGCAAGAACGTGGACGAGGCCCTGGACATCCTGCGGTTCGCCCCGCAGTCGGCGTCCGAGCCCGTGTACAAGGTGCTGGCCAGCGCTGTCGCGAACGCCGAGAACAACCTGGATCTGGATCGCCGGACCCTGGTCGTCGCCACCGCGTTCGCCGACGAGGGCCCGACCCTCAAGCGCTTCCAGCCGCGTGCCCAGGGCCGCGCATTCCGTATCCGCAAGCGCACCAGCCACATCACCGTGGTCGTGGAGAGCCTGCCGGAGAAGGCAGCCGCCGGCCGTGGCCGTTCGCGTCAGCCGAAGAAGAAGGGAGCCTAGTAGTGGGCCAGAAAATCAACCCGCACGGCTTCCGTCTGGGCATCACCACCGACTGGAAGTCGCGGTGGTACGCCGACAAGCAGTACGCGGACTACGTTAAAGAGGATGTCGCCATCCGCAAGCTCCTCTCCACGGGGCTCGAGCGCGCCGGCATCGCGAAGGTGGAGATCGAGCGCACCCGTGACCGGGTTCGCGTCGACATCCACACCGCGCGTCCGGGCATCGTCATCGGTCGCCGTGGCGCCGAGGCCGATCGCATCCGCGGCGACCTGGAGAAGCTGACCGGTAAGCAGGTCCAGCTGAACATCCTCGAGGTCAAGAACGCAGAGTCCGAGGCCCAGCTGGTGGCCCAGGGCGTCGCCGAGCAGCTGAGCAACCGTGTGGCCTTCCGCCGCGCGATGCGCAAGGCGATCCAGTCGGCGATGCGTCAGCCGAACGTGAAGGGCATCCGGGTCCAGTGCTCGGGTCGTCTGGGCGGCGCTGAGATGAGCCGCAGTGAGTTCTACCGCGAGGGTCGCGTGCCGCTGCACACGCTGCGCGCCGACATCGACTACGGACTCTACGAAGCCAAGACCACCTTCGGCCGGATCGGCGTGAAGGTGTGGATCTACAAGGGCGACATCGTCGGTGGACGCCGCGAGCTGGCTGCGGCCGCTCCGGCAGCCGAGGATCGCCGTCCGCGCCGGCCCAGCCGGCCCCGGCGTAGCGGTGCCTCGGGCACCACTGCGACGAGCACCGACGCCGCACGCGCGGCCGAGGCCGCTCCCGCCGAGGCCACTGCTGGTGCGGCTGAGAAGCAGGAGGGCTAGGCCATGTTGATCCCACGTCGGGTCAAGCACCGCAAGCAGCATCACCCCAGCCTCAAGGGGCAGGCCAAGGGCGGCACCAAGGTGACGTTCGGCGATTACGGCATCCAGGCTCTGGAAGGCGCGTACATCACCAACCGTCAGATCGAGTCCGCTCGTATCGCGATCAACCGGCACATCAAGCGTGGCGGCAAGGTCTGGATCAACATCTTCCCGGACCGCCCGCTCACCAAGAAGCCGGCCGAAACCCGCATGGGTTCGGGTAAGGGTTCGCCCGAGTGGTGGGTCGCCCCGGTCAAGCCGGGTCGCGTGCTGTTCGAGATGACCTACCCGAACGAGGAGATTGCTCGCGAGGCCCTGCGCCGCGCACAGCACAAGCTCCCCATCAAGACCCGGATCGTGACCAGAGAGGAGCAGTTCTGATGTCCCTCGGAGTTGCTGCGAACGAGCTCCGCGAGCTCAACGACGCTGATCTGGTCGACCGCCTGAAAGAGTCGAAGGAAGAACTGTTCAACCTTCGGTTCCAGATGGCCACCGGCCAGCTCGACAACAACCGTCGCCTGCGGACCGTGCGTCGCGAGATCGCACGTATCTACACGGTCATGCGCGAGCGTGAGCTGGGCCTGGCGTCCGGACCGGAAGGTGACGACGCATGAGTGAGGACCAGAAGGTGAGCGAAACCCAGACCACCGAGCGCGCACGCCGCAAGGAGCGCATCGGCTACGTGGTCAGTGACAAGATGCAGAAGACCATCGTGGTCGAGCTGGAAGATCGTAAGAGCCACAAGCTCTACGGCAAGATCATCCGGACCACGAGCAAGGTCAAGGCACACGACGAGAACGGCGATGCCGGCGTCGGTGACCGCGTGCGGATCATGGAGACCCGCCCGCTGTCGGCGACCAAGCACTGGCGTCTGGTCGAGGTGCTGGAGAAGGCCAAGTAAGCCGACTCCCAGCGAGATCTACACCCGAACGGCCCGTTCCCCTTTCGAGGGGGACGGGCCGTTCGTCATCGAATCTGATCGACCCGGTGATCGAAGTCGTGAACCACATACGGCGCTTCGTCGTCCGCCTTCAGCCTGTGCCTCATGCCGATACGACGCATTCCTGCCGTCATCTCGCGGTACGCACGCAGCTTGTAGCGCGAGGCCGACGTCATGGTCGACACGGTCTTCTGGCGTAGATGATTCATGAAACCCCGCTCGGTGACGTAGATCTTGAAACCGGCGTCTCGCACCCGCGCACTGAGATCGCGATCCGCGCCCCACGCGTAATCCCCGAAGGTGCGCTCGTCCAGTCCGCCGACGGCGCGCCAGGCGTCCCGCGTGATCAGAAGCCCGGTGCCGTCGATGAACGTCATCTCGCGGTATCGGTGCCGGGGCACGTACTGTTCGGCCGGTCCGTCGTAGTCAGACAGCATCTTCGAGATGGCGTACTTGTCGTCGTAGACCGTCGCGACCATTCCCAGGTCGGCCGGCAGCGCCGGGTCGAGAAGGGCCGCGACATATCCCAGCGAGAGGCGGGTGTCGTTGTTCAACGTCATCGCGTTCGCATAACCCTCCGAGAAGGCCAGTCGGAAGCCGAGGTTGGACCCGCCGGCCCAGCCGAGGTTCTGGCCCGGCCGCTCGACGCGTTCGTCGCCCAGCGGGCGGTAATCGCCGCGGTTGTCGATGATCACGAAGTCCGCCTCCTCGCGCTGCAGGTCTCGGACCAGATCGTGGGTCATGTCCTGTTGTCCGTAGACGGGGACAGCGATCAGCAGTTGTCCACCCACTCGTTCTCCCTTTCTGGTTGATGCCGGTCTGTCACCGACCTCCGCCTTACCCGACCACTGACGAAGTCAACCGGGGTGCTTCGGCGACCTTGATTCGCGGATGGTCGACGAGTTCGTCTCAGCGGAGTATTGACCCCCATGCCACCCGGTGCGAGTGTTAGCGGAATGTCCGTGCCCGCCTCGTTCTCGACCCCGGCGGACCCGTCCCCGAATGCTGCAGCAGGAAGTGCGGCGGCCGTTCGTAACACGTCGGGCTCGGGGCGGGGGCCCGCTTGGGTGCGTCGGATCTTCGAATCCGACTCGGCCGAGCCGGATCTCGACCACGTCCGCCGGATCGGCGCGCGTTTCCTGGGGCTCGGGTTCATCGGCTATCCGGTGGTCTCGGTCGCCGCGATCGCCTCGTCGGGATCGGTGACGGCCTCGTGGTGGATTCCGTTGAGCATCGTGCTGTCCGTCGGTCCCGGCATCCTCCTCGTCGTCGGGAGTTTTCGACGGGGAACGTCGTGGCTGCGGCCGCTGGCACTCGGCACCTGGGCGGGTTACCTCCTGGCCATCGCCCTGTGGTTCCCGGCGTGGACGGGATCGACGTTGACCGATCCGGAAGACGTGGCGCAGTGGATGATCGCGTTCTGCGGCATGCCCAGCATGGTGTTGATGCTCGTCCACGCGCCCCTGGGTGTGATCAGTCTCGTCGTGTCGTGCGTGGCCGCGCACGTCTCGCAGCAATGGGGACGGTTCGGTGGCCTGACCTCTGATCTCCCCTTCGAGATCATGTGGTCCGTCGTATTCACCGCGGTCTTCCTCGCCGTGGTCCTGGTGGCCACCCGGACCGGACGGCACCTCGACGAGACACGCGAGGAGACCTACCGCACCGCCGCAAACGTCGCCGCGGCGTCGGCCCGCGAGGTCGAGAAGGCGCGGTTCGACGCCATCGTGCACGATCGCGTGATCGCCTCCCTGCTCGCGGTCGAGCCGGGGACGCCGGACCACCGTCTCGCCGCACAGGCCCGGTCCGCCCTCGACGAACTCGTGCGCGTGCCGAGCCCCGGCGATGCCGAGATCGTCTCGCGGGCGGAGACACTCCGGCGGATCCGGTCGGCGGCCACGGACCTGTCCGAACGATTCGAGGTCCAGGTCCTCGGCGCATCGACCGCCTCCGACAACTCCAGGGACGTCGAGTCGGACCGCGTCGGCTATCCGGTCGACGTCGTGGAGGCAGTGGTCGAGGCGATGTCGGAAGCACTGCGCAACGTGCTCCGCCACGCCGGACCGGACGCCGACTGCGCGGTGATCGTGCAACTGACCGCCGACGCACTGAGCATGGCGGTCGTCGACAACGGCACCGGTTTCGACCCGGACTCCGTAGGGCCGGGGCGGGTGGGGATCGCGGTCAGCATCCACGGCCGGATGTCGCGACTGCGCGGCGGCCACACCGTGCTGAGAAGTCGCCCGGGCCGCGGCACCACCGTGCAGATCGGCTGGGAGCGTCCGTGATCGGGAACTGCGAGCACGGACGGGACGTGGAGCGGGGCGCGGTCGACAACGCGTTCGGGATCGGTTCCTTGCCTCTGCGGCTGACGATGTCGGCGTTCGGCTGCGGATACCTCGTCGTCACGGTGTACGCGAACGCCGATGGCACCGGAGTGTGGCAGTGGATCGGGCTCATCGCGGGCTTTCTGTTCTTCGCCGCCGGCGCGGTACTCATCGTCGAGGCGCCGGGGGACCCGTTGCCCGTGCCGACCACGCTGGTGAGCGCCGTCCTCGCCGTCGCCGGTGTGAGCGCCTCGCTGTTCTCGTTGCCGTTCCCACTGACGCACGTGATGCAGACCGGACCCCCGATGGGGGCCTCGGTCATCGTCCTCGCGTTCGTCGCGGTGCGCGGCCGTCCGTTGGCGGCGTGGCTCGCCAGCATCGCCATCTCGGTGGTCGCGGCAGGCTGGGCGCATGTCGCGATCGGCGACGCGATGTGGGGTCTGGCCGTGACCCTGCCCGGCTACGCCATCATGATCATGGGGTCGTTGTTCTCGCTCATGCTGCGGCCGATGGCCAGGCAGCTGTACGCGCTGCGTGAAGCCAACGAACGGCGGGCGGCGCTCGACGCGGCGGCGGCCGCGGCGGCCGACGTGCGGGACCGGCGACTCGCGGCACTCGACGAACGGGCCCGCCCGATCCTCACCCGGATCGCGGAGAGGCGCGAGTTCAGTGCCGAGGAGGTCGCCGCCGCCCGCCTCATCGAAGCCCAGCTCAGAGACAGCATCCGGGCGTCCGATCTCGATGTGCCGGAAGTGCGGGACGCGGCCTGGCGCGCCCGCCGGCGCGGGGTCAAGGTGGTGCTTCTCGATGACGGCGGTCTGTCCGTCCTCGCCGACGATGACGCGGCCCGCGCACGAGACCGTCTCGGAACCGCGGTTGCCGAGCTGCTCGAGGACGCCGAGAGCGGTCGCGTGACCGTCCGCATCCATCCTCCGGGACGTGAGACCCTGGCATCGGTGGGCATCGACACCGACGATCAGGTCGAGCTGGTCGAGTTCACGACCACCGGCTCGGCGCATCAGTCGATCTCCGGGGAGCGGGGATTGGTCCGATGATCACCAGGGCCGCGACCGGCAGACCGGCCCGGGCGGTGAGCGCCACACGCGTCGTCGATCGCATTCGCCGAGGCCTCGGTCGAGGCATCCGAGAGGATGCGTCCGATCTCGATCGGCAGAAAAGGATCGGCTGTAGGTTCGTCGGTTCCGGGCTGCTCGCGTTCTGCGCCGTGATGTTCCCGGTCGCGATCGCCCGCGCGGATCTCGCGGCCGCGTGGTGGACGCCGGTGAGCCTGGTGCTGGTCGTCGTGCCGGCGATGATGTTGGTGGCATCCACCTTTCTGACCGTGCCACGAGCGCTGTTGACGCTCGTCTGTGCCTGCGCCCTGGGATATCTCGCCGCGACGCTGCTGTGGTACCCGGCCTGGCTCGGCGCCCCCGACGAGTCGGCTCGGTGGGCGATCTGGTTGCTGCAGTTCCCCTCGGTCCCGAGCTTCGGGCTGGTCGTCATGCTCCGCACCGGCCTGGCACTGACGAATCTCGTCGTCGCCACCGCTGCCGTGCACACGGCCAATCAGATCGCGCGCTACGGGGAGCTCCGTCCGGTCGAGCTGTTGAGCGTGCCGCTGTCGGCGGCGCTCGCCGGGGTGTTCCTTGCGGTTGCGCTGGCCGCGGTGCGAAACGTGCGGGCGCTGGATGAGAGGCATCCGGCCGTCCTGGCGATGACGGCCACGGCCGCCGCCAACGCGGCGCAGGAGGCGGAACGTTCCCGGTTTGCCGCGCTGATCCACGACCACGTCATCGCGACACTGCTGGCGGTACGCGCGGGGCCGCCCGATCCGCGACTGGCTGCGCAAGCGGCCTCGGCCCTCGACGAACTGGACCGCAGCACCGAATCGCCTTCGGAATTCACGGCGGCGGCGTTCGCCGCGCGGATCGATCAGGCCGTCGCCGCCTTGGGCGAACGGGGATCATGCACGCACGCGATCTCCTCGCCCTCGGCTACCTACCCGGAACAGGTGGTGGACGACGTCGCCGACTGTGTGGCCGAGGCGACGCGGAATTGCGTTCGTCATGCCGGCCCGAGTTCGCAGTGCCACGTCAGGGCTGAGTTCGGCGAGGGGGCCGTGCGGGTGAGCGTGTCCGACGACGGAGTCGGATTCGATCCCGAATCGATCGATTCCCACCGATTCGGTATCGCGGTCGGTATTCGCGCGCGGATGGCCGGACTGCCAGGAGGTAGAGCGAAGATCGAGAGCGCGCCCGGACGCGGCACAGTCGTCACGGTCGAGTGGAGGCGGCCATGACCTCGGATAGGCGCGAGGACGACCCGATCGATCTCGACGAGACGACCGTCAACCTCTTCGGACTGGGTTCTCCGCTGCTCATCAGGGCACTGGTCATCTTCGCGGGCATCTACGTGATCGTGGTGATCGGCGCGGGATGGCAGATCCGATCGGTCGCCACCTGGGCCGCGTTGACGGCCGGATTCGTCCTGTTCGTGGCTGCGGCGGCGATGCTCATGCACTACGGGCGGTCGACGCTCCCACGGCGCACCGCCGCGCTGGTGACGACGTTGACCGTCGCAGGTCTGACGACGTCGTTCTGGAGTCTGCCACTGGACACCTACCTCACCCTGCAGACCACGCCGGTCACCTCGGCGATGACCATCATCCTGGCAATGGTGGTGCTCTACCGGCGGCCATGTTTCGCGTGGGTCGGGGCGCTCTGCGCCACGGGACTGTCCGCGGTGGGTGGCGAGCTGACCGGGATCGGTTACGCCGTCGGTGCCGGCAACACCGTCTTCTGCTACCCGGTTCTCGTGCTCGCGACACTGTTCGGCCTGATGGCGATCCCGATGCCCGATCGTCTCCGCAGCCTGCGGGAACAGGCGTTCGCGCAGGCTGCGGAGGAGGCCGCGACGGCGGCGGCGGCGTCCGAACGGAGAAGCCAACTGCAACGACTCGATGCCGGAGCCCGTCCGATCCTGGAGCAGATCGCGGACGGACATGCGTTCGGTCTCGACGAGGCGCTCGACGTCCGGCTGATCGAGGCACAGCTTCGCGACATCATCCGCGCACCTGGATGGGACTCACCGGAGGTGAGCACGTCGGTGTGGGCCATCCGTCGTCGAGGTGTCTCGGTGCGGTTGCTCGACGACGGAGCTCTCGACGAGTACGACACCGACGACAAACACTCGCGCGGGAACCTCGCGCGTCGGATCCTCGTCGAGGAGTTGACCTCGCTCGACGCGACGACGGCAGATCAGGGCAGCGTGACCGCCCGGATTCTCCCGGCCGGGCGCGAGGTGCTGGCCTCGATCGTGGTCGACGTCGGTCCGCACCTGCGCCGGGTGGAGGTACACCCCGACGGCAGTGTCACCACCGACCTCCCACCGGACGGTGGCGTGCCCGGGGCTCCGACGGGCGCGGGCCCGGACACCACCGTGGCGGAGACGGCCGATCAGGACTGCTGACGCCGAAGCCAGCCGAGGACGTCGCGGCTGACCGGCCGGGCGGCGTCGGCGTATTCCGGGTGCTTTTCCAGGAACGCTGCCACCAGAGGGCACACCCCGACGATGACCAGCCCCCGTGCGCGGGCGTCGTCGAGTGCCTCCCGGACCAGGATCGTCGCGAGTCCGCGGCCGCCGAACTCGTCGGCGACCTCGGTGTGGAAGAAGACCCGTTCGGTGTCGGCGCCGTCGACGCGGTCCCGATACTCGGCGAAGCCGGCGACGACGCCGTCCGCTGTCCCGTCGACGGTGATCTCGTAGCGCTGGGCGGAGGCGCTGTCGCGGACCGAGGTCGCGGCGCCGGTCTTGTCGGTGGTCGGCTCATGGGAGGTCACAGTGTCACCTTGCCACGATCGGACCCTGGACGGACCACGGGAAGTTGATCCACTTGTCGGTCGTGCGCCAGCTGTAGTCGGGGACCATGATGGTGTGCGGCTTCTTGTAGAGCACCGCGTTTCGTACTTCGGCGACGCGGCCCTGTTCCTCGCAGAAGTCGTTGACCAACTTGAGAGTCTTGCCCGTGTCGGCGACGTCGTCGACGACGAGAACCCGCTGGTCGATCAGACCGCTCGACTCGAGAAGTGACGGCAGCATGACCGGTTCCGACAGGGTCTCGCCGATACCGGTGTAGAACTCGACGTTCAGCGAGATCATCAGCTTGCAGTCCAGGGCGTAGGCGATCGCGCCGGCTGGGATCAGGCCGCCGCGGGCGATGCCCAGGATGATGTCGGGCACGAATCCGTCGTCAGCGACCTGTTGGGCGAGTTCCCGGCAGGCGACGCCGTTGAGTTCCCAGGTGAGGATCTCGCGGTCGGTGTCAGAAGTGGTCATGGGGACACTCTGCCAACATCAGAGCGCGAGCGCCCCGCGAGACCCCGGATGTCGGCATCGCTTCGTCGCCGTTCAGCGCACGAAGAACTGCAGGAGATAACTCCGGCGGATCGCCGACTTGATGGCCTGCTCGAGTTCGGGGGCGTCGTAGCCGTGTTCGTCCATCTCGACGAGCGACTTGCGAAGGAGACCACGTCGGCTGGGATTGATGTACATCCGCCGAACGGTGTCCGGGTCGATGGGATTCGGCAGGGTCGCGCATCGACCGCCCGCCAGGTCGATGTGGAGCCGGGTCCGGAAACACTTGAAACACCGCTCGCAGTTGAGACCGCCCCCCTTGTTCTCCCAGCACACACGCAAGTGGTTCATCGCCACCGGGGATTCGACGATCCGGAAGGTCTTCTGCTTGCGGTTGTGGTCGAGTTCGCGGTGTTCGAGCGTGACGCTCGACGTCGACCAACAGGGGTCGAGGTCCGGATGTGAACCCCATGGTTCCAGGGTCTCGTAGGTGTCCGAGGACGGGACGATGACCGTACCGACGTGCGACGACAGCGGGGCGGCGACGTGGGCGAGCGCCGGACCGTGATAGACGTGGTCCCACGGCACCCGCATCGGGTCCGCGAAGTCCGACCGCAGCGTCGTGCGGATCTCGATCAGTGGCTTGCCGAGCTCGGCGGCGGCCTTGCGGGCGGAGTCCAAGGCGAGCCTGCCCAGTTCCTCGTCGTCGGGTCTGATGTCGTACCCGTGGACAAAGACCAGGTGAGTGATGCGGTCGTGCTGGGTCACCGCGGAGTAGAAGCTGTCGACACCTCCGCTGAAGAAGCAACCGATGCCGGACGCGGGGGTGGTCTCCGGGAGTCGTTGGGCTTCGACCTCGACCTCGACCGGACGGTAGTGGCGGGGATACCAGCCGGACAGGATCTGTTGAGCCCGACGGGCATTGTCCAAGGCCACCGAATCGGTCGCCCCGCGGAGACGGAGGGTCGTGCCGAGTTTCATCGCCACGGGGAGCGTTGCCGACAGCCACGGTGTGGCGGAACCGTCGAGCGCGTGATTCGACTCGGTCTCGACGGTGAAAGACCGTCCTCCGGGGCCGGCGATCCGTGCGCCGATATGGTGTGAGCCCTTGGTGAACGGCTCGACAGAGATGGTCACGCGGCCGAGTATGTCAGTGGCGCTCGCCCACCGATGTCCTACCGGCGGGTGATTCTGGGACGAATCCGCGACCGACCGGAGGATGAACGTCGAAGCCGTTTCAGCGCGGGAAGTACTGCAGGAGATAGCTTCGCCGGATTGCGGACCTCATCGCCTTCTCGAGCTCCGGCTCGTCGAAGCCGCGCTCGTCCAGTTCGACGAGGGCCTCGCGGAAGCGTCGCCGTCGAGCGGGTTCGATGTACATCCGCCGTACCATCGTCGGATCGATCGGACTCGACAGCGTCGCGCACTCGCCCCCGGCGAGCATGATTCCGAGGCGGGTACGGAAACACTTGAAGCACCGTTCGCAGTTGTAGCGTCCATCCCGGTTCTCCCAGCAGACGCGGAGATGGTTCATCGCCGTCGGTGAATCGACGATCCGGGCGATCTTGTCGAAGCGGCCCGCGTCGAGTTCACCGTGCTCGATGGTGACGGCCGAAGTCGACCAGGTGGGGTCGAGATCGGGATGAGAGCCCCACGGTCTGAGTTCATGCAGGGGATAGGACGATGGCACGATGACCGTTCCCAGATGAGGGGACAATGCAGTCGCGACGTGGGCGAGGGCAGCGCCATGGTAGACGTGCCCCCAGGGCACGCGGTACGCGTCCGAGAAAGCGGACCGAAGGGTGGTGCGGACCTCGATCAACGGCTTGCCGAGCTCGGACGCGGCTGCGCGCGCACCTTCCAGTGCACGGGTTCCCAAAGTCTCGTCGTCGGGTCGGATGTCGTACCCGTGGACGAAGATCAGGTGGGTGATGCGGTCGTGTTGAGTGATCGCGGAGTAGAAACTGTCGACGCCACCGCTGAAGAAACAACCGACACCGGGTGCACGACCAGTCGTCGACGATGCATTCCGGGATCCGAAAGTCGTCCGATGGTAGTGGCGCGGATACCACTCGGCCAAGATGTTCTGAGCGCCGTTCGAGTTCTCGGCTGCGACCTCGTCAATGGTGCCGTCGAATTCGATCGGCACATTCACCTTCATGGCGACCGGCAATGCGGCGGACAACCAGGGGGTGGCGGAATCGTCGAGCGAATAGTTCGATTCGGTGTCGACGACGAAAGACTTCCCCTGCGCGGCGGTGATCCGCGCGCCGATGTGCTGCGGGCCACGGGAGAACGGCGCGACATTCATCGTCGCGGTCCTGCGATCCATTATCTCGAGAGCATTCACGCAGCGAGACGCTCTTCGTCCGCGGGCCGCCGGCGTGCGGTGCTGTCGAGCGGGAGCAGGTAGCGATGCGGCCGCCAGGTCCGTGACTGGTGGTCCCAGGGGCGGAAGAGCAACCAGAAGTAGGCATAGGTGGCGAGCCGGATCGGCAGATCAACGGACATCGAGACGATCATTCGGCGGTTGCGGTGTGCGCGTGCGGTTCGTAGTCCGCCGAGGCCGTAGCCGATATTCCGCCAGGGCGCGTATTGCAGTCTGCGACAGGATGATTCCGCGAGTAGACGGGGATCGAAGTAGACGCGGAATCCGTGTTTGCCGAGGGTCAGGCCGATGTCGAGGTCCTCCCAGACCGGCTCGTTGTCGTGGAGGTCGTCGCGAATCCGGCGCCATACGTCCCGCCGGATGAAGTACGCGGGCCCGTGGACGGAACCGATGGGCCCTCCGTCCTTCAGCTTGCGATAGCTCTTCTCGGCCAGACGCTTCTGGCGCTCCATCATGGGCGCATCGTGCATGAGAAACGGCCCGGTGAGTGCTGCGAAGTCGGTGTCGTGCCCCTGGCCGGATGTGAAGAACCGTATGCCGTTCTCTGCCCAGTCGGACGGCACCCTCGTGTCAGCGTCCACCTTTGCGAGGACTTCGCTTGTCCCGCAGTCGAGGCCGCGGCGGCGGGCGTGATGGATGCCGCGGGCCGCCTCCCTGACCAGCCGAACGGAATGGAATCTGGCTGAATAGGCACGGGCGATCTCGGCCGTTCGGTCCGTCGAGCCGTTGTCGACGACAATGATCTCGTCGATCGGCTTCGTCTGCTCCAGCAGTCTGTCGAGACATTCCGCGAGGTTGGCTTCCTCGTTGTATGCAGGAATCGCGACGCTCAGGGTGGACATGGGGCTCCTTCGAGCTTTCGTTGACCAAGAGGATGGCTTCCGGCGACAACGTCACTCTTTTTACCCCATCTCCGATCGTTTCACACATCGAGTCGCAAACTGTATTGTTTGCGTAGATTTTGGGATCGGCGACGGGTTATCGCATGTGTTTGATGTCGTTTAGGGGTGCGAATGAATTGCCCCGAGGTGTCGCGAATTGAGGGACAAACAATTCATGATCTCAAGGTGTGAATTGGATCAAGTGCTGTGTGCCAATTCACGGCCGAGTGTGATCGCGGCGTCGAAGTCATCTGTCAAATGCACGGTGCCGGCTTCTCTGAAGTAATCACGGTATGCGGCTGAAACCTTGCGGTTCGCGTTGTCGACCAGAACGACTGGCTTTCCCAGGAGCAGTCCGAAAATGGCCCCGTGGAGGCGGTCGGTCACCACCACCCGTCCGCGCGAGAGGGTCCGTACCGCCTGATCCACGATGATCTCTGACTGCCGATCGAACGCTCGGCGGCTGAAGTCCGCGATACGGGGGCGAAAGCGAGCCCGCGTACTCAGAAGGACGATCAGGAAGGAACGGGGCCACCAACGCAGGTCACCGCCGAACCACTCCAACCGCCAGTCCGTGACGAAAGCGTCACCTACGAGGTCGGGAGACAGGTCTTCGGGGTCTTCGAGTGACTCGGTATCGACCCTCTTCATGATCACCAGGTCGTGGTCGGGTTCCGTCGCCGGTTGCAGGCGTCCCGCGCCGAATGCGGCATCGGGGCAGAACACGACACGATTCTGCGGGAAGAGTTCGGCGACGCGATCCAGATCGTGGCGGTGCCTGATCAGGATCGTCAGATCGGGGTGGCGGGCGTAGATCTCGCGTGTGCGAGCCAGAAAATCCTGGTCGGAGAACTCGAAGGTCTGCGGCATCTGGACGATCTTGCGATCCGGATTCTCGGCGATGACCCGCTCGCGGAATTCCTGATACACGCGATATCTGTCGCCGAAGCTCCCGCCGCCCTGAAGCAGAATCGGCCCATTCGGGACCTTTTCGTCCATGACGGCCCGGTCGTAGGTGTTGTAGGCGCAAAGGTATTGCACGTCACACCCGAGTTGGGAGAGGTAGGCGAGTTGTCCTCGGTAAATCAGCACGTCGCCGGCATTGGCATGATTCGGGAAATCGAGCAGGGCGACACCCGAGCCGGGGCCGATCACCTTTTGCAGGACTTCTCGCGTACGTTGCTGTATATGGTCGATCGCAGATGCGTCCATCCCCACCAACATAGACGGCCGATGTCTTCCGCGTCGCAGTGCGGGGGCGGAGATATCCCGGGGAGGCACGCCGGGGTGGGCAGGTGAAATCCCCCGAGCGGTACGCCGAGACGTTGCGCGCCAACCGTGCTCGGAGTGATCCGCCGCGTCTTCGGGAAACGTGTGTTTCCCCAGGTCGGATGCGTTGGAGTGCGTTCTGGCTAACTTCTCGCGGCCGCCGACCGATGAAGATCGGTGTCATTGAACAGCAGTACGCGGTCTCTCGCCGAAGGGTCTGCGAACGCTAGTCTGGTGACAGAGTTCGCCGTGATGTCCGTGCAAAGATAGGAAGACATGCCCGAGGCCACAGAGCGCGTCGCCGCGCAAGAGCCACGGCATCGCCGACGTGACGCCGGATCCGAGGCCGGAGTCGACCCGTTCGAGATGCCGGACCCTGTCGAGGAAAAATTGCGGCGCTGGCGTGCGGAACGGGAAGAGCCGAGTGCTGACCACAACGGCCACTCGCCGACGCCAGATGATCCGGCAGACGCCGCGGAGCCCGTGCCGTCCGAGACGGAGTCGCCTTCGCCGTATGCGGAGCCCGGTTGGAACGGAGATGCTACCCGGTTCGAGGACGCCCCCTACGATCGGCAGGCTCGGCAGTCTTCCGCGATCACGATTCCGGAATGGCAGACGTCGGAGAGAGGTCCCGTGGCCGCAGATTTCGAGGGACCGGCAGCTCCCGATAGCTCGGTGAGTGACTCGGCAGTCACCGAGAGCATGGCGGTGGTCGCCGGAGCAGACCGGGCCGCCGAGTCCGACGCCCCGGGTCGGACCGCGCCGTTCGCCGCGGGCGGCGCCGCCCCAGCGATCGAGGTCAGGAGCCTCCACAAGCGTTTCAAGGACACCGTCGCGGTGGAGGACGTCAGCTTCACCGTCCAGCCGGGGAGCATCGTCGCCATCCTCGGGCCCAACGGTGCCGGCAAGACGACGACCGTCAACATGCTGTGCACCCTTCTCAAACCAGACGGCGGATCTGCGACGGTGCACGGGCACGACGTCGTGTCCGAGGCGCCGGCGGTGCGCAAGTCGATCATGTTGACCGGTCAGTTCGCCGCTCTCGACGAGTCGCTGACGGGCCGCGAGAACCTCATCCTGTTCGGTCGTCTGCTCGGCCTGTCCAAGTCGGCCGCGCGAGCCCGCGCCGATGAGTTGCTCGACACCTTCTCGCTCCTCGACGCGGGCGCCAAGAAGGTCGGCAAATACTCCGGCGGCATGCGCCGCCGCATCGACATCGCCTGTGGACTCGTCACCGCGCCCAAGGTGGTGTTCCTCGACGAACCCACCACCGGCCTCGATCCGCGCAGTCGACAGGAGGTGTGGTCGCTTGTCGAGAAGTTGCGCTCATCGGGCGTCACGATCCTGCTGACGACGCAGTATCTGGAGGAGGCGGACACACTCGCCGACAACATCGTCGTCATCGACAAGGGCCGGGTGGTGGCCGAGGGCACGTCCGACGAGCTCAAGGACTCGATCGGTGCAGCGTACTGCGAGGTCACCCCAGAGCTCACCGCAGACCTGCCCCGCCTGCGTGACGTGCTCGCCGACCTGATCCCGGCGGGCGCGGTATCCGACGAGTACGACCACATGGTCGCGGTGCCCGCCCCGCGCGGGCCGGAGACGCTGGTCGACGTGATCCAGCGGACCGCTGCGGCGGGCATCCCGTTGTCGGACATCGCTTTGCGCCGTCCGTCACTCGACGAGGTGTTCCTCGCTCTCACCGATCCCCGGCGGGATCGGAGACCGACGACGTGAGCGCAGGCGTGACGACGGAGCAGCGCTCCGGAGATCCGGTGCGGCCGTCCGACTCGGTCGACGCGCCGCGGTTGTCGGGTCAGCACGAAGCGCAGAGCCGGCCCGTGCAGCAGTGGTGGGCGCTGACCGGTCGCGGTGTCTCCAAGGTCTTCCGCAACGGTGAGGTGATCTTCGCGTTCATCTCCCCGATGTTCCTGGCGGTGTGCTTCTACCTGCCCCTCAAGAGCATCATGGACGCGACGCCGGGCATGAACTACGGCCAGTTCCTCATGCCGATCATCATCTTGCAGTCGGTGAGCTTCGCCGCGTCGTCGGCTGCGATGCGATCCGCGTTCGACGGTGCGCAGGGCATCAACACACGGTTCCGTGTCCTGCCGATGCCGGCTGCGGTCCCGATGCTCGCCCGTACTGCTACGAATGCGATGCTTCTGGCGATCTCCCTGGTCTGCGGGGCGGTGGCCTGCCTGCTCATCGGCTGGCGGCCGGAAGGAGGTGTGACGGGGACGCTCGCGCTGGTCGGGCTCGTCGCCCTCCTTGGTCTGATGTTCGCACTGCTCGCCGACGGGATCGGGCTCGTCGCGGGATCGCCGGAGGCGACGAGCCAGGCGATGGCGTTGCCCACGCTGATTCTGGGAATGCTGTCGACCGGGTTCGTCCCGATCACCCAGTTTCCCGAGTGGATCCAGCCCTTCGCCCGGAACCAACCGATCTCGCAGCTGACCACTGCCATGCGCGCCTTCGACAGTGGGACGGCCACCTGGGAGCTCGTGCGTCCCTCGCTGTGGTGGTGTGCCGCACTCGCAGCGGCGGCGGTTGTGCTGCTCATCCTCGGCAACCGAAAGCTCCGATCATGACGACAGCACCCGAAGCCGAGCGCGAGCACGGGACAGCTGCGCACCCGTATGTACAGGCTCCAACGACCTCGCCCGTGCCGGAGTCGTCGATACGCGGCTGGTGGGAGCACAGCAAGCCCCTGACCGGACGCCAGGTGATGGTCTACGTCCGCGACTACCCGACGCTCCTCCAGTCGCTGATCTTCCCGGCGCTGAGCATGGTGATGTTCAAGGTGGTCCTCGGTGACGCCATCGGATCGGCGACCGGCCAGAACAGTGCCTACCGGACGGTGCCGCTCGTGGTCCTGGTCGCGGCCATGTTCGGGTCGATTGCCTCCGCGACACGCCTCAACCGGGAACGATCGACCGGCCTGCTCGCCCGGTTGTACGTCCTGCCGATCAACCGGGCCGCCGATCTGACCTCACGGGTGGCGTCGGAGATGATCCGTATCCTGGGGACGACGATCGCCCTGCTGCTGGCCGGACACCTCATCGGGTTCCGTTTCACGCAGGGCGTTGGACCGGCGATCGGCCTGGTCCTGGTGGCGATGGCCTACGGCGCGGCGTTCGCCTGCATGACCCTGGCTCTGGCGGTCAACGCCGGTCCTGGTGCTCCTCTGGTGCCGTACCTCGGGCTCTTCTCGAGTCTCCTGATGTTCTTCAACTCGGGATTCTCCCCGGTCGAGGCGTATCCCACGTGGTTGCAGCCGATCGTGGCCAATCAGCCGATGACCCCGGCGATCGACGCCATGCGTAGCCTCGCGGCCGGTGGTCCGCTGACCGAGAGCCTCGTCAAGGTCGCGATCTGGACGGTGCTGATCATCTCACTGTCGATCTATCCGGCACTACGCGGTTACCGCAAGGCGGCGCGCGACAGGTGAAAGGGGCGTACCGGAATCCGGCGTATTAACTATGATCCGATCGGGGATTTGTGATCATGAATAAAAGCTCGCTGTGAGTGCCCTCGAAGGGAATCGGGTAGACAACACATCGGGTACGTCGTCGAACCGACGTTTCGGCGTAACGAGACGTCTAGCTGCCACGATTAAATACGACGGCCGTGTCGTTGCTCCCGCACGTGGCATGCTCCTCAATGTGAAATAGGATGAAGTACTTGCCCGAACCAACTGGATTGCACATCTGAAGGATCACCAACGCGCGTGTCGTGAGGTTCTTCACCGAGGGCAGGACTAGCGAAGGAGTGGTCAGAGGACGTGGCAATCGCCAATTTCCGCGTGAATACGTCGGGTGACGTGGATGGGACAGACGACGTCCTTCCTCTCACTGCGGCGCAGCGCGGCATGTGGTTTGCCGAGTCGCTTTCCTCCGACTATTCGGTGAACATCGCCCAGTACGTCGACATCCGGCACGAGTCCGGTGCGCTCGACTACGACCTGCTCGCCCGTTGCTGCGTCGAGGTCGGCAAACTGGTCGAGTCGCCGTACGTCCGACTGGCCGAAGTCGACGGCGTTCCGGTTCAGTACGTCGATCTGGATTTCGACCAGCAGGTCGACATCCTCGACTTGCGTCATGAGCCAGACCCCGAGGCTGCGGCCCTGGCGTGGATGCAGCAGGAGTACCGCCGTCCGGTCGACCTGCTGATCGATCAGTACATCGTCATCACGATCATCAAGGTCGCCGACGATCGCACCTTCTGGTACAACCGCGCGCACCACATCATCATCGACGGCTACGCGGCGCTGTCCATCATGCGACGCACCGTCGACCGCTACAACGCGCTTCGACGCGGCGAGCAGCCGCACGACAAGCTGCCGGCCACGATGGCCGACATCGTCGCGTACGAGGACGCCTACCGCACCAGCTCACGTCGCGACACGGACCGTGAGCACTGGCTGGAGCGGGTGACCGATCTGCCCGAACGGGTCACCTTGTCCACATCCGTCCCGTCCGCGCCGCTGTCCTTCGACAACGTCGTCGTCGGCGACGAGCTCGCGCCGGCGCTGCAAGCGCGGCTCGAAGCGATCGCCACTGACCTCAACAGCTCGATCGCGGTGGTGCTGACCGCGGCCTTCGGGGCCTTCCTGTCCCGTATGGCGGGGACCGACGACATCGTCATGAGCCTGCCGGTGACCGGCCGCGCGACCGCGAAGATCAAGGCGGCGGGCGGCATGCTGTCCAACATCCTCCCGATTCGCCTGCGTGACGTCTCCCAGCACTCCGGTCGCGACCTCATCCGATCTGCGCAGCTCGAACTGACGGGCGCGCTGCGCCACCAGCGGTATCGTTCCGACGACATCCGCCGGGATGCCGGTCTCGACGGGAGTTCGGTCTCCTTCGGTCCGACCATCAACATGGTCTTCTTCGATGATGACGTCGCGATCGACGGCACCTCGATGGAGTACCGGATTCTCACGTCCGGCATTCTCGAAGACCTGCTGATCAACCTGTACCAGTCCAGCCCCGGTGCGCCTCTGGTCGTCGACCTGCACGGCAATCCGCATCTGTACAGCTCGGCGCAGATGGCCGCTCATCACCGGCATTTCCTCGCCTTCCTGCGGCGCTTCATCGACGATGTCGACGCGCGCGTCGCCGACATCGAGTTGCTGCTGCCCGGTGAGGGCACCGCGTTGCTCCGCATGGGCACGGGGGAGCGCGTGGACTGGCCCCTGGACGGCGACGTACTCGACGCCTTCGCCGCTCGCGCACTCGAGGTGCCCGACGCGGTCGCGCTGGTCTCCGGTGATCGGCAATGGACCTACCGTGACTTCGACGTGCTGCGAAATCAGCTGGCCCACCAGTTGATCGCCGACGGTGTGCGTCCCGGTGACCGGGTTGTCGTCGCGCTGGATCGTGGTGTGGCGCAAGTGAGTTCGATCTACGCCGTGATGACTGCCGGTGCGGCCTATGTTCCGGTGGACCCGACCCAGCCCGACGAACGGCGCTGGCACATCGTCGACACCGCCCAGCCGGCTCTCGTGATCGACGAGGAGTATCTGGAGCGGGTCGGCTTCGACGCCGGCAGCGGAGTGCCCGGTCGCCCGAGTGGTCCGGTGTCGCGCCCGAAGGTGCCGGACATGCCGGCCTATGTGATCTTCACCTCCGGTTCCACCGGAACCCCCAAGGGGGTCGAGGTGCGCGCCGAGGCGGTCATCAACCGCCTGGCCTGGATGCAGCGCAACCACCCGATCTCACCCGCTGACGTCGTGCTCTACAAGACGCCGTTCACCTTCGATGTATCCGTCTGGGAACTCCTGTGGCCGCTGCAGATCGGCGCATCGATGGTGATCGCCGATCCCGGTGGCCACCGGGACCCCGACTACCTCTCCCGGCTCATCGAGGATCGCCGGATCAGTGTGCTGCACTTCGTGCCGTCGATGCTGCACGCCTACGTCGACGTCGCCCACGCCGCCGGACGCAGTCGTGCCTTCGGGGAATCCGTCCGGCAGATCTTCACCTCCGGAGAAGCGCTCGGCCGCCAGCTCGCCGATCGTGTCCTCGAACAGTCCGACGCGAAGCTGGTCAACCTCTACGGCCCCACCGAGGCGGCGGTGGACATCACCGAACATGTCGTCGCTGCTTCCGATCCGACCGTGCCGATCGGCACTCCGGTGGCGAACTCCGATGTGTACGTGCTCGATTCAGCACTTCGACCGGTGCCCAAGGGTGTTGCGGGCGAGTTGTATCTCGCGGGCTGTCAGCTCGCGTCGGGCTACGTGCGCCGCCCCGACCTGACCGCATCCAGATTCGTTGCCAATCCGTATTCACCCAAGCGTGGTCACCTCATGTACCGGACCGGTGACCTCGTACGGTGGAGCCACGACGGCGAACTGGAATACCTGGGCCGGTCCGACTTCCAGGTCAAGATCCGCGGTCAGCGTGTCGAGCTCGGCGAGATCGAGGCGGTCCTGTGCCAGATGCCGGCCGTCGAGGGCGCCGTGGTCGTGGCTCGCACGGATCTGTCGAGCGCGCCCATGCTGGTGGCATACGTCACCGCTGGTTCGGACGGGGTCGAGGATGCCGACGCGCTCGAATGGTGCCGTCGGCGTCTGCCCTCGCACATGGTGCCGGCCGGAGTCGTCGTACTCGATCGGTTCCCGGTGAACAGCTCGGGCAAGTTGGACCGGAAGGCACTACCGACCCCGGTGGTCGGACGCAGCGAGGACACCCCCTACGTCCCGCCGTCGACCCCGCTCGAGGTCAAGGTCGTCGGACTGATCGAGGAACTCCTCGGGGTCGACCGAATCGGCCTGCGCGACAACATCTTCACCCTGGGCGCCGACTCTCTGGTCGCGGCCCGTCTGGCATCCCGGCTGCGCACCGTCGGTCGCGTCGGGGTGAGTCTCACCGACATTTTCGAGAGCCGCGACGTCGGCGCGCTGATCGCGGCGGCCAAGCCGCTCGAGGGTGCCGCCGCTCAGGTTCGGCAACTGGCCCCGATGCCCCGTCCGGACCGAATTCCGTTGTCCTATCCCCAGAATCGTGTCTGGTTCATCAACCGGCTCGATCCGGCCAGTGGCGCATACAACGTTCCGGGTGCCGTCCGGCTCGGGCGCGAGGTGGATGCCGATGCGCTGTCGGCGGCGATCGCGGACGTGGTCGCCAGACACGAGCCGCTGCGGACCACATTCCCGGACCACGACGGCGAGACCTTCCAGCTGATCCACCCGGTCGCCGAGGCCGCGGCCGCCGGTCTGTTCGGGGTCGACGAGGTGGAACCGTCCGCGGTCGACGCCGCCATCCACGAACTGGCATCGGCAGGTTTCGATCTCGCCGTCGACTATCCGGTCCGGGTACGCCTGCTCCGAACGATCGACGAGGACGGGCAGCCCGACCATGTCCTGGTGCTGGTGATGCACCACATCATCAGTGACGGTGCGTCGCTGGGGCCGCTCATCAAGGATGTGCTCTCCGCTTACTTCGCGCGCGCACACGGCGTCGAGCCGGTGTGGTCGCCGCTTCCCGTGCAGTACGCCGACTTCACCCTGTGGCAGCGTGAGTTGCTGGGGGACGAGAGCGACACGTCGTCACTCGCCGGACAGCAGATCGCGTTCTGGCGCAATGAACTGCACGGAATGCCGGAGCTCATCAGCTTGCCGGCGGACCGTCCCCGGCCGACCGTGCCCACCGGCGCGGGCGGGCACTTCGACACCTGGCTCGACGCCCGGACGGTGGCGCGACTCCGCGCAGTCGCCGCCGAGTCCGAGGTCACCATCTTCGCGGTCTTCCACGCCGCCCTCGCACTGCTGCTGTCGCGCGTCTCCGACACCCGGGACATCGCCATCGGCACCGCGATCGCGGGTCGCGACGAACCCGAACTCGCCGATCTCATCGGCATGTTCGTGAACACCGTGGTGTTGCGGACCCGTATCGACCCGGATGCGACCATCGCGGAACTGCTGCGGTCGGCCCATCACACCCGGGCCCAGGCGCTGAGCAACGCCGACGTCCCGTTCGAACTGGTCGTAGACGCCGTCGGCGCGCGCCGGTCCCGGTCGCATTCACCCCTGTTCCAGGTCGAGCTGGTGCTCCAGCACGACCAGGTCGAGCAGCTGCTCGACTCCGAACCCGAACTCGACCTGATCGACGCACGTACCCCGTTCGCCAAGTACGACCTCTCGCTGAGTGTGGTCGATTTCGGCGACAGCGGTCCTCACGCGGACAAGGTCTCGATCAGCTTCACGTACGCCGAGGATCTCTTCGACCGCACGACGATCGAACGATTCGCCCGCTACTTCCACGAGGTTCTCGATGCCTTGGCCGGCTCACAGGAGGCCACCGCCTCGGCGCGGGTCGCCGACGTGTTCCGTTTCCCCGCGAGTGAACTGGCCCGCGTCGAGGAGTGGTCGGCCGGCCCGTCCGTCGAGGTGTCGCCGCAACTGATCCCGGACGCCGTGGCCGATCAGGTCCGCGCCGCGCCGGATGCGCCCGCTCTGGTCTTCGGTGACCGGACGGTGACCTACGGCGAGTTCGGCGCCCGCGTCGCGGTCCTCGCCCGTTCGTTGATCTCTGCCGGTGTCGGCCCGGATGTCGCAGTCGCGGTGTGTGTTCCGCGCTCGGTGGAGTTGCTCGTGGCCATCCATGCGATCGCCGCGGCGGGTGGTCACTATGTCCCGATCGATACCGAGGCACCGATCGAGCGCGGTGAGTACATGGTGGCGACCGCCGGGGCAGAGGTGATCGTCGTCGGTCCCGGGGTACTCCCGTCGATGGTGGCCGACCTCGGCAACCGGGTGAACGTCGTGACCGTGGACGCCGACGCCGATGTCGACCTGTCGACCCCACCGCTCTCCGCGTCCGAACGCCCGGGAGTCCTGCGTCCCGACCATGCCGTCTACACGCTCTTCACCTCGGGCTCCACCGGTCGGCCCAAGGGGGTGACGGTCTCGCACGAGGCGCTGGTGAACCGGTTGGCCTGGATGCACGACGGACATCCGCTGTCAGCGGCGGACACGGTACTCCAGAAGACGCCGGTCACCTTCGACGTCTCGGTGTGGGAACTGTTCTGGCCGTTGATGACCGGCGCTCGACTCGTGATCGCCGAACCCGGGCGGCACGGCGATCCCCGATACCTGGCCGACCTCATCGACCGGCACCGGGTCACCACGGTTCACTTCGTTCCGTCGATGCTGTCGACGTTCGTCGACGTCCTCGGCGACGCCCTCGCGGACCTCACGACGCTGCGACTCATGTTCACCTCGGGTGAGGCGCTGACGGTGACGACCGCGCAGGCCGTGATCGCGGCGCTCCCCGAGATCGGACTCCACAACCTCTACGGGCCCACCGAGGCCGCGGTCGACGTCACCGAACACACCGTCGCGCCGGGGGAGACCACGGTCCCGATCGGACGGCCCGTGTGGAACACGACCACCCGGATCCTCGACTCTCACCTGCGTCCCGTGCCCATCGGCGTCCCGGGCGAGCTGTATCTCGGCGGCGTGCAACTCGCGCGCGGCTACGCGGCCCAGGGCCGGCTGACCGCCGAGCGCTTCGTCGCGGACCCGTTCGGCGAACCCGGCGACCGGCTCTACCGCACCGGCGACCTGGTGAGGTGGAACTCTGCGGGCGGTATCGAGTACCTCGGGCGCAACGACTTCCAGGTCAAGTTGCGCGGTCAGCGTCTGGAGCTCGGCGAGATCGAGGCCGCCCTCATGTCGGTTCCGGCCATCGTGCATGCGGCTGCGACCGTGGCCGACCTCCGGGCCGGTCAGAGTCTGGTCGCCTATTACTCGCCCGACACCGTGGAACCGGATGTCGCGCAAGCTCATCTGACCGGGTTGGTGCCGGAGTACATGGTGCCGACGATCTGGATGCCGCTGGCGCAGATGCCGCTGAACTCCGCGGGCAAGGTCGACCGCAAAGCGTTGCCGGAGCCGGTGATCGAGGCCGCCGAGTTCGTGCCCCCGGCCACCGACACCGAACACGCGATCGCCGACGTCTTCGCCGATGTCCTCGGCGTGGATCAGATCAGCGTCACCGAATCGTTCTTCGACCTCGGCGGCAACTCGCTGTCCGCCACCAAGGTGGCCGCGCGGGTGTCGTCGGAACTCCAGGTCGAGATCCCGGTCGTCGCGGTCTTCGACGCCCCGTCGGTACGTCAGATGGCCGCCTTCGCCGAACACGGCGCGCCGTCTCGCCGTCCGCGGCTCGCACCTCGGCACGGCGGCCACACCGCGCCGTTGTCGCCGGTGCAGCGGGGCATGTGGCTGATCAACCGCGCCGACCCCGCCTCGCCTGCGTACAACGTGGCGATGGCTCTGCGTCTGTCTGGGCGGCTCGACACGACTGCGATCCGTGCGGCGATCGAGGACCTCGTCGAGCGTCACGAGTCGCTGCGCACCAGGTACCCGCTGGTCGACGGCGAACCCATGCAGGTGGTCCTCGAGACGAGCGCGGCCCTCGAACTGCTCGAACGGAGTGTCGTCGACGTCGAGGGTGACCCGATCCCGGTGATCGCCGAATTCACCGGTCGTGGATTCGACGTGACGGCGGCGCCGCCGCTGCGGATGGTGCTGCTCCGGTTGACCGCCGAGGAGCACATCCTCGTGTTCGTCGTCCACCACATCTCCGCCGACGGTGCGTCGATGCTGCCGCTGGCCGGTGACGTGATGACGGCGTACTCGGCCCGCGTGGCCGGGCAGCGGCCCGGCTGGGCTCCGCTCGAGGTCCAGTACCTCGACTACACGCTCTGGCAGCTCGAGTCGCTCGCGGTCATGGGTCCCGACGACACCACCGAAGCCGACCGGCAGCTCGCGTACTGGGTCGATCGCCTACGGAACGCGCCCGCCCGACTCGAGCTACCGACCGACCACGCCCGACCCCGCACGCCGTCCTTCAGCGGCGGCGAGGTGCGCTTCGAGATCGACGGGGCGCTGGTCCGCAAACTCGACACGGTCGCCCGGCACAACAACGCCACCCTGTTCATGGTGATGCAGACCGCACTGGTGGTCCTTCTGAGTCGTCTCACCACCCAGCGCGACATCGTGATCGGTACTCCGTTCGCGGGACGCGGCCAGCCCGAACTCGACGGTGTGATCGGCATGTTCGTGAACACATTGGCCCTGCGTACGCGCCTGCAGGACGAGGAGAAATTCGCCGAACTCCTGCATCGTGTCCGTGACGAGGACCTGGCGGACATGGCGAACGCCGAGATCGCATTCGATACCATCGTGTCATCTGTTCTTCATTCGCCCCCGACCAGCTACAACCCGATCTACCAGGTGATGTTCGCGTACCAGAACTTCACCATCCCCAGGCTCGACATGCACGACATGACGATCGCGCCGATATCCGAGCAGCTGACCCCAGCCAAGGTGGACTTGCAGCTCACGTTGTACCCCGACGACTTCGGCGCACCTGCAGCAAAGGACACTGATTCTATGACGGGCCAGTTGATCTACGCGGCTGATGTCTTCACCAAGGGCACCGTCGAGACCTACGCCCAGCGCTACCTGCGCGTCCTCGAAGAGGTCGCGGAGAATCCCCAGGCGCTGGTCGGCGACATCACCATCGCCACCGCTGACGAAGACGCTGCATCGCAGTCGGCGGTCCGCTCCGAGACCACCATCCCGCTGCCCGACCTGGTCGCCCGCGCCTCCGTCGCCGCGCCCGACGCCGTGGCGGCTGCGCACAGCGGCACCGAGGTGACCTTCGCGGTCCTGTCCTCGATGTGCGATGCCATGGCCGCCGCGCTCCCGGATCCGGATTCTGCGCTGGCCACCGCACTGATGAGCCTCATGCCCGGCCTGGCGGCGTCCTCCCCGGATGCACTCGGTGAGGTGCTCGCCGGGCTCCGCACCAACGCCGCGACCGCGATCGAGTCCTTTGCCGGCGGTGGCGTTCCGCACGGCAACGATGCCTTTCCGCCGACCGAAGGAATGACCCAGACGTGACCGATGTCGAATCAACAGCCTCTGACATCTCTCTCACCTGGGGCTCGCGGCCTTCGACACTTCACCTGATCGCTTTCGCGGCCAGCGTCGCGCCCGCTCAGACTGCCTATGAGTCGGCGTCCGGTCCGGTCACCTTCGGTGAGCTCTACAGCCGTGTCTCGACCACGGCCGGGATCTTCGCCGCCCAGGGCCTCGACACCGAGGCCGCGGTCGGTGCCGGCGTCACCCAGACCGAGGCGGCTGCGGGACGGTCACCGGCCGACATCGCCGACGCCACCCGCCACGCCGTCGCGCACATGCGCGCCCGTGCTCTCGAACTCGTCGGCAGCCCCGACCTCGGTTCGATCACCGGACTGTTCCGGTCCGCCGTCACCCGGCACGGTGACCGGCCGGCCGTCAGTGATTCCGCCGGGACGCCGCTGACCTACCGCGAACTCGACGAGCGCACCGACGAGCTGGCGCGCGGCCTGCGGGCGGCGGGCGCCGCTCCCGGCGAGCTCGTCGGCGTCGCACTGGCCCGGCGGACCGAACTGGTCGTCGCCCTGCTGGCCATCCTGAAGACCGGAGCGGCCTACCTCCCGCTCGATCGATCGCAGCCGGTCGCCCGTGCCGCGTCGATCGTCGACGACGCGCAGCCTCTGCTGGTGCTCGCCGACGAGGACATCGCGCACACCTGGGCCGAGATCGACACCCGGTTCGCGGCACCCGCCGACATCGTCGCCGCGAATCCGCGGGGACCGGAGGGAGATGACGCGCCCGCGGTTCTCGACGACCGCCTGCCCGCCTACCTGATCTACACCTCGGGCTCGACGGGTAGGCCCAAGGGCGTCGTCGTCTCCCATCACGAGGTCGTCGCCCTGATGAAGGCCGCGGCCGAGGAATTCACGTTCGGTGAGACGGATGTGTGGACCCTCTTCCACAGCTACGCCTTCGATTTCTCGGTGTGGGAACTCTGGGGACCCTTGATCACGGGCGGTCACGTGGTCGTTGTCGACCAGGACACGACCCGAGATCCCGACGCCTTCCTGGAGCTGCTCGTCGATCGCGGCGTCACCGTGCTCAGCCAGACGCCCTCGGCGTTCTACCAGCTCATCGCCGCACAGCGTCGCCGTCGCGCCGAACTCGACCTTCGTTATGTCGTATTCGGTGGCGAGGCACTGAGTTTCGAGCAGGTACGGCGTTGGTTCGACGACAACCCGGACGACCGCGCCCAGCTGGTCAACATGTACGGCATCACCGAGACCACGGTGCACGTCAGCTACCGGCCGCTCGACCGTGAATCGGTGTCGGCGGGAGATGCGTCGTTCATCGGCCGTCCACTGTCCGATCTCGAGATCCACATCCTCGACTCACGGTTGCGCCCGGTGCCCGAAGGGGTCATCGGTGAGATCTATGTGACCGGTGACCAGCTCGCACAGGGTTACCGGGAACGGTACGGGCTCACCGCAACCCGCTTCGTCGCCAACCCGTTCGCGGATGCCGCTGCCACGGGCAGCCGCATGTACCGCACCGGCGACCTCGCGCGCCGCGTCGGCGACGACATCGAATACCTCGGCCGCGGCGACGCCCAGGTGCAGCTGCGCGGGTTCCGTATCGAGTACGGCGAGATCGAGGCCGCACTCCTCGGCGTCGAGGGTGTCGCCGCGGCGGCCGCGCACGTCGTCGAGCTGCCCGAGCGCGGCGAGATCCTCGCCGGTTACGTGGTCGCCGAACCCGGTGTCGAGATCGACGAGCAGGCGGTTCGCCGCCGGGTGGCCATCGCCGTACCCGAGTACATGGTCCCGGATGTGGTGGTGTCGCTCGAGCGGATACCACTGACCCAGAACGGCAAGCTGGACCGTAAGTCGCTGCCACGCCCCCGACTTGCCGCGACGACGGAGTTCATCGCACCGGCGAACGACACCGAAGCGGCTCTCAAGGAGATCTTCGTCGATGTCCTCGGACTCGAGGACATCAGCGTCGTCGAGTCGGTGTTCGACGTCGGCGGCAACTCGCTACTCGCCGCCCGGATCGTGGGCCGCGCCACCGAGTCGCTGGGCGTCGACCTGACCGTGCGCGATCTGTTCGACGCACCGACCATCCGCGACCTCGCGGAGGCCGCCGGATCCAAGATGCCGGCACTGCCCCCGATCGAGCCGGTGGCCGACCGCCCCGCGCGAATTCCGCTTTCCCTTGCCCAGCAACGGATGTGGTTCATCAACCGGTTCGATCCGGCGTCGCCTGCCTACAACATCCCGATGGTGCTCCGGTTGTCCGGCGACGTCGACGCCGAGGCGCTCCGGCGCGCACTGCTCGACGTCATGGCGCGTCACGAGGTGCTGCGGACCACGTACCCGGAGATCGATGGTGACGCCCATCAGCTGGTACACGACACCGATGCCGCGGAGGTGATGCTCGACTGGCGATCGGTCTCCGAGGGCGACCTGCCGGAGTTGATGCTGACCGGATTCGATCTCGTCGCCGAACTGCCGGTTCGAGTAGGACTGGCACGGTTGTCGGAATCCGAGGCGGTCCTGGGTCTGGTGGCCCACCACATCGCCTGCGACGGCGAATCGCTCGCACCACTGGTCACGGACCTGATCACGGCGTACACCGCGCGCGTCGCCGGTGCGCCGCCGCAGTTCGCGCCGCTTCCGGTGCAGATGGCCGATGTCGCCCTGTGGCAGCAGGACGTGCTCGGTTCGGCCACCGACGAGACGTCGATGATCGGTGCCCAGTTGGAGTACTGGGCACGCCAGCTCGACGGCGCCCCCGATGTCCTCGACCTGCCGACCGACCGGCCGCGTCCGGCCGTCGCCTCACTGCGCGGCGCCCGTATCGAATTCGTCGTCCCGCAGGAGATCTCGGAGCGCGTCTCGCGGATCGCCCGTGACCACGGTGCGAGCCCGTTCATGGTCGCCCACGCGGCGCTGGCGGTGCTGCTGAGCAAACTGTCGGCCGGCGAGGACATCACCGTCGGCACCCCGATCGCAGGCCGTGGGCAGTCGATCCTCGACCCGATGGTCGGCATGTTCGTCAACACGCTGATCCTCCGGACCGACACCGACGCACGGCAGACCTTCGAGCAGTTGCTCGACCAGGTGCGCCGGACCGATCTCGAGGCATTCGCCAACGCGGACATCCCGTTCGAGGCCGTCGTCGAACGGGTCAATCCCGTACGCACCGAGGCGTACGCACCGCTGGCGCAGGTCTGGCTGTCCTTCGATCAGTCCGCGATCGCCGAATTGGCCTCGGAGACCTTGACGGTGGGGGAGAGCGGCGGACTGCACGTCACCCCGGTCGAGCCGCACGACATCGCCGCGAAGGTCGATCTCACCGTCGGGATCGCCGACAACGGCGACACCTGGACGGGTTCGGTGGTGTACGCCACCGACATCTACGACGCGGATTCGGTTCGCGGTTTCGCCGACCGGTTCGTGCGTGTCCTCGACGAACTGACCGCCCGGCCGGGCGCGGTCGTGGGCGACATCCACCTCGTCACGAGCGCCGAATCGCAGCTGCTCGAGTCGTGGACGACCGGACCGCGACTCGAGGTCCCGGTCCGCACCGTCGCGGAGGCCCTGGCCGAGTCGTTCGTGACGAACGCGACCCGGGTCGCCGTCCACGACGGCGGTCGTGAACTGAACTTCGCCGAGTACGGCGCATTGGTGAACGCCTTCGCCGATGTCCTGACCGACGCCGGTGTCGGCCCCGATGTGGCTGTCGCCGTTTGTGTTCCGCGTTCGGTCGAGATGCTCGTCGCCGTCCACGGCAGCGTGCTCGCCGGTGGACACCACGTGCCCGTCGATCCCGAGGCACCGGCGGACGTCGTCCGTCACCAGCTCGCGATGTCGGGCGCGGAGATCATGGTGGTCGCGAGCGAGGCGCCCGCCGTGGTCGCCGATCTCGATGACACCGTCACCGTCATCACCGTCGACCCCGTGTCCCTCGCGGCGTCGGAACCGGCCCCCGCCGCCGCTCGGCGGCGCGCGGCGCCGCACCTCGACAGCCCGGCCTACACGTTGTTCACCTCCGGCTCGACCGGGCGACCCAAGGGTGTCACCGTCACCCACCGCGGCCTGAACGCGATGCTGGGCTGGTTCGGGGCGCACGTCGGCGATCCCGCGCAGGAACGTGTGCTCGTCAAGACGCCGTACACCTTCGATGCCTCGGTGTGGGAGTTGTTCTGGCCCTTCATCGCCGGCGCGCGAGCAGTTCTCGCTGCCCCGGACGGTCACCGGGACCCGGCGCACCTGGCCCGCGTGATCGCCGACCAGCAGGTGACCAGCGTCCAGTTCGTCCCCTCGCTGCTCGCCGTCTTCCTCGACGAGACCTTCGACGCCCCTGCCTCTCTGCAGTCGGTGCGCCAGGTCTTCACCGGTGGTGAGGCGCTGACCCCGGCACTGACCCAGCAGACTCTCGCCGCGGCACCGCGTGCGGTGATCGTCAATCAGTACGGTCCCACCGAGATGACCGTCGACGCGACGGTCCGCACGTTCTCCGAACCGGTGGACGTCGTCACGATCGGCCGTCCCGCGCCCGGTCTCACGGCCCGCATCCTCGACTCCCGTCTACGTCCGGTCCCGCCGCGTGTGGCCGGCGAGCTGTACCTCGGCGGCGTCCAGACGGCGCGCGGTTACGCGTCTGCGCCCGGACTGACCTCCGCGTCCTTCGTGGCCGATCCGACCGGCCCGGCCGGCGCGCGGCTCTACCGCACGGGCGACCTCGCGCGCTGGCGGTCGGACGGCGAGATCGAGTACCTCGGCCGAAGCGACTTCCAGGTCAAGATCCACGGTCAGCGAATCGAACTCGGCGAGATCGAGGCCGTGCTCGGCGCGGCGCCGGGCGTGGTGCAGGCCGTTGCCGCGGTCGTGGCCACCGGCGCAGGCGACGCGCTCGTGGCCTACCTCGTGGGTCATCCCGGTACCGCTCCCGACGCCGACGAGGTGCGCGCGTACGCCACCGAACGTCTTCTCGCACACCTGCGCCCGAGCCTGTGGATGGTTCTCGAGGACCTGCCGCGCAATGCCTCCGGCAAGGTCGACCGACTGTCCCTGCCCGCGCCGGTGGTGAGTGAGGCCGAGATCGTCGAGCCGGCGACCCCCGCCGAACGTGCCATCGCCGCCGTGGTGGCGGAGGTTCTCGGGGTGCCCGAGGTTTCCGTGGTCGAATCGTTCTTCGACCTCGGCGGCAACTCCCTCGCCGCCATGCGCGTCGCTGCCCGAGCTGGTGCCGCCCTCGGTGTCGAGGTCAGCGTCCGCGACCTGTTCGAAGCGCCCAGTGTGCGCGAACTCGCCCAGCGCGTGGCCGGCCGGGTCCCCGGTCTGCCACCGGTCACGGCGGTGCGCCCTCGTCCCGACGAGATCCCGCTGTCCTATGCGCAGCAACGGATCTGGTTCATCAACCAGTTCGACACCAGCTCGCCGGCCTACAACATCCCGATCGCCCTGCGGTTGCGGGGCAAGCTCGACCTGGCCGCGCTGCGCTCGGCGATGGTCGATCTGGTGGAACGCCAGGAGGTGCTCCGCACGGTCTTCCCGTCGGTCGAGGGATCACCGCGCCAGGTCATCGGTGACGCCACCACTGCCGCAGCCGATCTGGACTGGGCGACGGTCGATGCCGAGTCAGATCTGTTCGTCGCCGCCGCAACAGGTTTCGACGTCACCGTCGAACGGCCGATTCGCGTTCGCGTCCACCGCGTCGACGACCTCGAGCACATCGTCCTGATCGTCCTGCACCACATCGCCGGCGACGGCGAGTCGATGCGTCCGCTGGTGACCGATGTCGTGACCGCCTATGTGGCCCGTTCCCAGGGTCGCGCACCGCACTTCGACGAACTCGACGTGCAGTTCGCCGACGTCGCGCTCTGGCAGCGGCGTGAGCTGGGTCTGGTGTCGGATCCGGAGTCCCGGGTCGCGGCGCAACTCGACTACTGGCGTACCCAGCTTGCCGGATTGCCCGACGTCCTGGCCCTCCCCACGGACCGGCCCCGGCCGCACGTCGCATCGATGCGGGGTGCCGAGGTCGAATTCGAGATCCCAGCCGCCACCGCCGAACTCGTGCGGAAGGTGGCCGCCGAGCGTGGCGTCACCGAGTTCATGGTCGTCCACGCGGCGCTCGCCGTGCTGTTCGCGCGTCTGTCGTCCACCGACGACATCGCGATCGGCACCCCGATCGCGGGACGCGGCGACGCCGCGCTCGATCCGCTCGTCGGCATGTTCGTCAACACGCTGGTCCTGCGGACCGCGGTCGACGCGGACGCCCGGTTCGCCGAGTTGCTCGACGCCGTCCGGGTCGTGGACCTCGACGCCTTTGCACACGCGGATGCGCCTTTCGAGGCTGTCGTCGACGCCGTGGCACCGGTCCGTTCGGAGGCCTTCGCGCCCCTCACCCAGATCCTGCTCACCTTCGATCCCGAGGTCACCGAACCGTCGGCACTGCTGGCCGACATCGACGATCTCGCCGTCGAACTGGTCGACACCCCGGAGACCTCGGCGAAGGTCGACCTCACGGTCGGACTCCGTGGTGGCCGAGGCGGAGTGTGGATCGGCCGCGCCAACTACGCCGAGGACCTGTTCGACGCGACCACCGTCGAACGCATGATGGCGCGTTACGCGATGCTGCTCCATGCGCTGGTCGCCGACGTGGACGTCGCCGTCGGTGATGTCGCACTCCTCGACCCCGCCGAGCACGCACAGCTCGCCCCGGTGGGTCGCGTCCCCGCGGCCCCGGCGGTGCCGCTCGCCCAACTGTTCGCCGAGACCGCCGCGCGTGTCCCGGAGAACCTGGCGGTCGGTGATCTCGACCGTGCACTCACCTACGGGGAACTCGACGCCGAATCCAACCGTCTCGCAAGGTATCTGCTCGCGCGCGGCATCGGCCGCGGAAGTCTTGTCGCGCTGGTGATCCCGCGCTCGGTCGACCTGATGGTCGCCATCTGGGCCGTCACCAAGACCGGGGCCGGTTACGTGCCGATCGACCCCGATTACCCGGCGGACCGCGTCACCCACATGATGACCGACTCCGGCGCAGGGGTCGGGCTCACCGTGTCCGGCGCCGCCGACGTCGAGGCATTCGGTGGCGAATGGACCTACCTCGACGCCCCGGATGTCGTGACAAGCGTTGCCCGGCACTCGGATACGACCATCGCCGACGCCGAACGCGGGGCGCGCATCGACGTGGCCGACACCGCCTACGTCATCTACACGTCCGGGTCGACCGGTCTCCCCAAGGGCGTCACGGTCACCCACGGCGGACTCCGCAACTTCGGGTTCGAGGCGGCCAAGCGGTCGGGGATCGTCGAGGCCTCACGGGTGCTCGGCTTCGCGTCGCCGAGCTTCGACGCCTTCGTCCTGGAGTACCTGCTGGCCTTCACCGCAGGCGCGTCGG
This sequence comes from Gordonia sp. GONU, assembly GCF_024733855.1. Taxonomy (NCBI): domain Bacteria; kingdom Bacillati; phylum Actinomycetota; class Actinomycetes; order Mycobacteriales; family Gordoniaceae; genus Gordonia; species Gordonia sp. GONU. Next base: position 124,740 of record NZ_JANRHB010000003.1, read on the forward strand.
TCATCTACCGCCACCGGGATGCGGTGGCGGGTGCGCCACTTCAGGAGTTCATGCGTGAACAGCACATCACCCACACCTTCCTGACGCCCACGGTGCTCGCGTCCCTGGACCCGGCCGAACTGCCGGACCTGTACACCGTCTACGCCGGCGGCGAGGCGGTGCCGGAGTCCCTTCGTGAGCGGTGGGCGCCGCTGATGCGGTTCCAGAACCTCTACGGTCCGACCGAGACCACCATCGGCGTCACCATCGGTGTGCCGATGCGGTCCGACGAACCGGTCCTCATCGGGCCGCCCATCGACGGAATCGACCTCCTCGTCCTCGATTCCCGGCTGCACACCGTGCCCGTCGGTGTCGCGGGTGAGCTCTACGTCAGCGGACCCGCTCTCGCGCAGGGTTATCTCAACCGCCCGGGACTCACCGCCGAACGTTTCGTCGCGAACCCGTTCGGGACACCCGGCGACCGGATGTACCGCACCGGCGACGTCGTGCGCTGGGTCGTCGAAGCCGACGGCACGCTGTCGGTGGACTATGTCGGACGAAGCGACGACCAGATCAAGCTCCGTGGCCTGCGTATCGAACTCGGCGAGATCGAGAGCGCACTGACCGATCATCCCGCGGTCGCCTCCGCGGTCGTCGTCGGAGTCGGGGCAGACGGTCAGCTGGCGTCGAGCGGACAGTCCGTGGTGTCGGCGCTCGCGGCCTACGTCGTGCTCGCATCCGAGGTCGAACTCGGCTCGCTGCGTGACCATCTCGCGGCACGCCTGCCGTTGTTCATGGTGCCTGCCAGCATCGGTGTCCTCGACGAGCTCCCGCTGACCCCGGTCGGCAAGCTGGATCGCCGGGCCCTGCCCGCACCCACCATCGACGTCGAATCCGATCACGTCGAACCCGAGACGCCGACCGAACAGCAGCTCGCCGCGATCATCGCCGGCCTTCTCGGGCTCGAGCGGATCAGCGTCACCGATTCCTTCTTCGCCCTGGGTGGCGACTCGATCATGTCGATCCAGGTCGCCTCGGGCGCCCGCGCGGCGGGCATCGAGGTCACGCCGCGAGACATCTTCGAGCACAAGACCGTTCGCGGCATTGCCCGCGCGATCGGCAGCCGGACCGATCGGGTCCCGGCGCTCGAGGAACTGCCCGGCGGCGGGACCGGACCGATGGTCGTGCCCCCGGTGGTCTCCTGGGCGCTCGAGCTCACCGATCGTGTCGAGGATTTCGCCGATTTCTCCCAGTCGATGGTCCTGACCGCACCGGACGAGCTGACCGCCGACGTCGCGGCCGAGCTCCTCGCGCAGGTCGTCGCGGCTCACCCGATGCTCGGCGCAGCCGTCGAACCCGGCGACGAACCGGGTGCGTGGGCCCTGCGCACAGGCGTGGCGCCGCTCGACGCCGCCGCGGTGTCCGGGCGCACGAGTCCGGTCCGCATCGGCGAAGCCGGCTTCGAGGAGGTCCTCGTGGAGGCCTTCGAGGAGGCCTCGCGTCGTCTGGATCCCACTCGCGGACAGCTGGTCTCGGCAGTTCTGGTCGCCGACCCCGACGGACACCGACGACTCGTCGTCGTGATCCACCACCTCGGTGTCGACGCCGTCTCGTGGCGGGTGATCATCGAGGACCTGCTCACCGCCTGGGCCCAGCGCAACAGCGGCGCCCCCTACGAACTGCGGCCCGAGGGGACGTCGGCGCGCGCATTCGTCGCGGCGCTGGACGCCCAGCGTGCCGACCGCACAGTCGAACTCGGCTACTGGCTTGCCCGCTCGCCACGCACGGCGACCGATCTCGGCGGAGAACTCGATCGCGCCCGTGACCGGATGTCGACCACCGAGACCTATGTGCACACCGTCGACTCCTCGGTCACCGAGGCGTTGCTCACGACCGTTCCCACCGCGTTCCGCGGAAACGTCAACGACGCCCTCGTCGGCGCTCTCGCGCGCGCCGTCCGGGCGTGGCAGAAGGCCCGGGGTATCGCCGACGATCATCCGGTGACCATCATGCTCGAAGGTCACGGGCGCTACGAGGAAGCGTTGCTCCACGGGCCCGGCGCCCGATCGGTGGACCTCTCCCGCACGGTGGGATGGTTCACCACCATCGCGCCGGTGGCCGTCGACGTCCACGGCACCGCCATCCGAACCGTGAAAGCCGCCAAGGAAGAACGGGTCGGCCAGCCCGACAACGGCATCGGCTACGGGCTGTTGCGCTACGCCGGCACCGAACTGTCACGGCGCCCGTTGCCGAGTATCGGGTTCAACTATCTGGGCAACGTCGCCGGGACCGGTGCCGACGCGGTCGGCGCCGAGAGTGATGCCGCGGGACTCGCCTTCCTGCCCGATCCGGCCGCGCCCCGTCTGCCCGGCACGGTGACCGGGGCGATGGTGGCGCCCAACGTCCTCAGCATCAATGCCGGCACCACCGTGTCGGCGCAGGGCCGCGAGTTCGTGGCCGGATTCTCCTTCCCGCGTGCGGTTCTCGATGTCGAGGCAGTAGCCGATCTGGCACAGCTCTGGGACGCCGAACTCGCCGACGTGGTCGCCGAGGTCGCGCGCGTGGGCGACCCCGGACTGTCGCCGTCCGACGTCGTGGGTGCCCGCCTCACCCAGGACGACCTCGACACGCTCGCCCGCCGATTCCCGGGCGCCGATGTCTGGCCGTTGTCGCCGCTGCAGCGCGGCCTCCAGTTCCAGGCCGAGCTCGCCGCGGCGGGCCGTGATGCCGGTGCGGTGGACGTGTACACGGCGCAGGCCGTGCTCACGCTGAGGGGCGAGGTCGACGCGCAGCGCCTGTCCGATGCCGTGCGCGAGGTGTTCGCACACCACCGCGTCCTGCGGTCGAGCTTCGTCCGCGTCCCGAGCGGCGAGGTCGTCGCTGTGGTACCCGAGACCGTCGACATCCCCTGGCGCATCGTCGATCTCGACTCGACCGCCACGGACGGGGTCGAGGCTGTCGCCGAGTCCGAGCGCGGCGTGCCGTTCGACCTCGAGTCCGGACCGCTCATGCGGTTCGTGCTCGTCCGTCGTGGCGATACCTCGACCCTCGTGGTCACCAGTCATCACATCCTCATCGACGGCTGGTCGAGCCCGCTGATCCTCGCCGACCTGTTCGCGCTGTACGCGACCGGCCAGACCTACACCGGAACCGTTGCGGCGCAGTCGGGTAGCGAGGGCGACTACCTCGACTACCTGCGCCACATCGCGGCCTCCGACACCGAGGCCGGCCTCGCCGCATGGCGGTCGGTCCTCGAGATCGTCGAGGAGCCGACACTGGTCGGCGCCGGTCGCGAGGCGACCACCGATCAGCTGCCGCGCGACGCCAGCACGATGCTCTCGCCGGAGCTGACCGCAGCCATCGAGGACCTCACCCGGGCGAGCGGCGTGACCGTGTCGACCGTCATGCAGTTCGCGTGGGCGGTTCTGCTGTCGCGGATCACCGGTCAGCGTGCCGTGGTCTTCGGTGAGACCGTCTCCGGACGCCCGGCAGATCTCGACGGGGTCGAGACCATGGTGGGTCTGTTCATCAACACCCTGCCCGCGGTGGCGGACGTCGATCCGAACGCGACCGCCGCGCAGGTCCTGTCGGCCATGCAGGCTGCCAAGGTCAAGGTTCTCGACCACCAGCATCTGGGTCTACCGGAGCTGACCGCGCTCGTGGGACGCGGGCAGCTGTTCGACACCCTGACGGTCCACGAGTCGTATCCCGTGGACGCGCAGTCGCTCAAACAGGGCGCCGACGCCGGCGGCATCGGCGTCGAAGACCTCCAGGCGAGCGACTCGACGCACTACCCGCTCAACCTGGTCACCGGAGTCATCGGGGACCGGTTCGAGCTGAAGCTCAAATACCTTCCCGCCGCCTTCACCGACCGTCAGGTCGATGTCTACGCGCAGGCTCTGATCCGGATCCTGTCCGCCGTGGTCGCCGACCCGTCGGTCGAGGTCGGTTCGATCACGCTTCTCGACGAGGAGGAGTACCGTCGCGGCCTCACCCCGCCGCAGACGCGTACCCGCAACACCGATTCGTCGTTGGCCGAGTTGTTCGGCCGCACTGTCGCCGCGTTCGGCCGGCATCCGGCGGTGACCGACACGGTCTCGACCGTGGACTATGCCGAGCTCGACGTGCGTTCGGCCGAGATCGCGACCGCTCTTCAGGCGCGTGGTGTCCGTCCGGGCGATCTGGTGGCGGTGGCGCCGTCCCGGTCGGTGGATCTCGTCACCTCGATTCTCGGTGTGTTGCGTTGTGGTGCGGGCTATCTGCCGCTGGACACCACGAACCCGGTCGACCGCCTGCACTTCATCGTCACCGACGCCGCGCCGAGTGCGGTGATCATCGACGACTCCACCGCGGACTTCGAGCTGTGGTCACAGCTGGAGACGACGCCGGTGGTCTCGGTGGCCGAACTGGCCGCCGAGGGAGCCGGTGGGCGCCCGGCCCCGGTTTCGGTGCTTCCCGAGTCCCGGGCGTACGTGATCTACACCTCCGGCTCGACCGGGCGCCCCAAGGGCGTGGAGATCACTCATCGCGACGTGGTGACCCTGATGGACACCGCCGCAGGTGACTTCAGCTTCGACGAGACCGATGTGTGGACGCTGTTCCACTCGTACGCGTTCGACTTCTCCGTCTGGGAACTGTGGGGTCCGCTGCTGACCGGTGGCCGTCTGGTCCTCGTCGACCGCGACCTGGCCCGTTCCCCGGAGGAGTTCCTGGAACTCCTCGTGCGCGAGCAGGTCACGGTCCTGAGTCAGACTCCGTCGGCGTTCTATCAGCTGGCCGAAGCGCGCCGGCGTCGACCGGTGGCACTGTCGTTGCGCTACATCGTCTTCGGTGGTGAGGCCCTCAGCTTCGAGCAGGTCCGGCGCTGGTTCGACGACCATCCGGCCGAGACCACACAGTTGGTCAACATGTACGGCATCACCGAGACGACGGTGCATGTCAGTTTCCGTCCGCTGGATCCGGCATCGGTGGCCGCCGACGACGCGAGCTTCATCGGACGTCCGCTGGTCTCGCTGGGCATCCACGTGCTCGACGACCGCCTCCGGCCGGTGCCGGAGGGCGTCGTCGGCGAGATGTACGTGACCGGTGGCCAGTTGGCACAGAGCTACCTGAAGCGCGCCGGTCTCTCCGCCACGCGTTTCGTGGCGTCTCCCTACGGCGAGCCCGGGACGCGGATGTACCGCACCGGCGACCTCGCCCGCCGTGTCGCCGGCGACATCGAATACCTCGGTCGCGGCGACGCGCAGGTGCAGTTGCGCGGCTACCGCATCGAGTTCGGTGAGATCGAGGCTGCCCTGCTGGCGGTGCCCGGGGTGAGTGCGGCGGCTGCACGGGTCGTCGAGATCCCCGGCCGCGGTGAACAACTCATCGGCTACCTGGTTCACGATGTCGAGGCCGGCGAGCCGGTCGACGCCGCCGAGGTCCGTCGTATCGCCGGCCGATCGGTGCCGGCGTACATGGTGCCCGACCAGATCGTCGGCATCGGCGCCCTGCCGTTGACCGCGAACGGGAAGCTCGACCGGAACGCGTTACCGATCCCCGAGACGGGGGCGGTCGTCGACGAGGTGGTGGCCCCGGCAACTCCGGAGGAGACGACCGTCGCACAGGTCTTCGCCGAGGTCCTCGGCCTCGATGAGATCGGCGTGACCACGAGCTTCTTCGACCTGGGCGGCAATTCGTTGTCGGCCACCCGTCTGGCCTCCCGGGCCGCCGATGCGCTCGGTGCCGAGGTGTCGGTGCGTGACGTGTTCGAGTCGCCCTCGGTCCGTGATCTCGTGCTCGCGGTCGCCGGACGTGGCGCCAGCCTCCCACCGGTCGTCGCGGCCTCGCCTCGTCCCGACCGGATCCCCTTGTCCTTCGCGCAGAGTCGTATCTGGTTCATCAACCGCTTCCAGCCCGAGTCGGTTGCCTACAACATCCCGGCGGTCCTGCGGCTGACCGGTCCGCTCGACATCGAGGCGCTGCGCGCCGCGTTCACCGACGTCGTCATCCGGCACGAGGTCCTGCGGACCACCTTCCCGGACGATGCCGGCGTGGCGTATCAGCTGATCCACCCGGCGGACTCCGTCGCCGACCGCCTCGACTGGGCGATCGTCGACTCCGCGGCCGACCTCGAGACGGCCGCCGCCACCGGCTTCGATGTCACGGCACAGTGGCCGATGCGCGTGCGACTGTGGCAGATCTCCGACACCGAGTCCGTCCTGGCGATCGTCATCCACCACATCGGTGCCGACGGTGAGTCGCTGGCGCCGCTGGTGACCGATGTCATCACCGCGTATCAGGCCCGCCGCTCGGGTGAAGAACCTCAGTTCGCGCCGCTGGCGGTGCAATTCGCCGACTACGCGATCTGGCAGCACGCCGTCCTCGGCGACCCCTCGGACGCCTCGTCGATCATCGGCCGGCAGCTCAGCTACTGGACCGGACAGCTCGCCGGTCTCCCCGAGGTGATCGACCTCCCGGCGGACCGGCCGCGACCCGCGGTCGCCTCACACATCGGCGCACAGGTCGGCCTGCAGATCCCGGCCGACGTGACCGCCGCCGTCGAGGCGCTTCGCGCCGAGCGCGGGGTGACCGCGTTCATGGTCGTGCACGCGGCGCTCGCCGTGCTCCTGTCGCGCCTCTCGGCGACCGAGGATATCGCGGTGGCGACTCCGATCGCCGGTCGTGGCCAGCGCGAACTCGATCCGCTCGTCGGCATGTTCGTCAACACGCTCGTCCTGCGGTCGCACATCGACCCGAAGATGAGTTTCGACGACCTCGTCGCCGAGGTGCGGACCACCGACCTCGACGCGTTCGCACACGCGGACGTGCCCTTCGAGGCACTCGTCGAGAAGCTGAATCCCGTTCGTTCCGAGTCCTTCTCGCCACTCGCCCAGGTGATGCTGTCCTTCGACCCGGCCGCATCGGCCGGTGCCGCGGTGGAGAATGTCGCCGAGCTGGGGATCGCTCCGGTGGAACGCGATTCCGTGGCGGCACAGATGGACCTCACGTTCACGATCACCGCGAACGGTGCGGACAATCCGTGGGACGTCTCGGTCATCTACGCGACAGAACTGTTCGACGAGTCCACGGTCGCCGACTTCGGACGCCGTTTCGTCGACGTCCTGCGCGACCTCGTCACCAGGCCGGCCGCGCCGGTCGGCGACATCCCGCTGGTCGACGCCGAGCAGCTGGCGGTCATCTCCGCTGCCGAGCAGGGCGACCTGATGACCCTGCCGTCGTCGGTGTACGACGACCTCACGAACGTCGTCGCCGCGACGCCCGACGCGCCCGCGCTACGTGTCGGCGAACGCACGGTCTCCTACGGCGAATTCGGTGCACGGGTGTGGGGCCTCGCACGCACGTTGCTCGCCTCCGGGGTGCGCCCCGGTGACGCCGTGGGACTGTGCCTCCCGCGGTCGGTGGAACTGCTCGTCGCCGTCCACGCGACGATCGCGGCGGGCGCGCACTATGTGCCGATCGATCCGGCCGCGCCGCGCGACCGCGTCGAGTACATGCTGACCACCGCCGGTGTACGACGTGTCGTGGTCGCCGCCGGCCGCATTCCCTCGGCCGTCGAGGATCTCGGCGAGGTCGAGATCGTCACCTACGACGCCGGCGAGGTCATCGATCTGACGGCCGCGCCGGTCACCGATGCCGAACGCGGTCGGGCGATCCGGCCGGACGATGCCGCGTACACGCTGTTCACCTCGGGTTCGACGGGTCGGCCGAAGGGTGTGACCGTGTCGCACCGGGCGATGATGAATCGTCTGGAGTGGATGCGGGACTGGTATTCGATCTCCGATTCGGATGTCTTCGTGCAGAAGACGCCGGTGACGTTCGATGTGTCGGTGTGGGAGTTGTTCCTGCCGTTCGCGGTGGGGGCGACTCTGGTGGTGGCCGAGCCGGATCGGCATGGTGATCCGCGGTATCTGGCGGATCTGGTTGCTGCGGAGCGGGTCTCGGTGATCCATTTCGTGCCGTCGATGTTGTCGGTGTTCCTCGATGTGCTGGGTGATCGGGTGGGCGAGTTGTCGTCGTTGCGGTTGACGTTCACCTCGGGTGAGGCGTTGACGGCGGCGGTGGCGCAGTCGTTGCTGTCGGTGTTGCCGGATGTGGAGTTGCACAACCTGTATGGGCCGACCGAGGCCGCGGTGGATGTGACGGCGCATCATGTGGTGGCGGGGGAGCAGTCGGTGCCGATCGGTGTGCCGGTCCCGAGCACGACCACCTTCGTCCTGGACTCCCGGTTGCAGCTCGTCCCCTCGGGTGTGCCCGGTGAGCTCTATCTCGGCGGCGTCCAGCTCGCCCGCGGATATGCGTCCCGGTCCGGCTTGACCGCGGAACGTTTCGTGGCCGACCCCTTCGGCGAGAACGGTGGGCGGTTGTACCGCACCGGCGACCTGGTGCGCTGGAACGCGCGTGGTCAGCTGGAGTATCTGGGCCGCACCGACTTCCAGGTGAAGCTGCGCGGCCAGCGTCTCGAACTCGGTGAGGTCGAGGCCGTCCTCATGTCGGCGCCCGGTGTCCTGCACGCTGCGGCGAATGTCGCCAAGGTGTCGGGCGAGTCCCACCTCGTCGCCTACATCTCGCCCGAGACCGCCGATCTCGATCAGGTGAAGGCCGTTGCCGCACAGTCGTTGCCGGCCTACATGCGGCCCACGGTCTGGATGAGTCTCGAGCGTCTGCCGCTCAACAGCGCGGGCAAGGTCGCCCGGCGGCAACTGCCCGCACCGGAAATCGCCGTCGCGGAGTTCGCCGCTCCCGAATCCGACGTCGAGACCTCGATCGCCGCAGTCGTGGCCGACGTACTCGGCACCGATCGCGTCAGCGTGACCCAGTCGTTCTTCGATCTCGGCGGCAACTCGCTGTCCGCGGCGCGGGTCGCCGCACGCGTCGCCGATCTGCTCGATGTCGATGTCTCCGTCGGCGACCTGTTCGACGCGCCGTCCGTACGCGAGCTGGCCGCGCTGGTGGCGGGCCGTGGACGCAGCGTCCCCCGCGTCACCGCCATGCCGCGTCCCGACCGGTTGCCGCTGTCGACCGCTCAGAGCCGGATGTGGTTCATCAACCAGTTCGACACCTCATCGGCTGCCTACAACATCCCGATGGCGCTGCGGTTGACCGGCGAGCTCGATCTCGACGCGCTGGCCGGCGCAGTCGGCGACGTCGTGGCCAACCACGAGATCCTGCGCACCACGTATCCGAGTGACGACCAGGGTCCGCTGCAGCTCGTCACCGATCCCGAGACCGCGCGCGAACGCCTCGACTGGCGGGTCGTCGACACTGACGGAGACTTGTTCGCCTCCGCGACAACGGGTTTCGACGTCGCGAGGGAGTTTCCGCTACGCGTCCGGGTGCGGCGCCGCGACGAGGGCACCGTCGACCTGGTCATCACGGTCCACCACATCGCCTTCGACGGCGAGTCCACCCCGGTCTTCGTCCGCGACCTGCTCGCCTCCTATCTGCACCGCACGCAGGGCGGTCCGGCGGTGGCCGCGCCGGCGATCCAATACGCCGATTTCGCTCTGTGGCAACAGGAGTACCTGGGCGCGGCCGACGATCCCGGGGCGCCCATGGGGCGTCAACTCGACCACTGGCGCGACGTGCTCGCCGGACTCCCGGCCGTCACGGATCTGCCGATGGACCGGCCCCGTCCCGCGGTGCTCGACACCGCGGCGGCGGTCGAGACCGTCACCGTCGACGACGCGCTCACCGAAGCGCTCGAACGACTCGCGCGGGAACGCGACGTCACCCTGTTCATGGTTCTCCACGCCGCGCTGGCCGTGACCGTCGCGCGTCTCGCGAGCACGACCGATGTCGTCATCGGCACGCCCATCGCCGGCCGGACCGATGCCGCGCTCCACGACCTCGTCGGCATGTTCGTCAACACCCTCGTGCTGCGGACGGCCGTCGACCCGGCGTCGTCGGCGAACGACCTCATCGGCGCCGTCCGGGCCGTCGACCTCGACGCGTTCGCCCACGCGGACGCCCAGTTCGACGACCTCATCGAGGAACTCGCACCGGAGCGTTCGACCTCCTACCCGCCGCTGGTCCAGATCGCCTACACCCTGGTGTCCGGGAGCGGACGGCCCGAGGACCTCGACCGCATCGAGATGTCGGGACTCAGTGCCGAACCGCTCGGCGTCGCCGAACCGGTCGCGAAATTCGACCTCACCGTCTCGGTGGCCGAGCGCACCGCGTCCTCGCCGATGCGGGCCGACTTCCTCTATGCCACCTCGCTGTTCGACGCCGCCACCATCCGGCGGTTCACCGACGTCTTCCGTCAGGTGATCGCCGCGATGGCCACCGATCCGGCCCTGCCGGTCGGTGACATCGACATCGTCGGCATCGATGCCACTGCGCTGTCCGCACCGAGCCGGAACTCGGTCGGCGGGCTCGAGCCCGCCGCCGACGGCGGTGTCTCGGAGCCGGTGGCGCTCACCGAACTGCTGGCGCGTCGAGCTCTCGATCCGCAGCGCGCGGCCCTGGTCTTCGACGGCATCGAGGTCTCCTACGCCGATTTCGAAGCTCGCACGGACCGTCTTGCCCGGCAACTGATCTCACGCGGCGTCGGGCCGGGCGACGTGGTCGCGGTGGGCCTCGAACGATCGATCGGTTCGGTCGTGGCCGTGTTCGGCGTGATCAAGTCGGGCGCGGCCTACGTGCCGATCGACCCCGCTTATCCGGACGACCGGATCGCCTACATGGTCGCCGATTCCGGTGTGCGACTCGGCCTCACGGACTCCGGGACGCGTCATCGCCTCGGCGAGTCCGCCTGTGACTGGCTGTCGCTCGACGACCTCGACGATCCCGCGGTGACCGCGACCCCGCTGACCGACGCCGACCGGCGCGCCCCGGTGGGACTGGACGACCTGGCGTACCTCGTCTACACCTCGGGCTCCACCGGCCGTCCCAAGGCGGTCGGCGTGACGCACCGTGGCATCGCCAACTTCGTCGACGCGCTGACCGAGGTCACCGGCACGCCCGAACAGGCGCCGGACACCCGTGTCCTGCACGTCGCCTCACCGAGCTTCGACGCGTCGGTGCTGGAGATGATGTGGTCGATCGCGATCGGTCACACGCTCGTCATCGCGCCGGCGTCGGAGTACGCCGGCGAGGCGCTGGGTCGGGTCCTCGAACGCGAGCGGGTGACCGACACTCTCATCACTCCGACAGTGCTCGCCACCGTCGACCCGCGACACGGGCGCTTCATCCGCAACCTCGTCACCGGTGGTGAGGCGTGCCCGCCGGAACTGGTGGCGCGCTGGAACTCGCCGGCGGATGCGGAGTCCGGCCGCACGATGTACAACTTCTACGGTCCGTCGGAGGCGACCGTCTGGGCCACCACGGGCCTCTCGGAGGTCGGTCGTCCGGTGACGATCGGCCGACCCGTTCGGGGTTTCGCCGCCTACGTTCTCGACGCCCGGCTGCATCCGGTACCGCAGGGAGTCGTCGGCGAACTGTATCTGTCCAGTGCGGTCTCACTGGCTCGCGGATATCTCGGCCGGCCCGACCTCACCGCCACGTCGTTCGTGGCCGACCCGTTTGCCGCCGAGCCGGGCCGCCGGATGTATGCCACCGGCGACCTCGTCCGGATCACCGCCGATGGCGAGATCGAATTCGCCGGTCGTGCCGACCATCAGGTCAAGATCAACGGCCAGCGGGTGGAACTGGGCGAGATCGAGTCCGTCCTCGGGGACCAGCCCGGAGTCGGTTCGGTCGTCGTGCTCGGTGTCGACGACGAGCACGGGCGCACCCGCCTGGTCGCGTACCTGGTGGGCGAGTCCGACGGGCTCGACGCCGACGCCGTCCTCGCCGGTGCCGCGGATCGTCTTGCCGGACACATGATCCCGCACCATGCGATGGTGCTGGACGAACTCCCGGTCACGCCGGGCGGCAAACTCGACCGCCGCGCACTGCCGGCGCCCGAGTTCATCGCGCCGGCGGACGGCCTCGTGGCCGCGGCGACGCACGCCGAAGAGACGCTGGCCGCGATCGTCGGCGGCCTCCTGGGCGTCGACACCGTCTCGGTGACGGAATCGTTCTTCGCCCTCGGCGGCGATTCGATCATGTCCATCCAGCTGGCCTCCGCCGCGAAGGCGGCCGGGCTGCCGCTGTCGCCGCGAGAGATCTTCGAGGAGAAGACCGTCCGGGGTATGGCCCGGGTGGCGTCGGCCTCGGGGGCCCGTGTCCCGATGCTCGACGAACCCCAGGGCGGGGGGGTCGGCGACGTCGTGTTGCCGCCCATCGTCTCCTGGCTCGTCGAGGCGGCGCAGACGCCTGCGGACCTCGCGGACTTCAACCAGTCGATGGTGCTGTCCGCGCCGGCGGGCCTGACGGTCGAACATCTCGGGGAGATCCTCGCCGCGGTCGTGACGGCTCATCCGATGCTCTCGGCACGGTTGCAGCGCACCGACGGACGCTGGACCCTGCAGACCGGCACGCCCTTCGATGCCGGGACCGCCGTGCGCGCGGTCGGTGTCGACGCAGGAGTGGGGTCGGACGACTTCACCGACGCCGTCGTCGCCGCGCACGCCGATGCCGCACGCCGCCTCGACCCGGCAACGGGCCGGCTGGTGGCCGCCACCATCGTCACCGGCGCCGACGGCGCCGGTCGGATCGTGCTCGTCATCCATCACCTCGGTGTGGACGCCGTGTCCTGGCCGATCCTCATCGAAGACCTGCTGACCGTTCACGCACAGCTGGACGCCGGTCAACCCATCGCGGTCCGCGCCGTGGAGACCTCGCAGCGAGCGTGGCAGCAGGCGCTCGCGGCGCAGACCGACGCACGACGGGCCGAGCTCGCGCACTGGGCGGACCGGGCCCCGCTCGTGCCCACCGACTTCGGTGCGCCGCTCGATCCGGTCCGTGACCGCTACGGAAACCTGACGACGATCGTCCACCGGGTCGACCCGTCGATCACCGAAGCCGTGACGACGATTGTGCCCGAAGCCTTTTCGGCGTCCGTCACCGATGTTCTGCTCGGTTCGCTCGCCCGCGCGGTGCGGTCCTGGCAGCATGCGGCCGGCATCGTCGACGAGTCGCCGGTGACGGTGCTGTCCGAGGGTCACGGACGCTATGAGGAAGTCCTCCTCGACGGCGAGGACCCGCGACGCGCCGACTTGTCGCGCACGGTCGGCTGGTTCACGACCATCGCACCGCTGGCCGTCGACCCGGCGGGCGACATCGTCCACGCGGTCAAGGCCGCCAAGGAAGAACGCCTCGGCATGCCCGGGCAGGGCGTGGGTTACGGCCTGCTCCGGTACCCGGTCGACGGCGCCGGCGACGGGCTCGATGCCCACCCGCTCCCGTCGATCGCCTTCAACTACCTCGGCAACCGGGGTGGGGGCGCCGGTGACCAGGTCGAGGCCGGGCCGGGCACGGCGGCGGAGACCGCCTTCCTCCCGGCGCCCGACGCACCATTCCTGCCGGCCACGGTGTCGGCCGGGGTGGCCGCCATGAGTGCGCTGACCATCAACGCCAGCGTCACCGGTTCATCGGCGGGTCGCGTGCTGTCGGCGAGTATCCAGTTCCCCGAGGCGATCCTGTCGCCGGCGGACGCGCAGGCGATCGCCGACCGGTGGTCGGCCGAACTCGAGTCGGTGGCACGTCTCGTGGAGTCGGGCACCGACGTCGGCCCCTCCCCGGCCGACGTCCCGGGTGTCGAACTCACCCAGGCGGACCTCGATTCCGTCGTCGAGCGGTTCCCCGGTGCCCGAATCTGGTCGCTGTCGCCGCTGCAGCGCGGCCTGTACTTCCAGTCCCAGTTCGCCGGCGACGACCAGCTCGACGTCTATGTCACGCAAGCGGTTCTGCACCTCGAGGGCGATGTCGATCTCGATCGTCTCCGCAACTCGGTCGTCGCCCTGCTCGATCACCATCCCACCCTGAAGTCCGGCTTCGTCCACGTCCCCGGCGGTGCGGTCGTGGCCGTCGTGCCGCCCACCGTCCCGCTGCGGTGGCGAGTCGTCGACATCGCCGACGATGCGGGGCGACTGCGGGAGGTCGAGGACGCCGACGTCCGCGTCGCCGTGGAAGCGGTGGCGGCCCAGGAGCGCACCGATCCGTTCGACCTGTCCGACCCGCCGCTGCTGCGCGCGGTGATCGTGCGACACGCTCGTGGGTCGAGTGTGGTCATCACCAACCACCACATCCTCTTCGACGGCTGGTCGGGGCCGCTGGTGCTGGCGGACCTGCTGGCCCTGTACGCCACGGGCAGTCCGTTCACCGGTCAGGACGCCGGTACCCGCACCGACTTCGGCGACTACCTGGCGCGCATCGCCGAGACCGATCAGGCCGAGGGGCTTGCGGCATGGGCGCGCGTCCTGCAGCCGATCGAGAGTCCGACCCTGGTCGCACCCGGGCTGGCGCCGGTCGTCGTCGACGGGGACCAGGACTCCGCGGAACACCTTCCGCGCGAGCGTCGTTGGGTCCTCGACACCGATCTGGTAGCCGGTCTCGAGCGCACCGCACGTACCTCCGGGACGACGATGGCGACGGTGCTGCAACTCGCCTGGGCAGTCCTGTTGTCGCGACTCACGGAGAACCGGGTCGTCAGCTTCGGTGAGACGGTGTCGGGTCGACCCGCCGACCTCGACGGCGTCGAGTCGATGGTGGGCCTCTTCATCAACACGCTCCCCGCGGTGGTCGACGTGGACCCGGACGCGACGATCGCGGAAGTGCTCGGTGCGCTGCAGTCCGACAAGACCGCGGTCCTCGACCATCAGCACATCGGGCTGCCGGAGATCCTCACCCACGTCGGCCGTCCGGCGCTGTTCGACACGCTGACCGTCCACGAGTCCTATCCCGTCGACAACGAGTCTCTCTCCAGCGGCGCCGCGAGTTCGGCTGTCGGACTGGTGATCCGAGACGTCGAGGTTTCGGACGCGACCCACTACCCGCTGAACCTGGCGACCTCGCCGAGCGCGGGCGGGATCTCGGTGCGGCTGACCTACCTGCCCGACGCCTTCGACGACGACCAGGTCGCGGTGTTCGCCCGCACCCTCGAGACGATCCTGCGGTCGATCGCCGCCGAACCGCAGACCCGGATCGGCGACATCGAACCGATGTCGGCCGAGGACATCGCCCGGATCGACGAATGGTCGACCGGTGTGGAACTGGCTCTGCCCGGTTCGCATGTGGCGGATCTCCTGCTCGATCGAGTCGCCGCTGCGCCCGCCGACCCGGCCGTCGTGACCGTGTCGAAGGAACTCACCTACGGGGAACTGGGTGGGCACGTCAGCGATCTCGCCCGCCGGCTGGTGGCGCTCGGCGTCGGCCCGGACGTGGCCGTCGGTGTCTGCATCCCGCGTTCGATCGAGATGATCGTCGCCGTGCACGCCGTGCTCACCGCGGGCGGGCAGTTCGTGCCGATGGATCCGCAGACCCCGGCCGACCGGGTCGACTACCTCGTCGACACCGCCGCGGTGGCGGTCGTGCTCGTCGGTCCGGGTGCGGTACCGGCCGGTGTCGAGGTGCTGGGTGACGACGTGCGGGTGCTCGGCGTCGACGCGTCCGTGCCGGTCTCCGGAGACCTCTTCGTCCCGACCGAGCGTCTGGCTCCGGTGCGTGCGGAGAACGCCGCGTACACGATCTTCACGTCCGGCTCGACCGGGCGTCCGAAGGGCGTCACCGTCAGTCATCGTGCGTTGCGGTCGCACCTCGAATACGATCTGCGCCGTTACGGATTCGGCCGCGACGACGTGATCCTCCAGGTGCTCGAGCTCACCTTCGACCCGTCGGCGGGCGAGATCCTGCGGCCGTCGCTGTGCGGCGGCCGGGTCGTCGTCATGGCGCCGGGGGAGCATCGCGATCCGGTGGCCGTCCTGCGCTACCTGACCGATTTCGGGGTCACCTCGGCGACGCTCGTGCCGTCGATGCTGTCGGTGCTGACCGAGGTCGCCGATCCGGCGGACCTGCGTCGCGTCTCGTCGTCCTTCCGGTTGCACACCGGCGGTGAGGCGTTGCCGCAGAGCGTCGCCGACACCGTCCACACGCTGCTGCCCGGCGTCGGTCTGCACAACCAGTACGGTCCGACCGAGACCACCATCTACGCGACCGTGTCGCGGACCGTGACCGCCGGTCAGGAGGTCTCCATCGGTGTTCCGGTCGCCAACACCGAGGCCCTCGTCCTCGACGAACGACTCCGCCCCGTCGCGCCCGGATTCACCGGCGAGCTCTACCTCGGCGGCGCCCAGCTCGCGCGCGGCTACGCGTCGCGCCCGGTCCTCACCGCCGAGCGTTTCATCCCCGATCCGCACGGCGAGCCGGGTGCGCGTCTGTACCGGACCGGCGATCTCGTGCGGTGGCGCGCGGATGGCGCCCTGGAGTATCTGGGGCGCACCGACTTCCAGGTGAAGCTGCGTGGACAGCGCATCGAGCTGGGCGAGATCGAGTCCGCGCTCGCCTCGGCTCCGCACGTCGTGCACGCCGCGGCCGCGGTGGTCGAGACGCCGGCGGGGCAGCAGCTCGTCGGCTACCTCGCGCCCGCGACCGTGGACCTCGAGGCCGTCAAACACCATGTCGCACAATCTCTGCCGGAGTTCATGCGGCCGGGTATGTGGGTCCTGCTGGAACAGATGCCCCTCAGCACCGCGGGCAAGATCGTCCGCCAGGAGCTACCCGCGCCGGAGATCGACCTGTCGGCGGTGGTCCCGGTCGACGGACCACGCGAGGCGGCGGTGGCCGCCGTGTACGCCGAACTCTTGTCGGTGTCCACCGAGGCCGTCGGCGCGACCACGAACTTCTTCGAGATCGGCGGCAATTCGCTGTCGGCGATGCGTGCCGCGGCACGCATCGGTGAGGCACTCGGTGCGGACGTGACCGTCCGCGATGTATTCGAGGCGCCGACGCCGCGGCTCCTCGCCGAGCTACTCGGTGGACGTGGCAGCGGGCTCGCCCCGATCGTCGCGGTTCGACCGCGGCCCGAGCGAATCCCGCTGTCCTTCGCGCAGCAGCGGATGTGGTTCATCAACCGCTTCGATCCGTCGCTGGCGGCCTACAACATCCCGGCGGTCCTGCGCCTGACCGGCGACCTCGACCCCGAGGCGCTGGGGTCCGCGATCGCGGATGTGGTTGCCCGACACGAGATCCTGCGCACGACGTATCCCGAGATCGAGGGAGTCCCGGTGCAGGCGATCGCCGGGGTCGAGCAGATCCCCGGTCACCTCGACCACGCGTTCCTCCCGCTCCTCGCGGACGCCGGCGAGAACAGCTGGAACGACGAGGTCGCTCGGGCCGTCACCACCGGGTTCGACCTCTCCGTCGACTGGCCGGTGCGGACGCGTCTCGTCCAGATCGGTGCGGACGAGTACATCCTCGTCGTGGTGCTGCATCACGTGGCGTCGGACGGGGAGTCGCTCGGTCCGCTCGTGACCGATCTGACCACGGCCTACCTCGCTCGTGCGGCAGGCGGGGCGCCGACGTTCGCCCCGCTGCCCGTCCAGTACGCGGATTACGCACTGTGGCAGCGTGCTGTCCTCGGCGAGGTCGACGACCCGTCGTCGCCGGTGGGTGCCCAACTCGCCTACTGGACGTCGCGACTGGCCGGGCTCCCCGATCTGCTGGAGTTGCCGACCGACCGCCCGCGTCCGGTGGTCGCCTCGCAGCGGGGCGCGCGTACCTCGTTCACGATCCCGGGCGAGGTCACCGCGCGCGTGGCGCAGATCGCCGAAAGCCACGGCATCACACCGTTCATGGTGGTGCACGCGGCGTTGTCGGTCCTGCTCGCGGATCTGGCGGGCACCGACGACGTCGCGGTCGGCACGCCCGTCGCCGGTCGTGGCGCCGAGGTCCTCGACCCGCTCGTCGGCATGTTCGTGAACACCCTCGTGCTGCGCACCGCGCACACGCCGGGCGACACCTTCGACGCGGTTCTCGAGCAGGTCCGCACCATCGACCTCGATGCGTTCGCGCACGCCGACGTGCCCTTCGAGACGCTTGTCGACCGGCTCAACCCGGTGCGGTCGGAGTCGTTCGCGCCGTTGGCGCAGGTGTGGCTGACGTTCGACCAGAGCGCGGTCGCGGAACTCGCGGGCCGCGATCTGAGCGCCGACCTCGGTGGCATCGCGGTGACCGGTGTGGACGCCGGGGAGGTGCCCGCGAAGGTGGACCTGCTGTTCTCGGTGGCGAAAGCCGATGCGGGCCAACCGTGGTCGGGGGCTCTGCAATACGCCACCGATCTGTTCGACGAGTCCACCGCGGCCGGATTCGCGGCGCGGCTGAACCAGTTGCTGGACTCTCTGACCGCGAACCCCGCATCGCCGGTGGCCGCGTCGTCGATCCTCCTCGACGGCGAGGCGGACGTGCTCGTGCCGGTGGGCGCGGTCGCCGCGGCCGACCCGGTGACGCTGGGCGACATGTTCGCGACCGCCGGTGCACGCTACCGGCGACGCACGGCCGTCGTGGACGCGTCGGGGGCCAGCCTGTCCTACGCGGCGCTCAACGAACGGTCCAACCAGCTCGCGCGGTGGCTGATCGGGCGCGGAGTGGGCACCGAAAGCCTTGTCGCCCTCGCCATCCCACGCTCGGTGGAGTTGCTGGTGGCGATCTGGGCGGTGGCCAAGACCGGTGGTGCCTACGTGCCGGTCGACCCGGACTATCCGCCGGAGCGCGTCGCGACGATGGTCGAGGACTCCGGCGCCGGCCTGGGACTGTCGGTGTCCGCGGCGGGTGACCTGCCGGAGCAGGGGTTCGGCTGGACTCGGCTGGACGACGAGTCGATCGCCGAGGAGATCGCCGGTTTCGACACGGCACCACTGGAACGCACCGAACTCCCGCTTCCGGTCCGGCCGGAGAATGTCGCCTACGTCATCTACACCTCGGGCTCGACCGGGCGACCGAAGGGCGTCGCGGTCTCGCACGAGGGGTTGTACAACTTCGCGGTGCGCAAGTCCGAGGCGCTCGGTCTCGAGGACGGTGTCGTGGTGATGGGATTCGCCTCACCGAGCTTCGACGCGTCGGTGCTCGAATACCTGCTCGCGACCGTCAACGGCGGAGCGCTGGTCTACCGTCCGGCAACCGCTGTCGGCGGAACCGAACTGCAGGACTTCATCATCCGGCACGAGATCGCCACGACGTTCCTCACGCCCTCGGTGCTGGCGACCCTCGACCCGGCGGGCCTGCCGAGTCTGGCCGCGGTGTCGGTGGGGGGCGAGGCCGTGCCGCAGTCGCTGATGGACGAGTGGTCCCCGCACACGCGTATCCAGAACGGATACGGGCCGACCGAGACCACGATCATGGTTGCCGTCGGCAGGCCGGCAGCGCCCGGGGAACCGGTACGTCTCGGCGGACCCCTGCCCGGTGTCGAACTGCTCGTGCTCGACGCGGCACTGCGGCCCGTGCCCGTCGGAGTGGCCGGTGAGCTCTATGTGCTCGGGCCCGCCGTGTCCCGCGGTTACCTCGCCAAGCCCGGGCTGACGGCCTCGCGGTTCGTCGCGAGTCCGCACCCGAGCCGCCATGGCGGAACGCGCAGCCGGATGTACCGCACGGGCGACGTCGTGCGCTGGCGGTACACCGCGACCGGAGAGCTGACGCTCGAGTACTCGGGACGCAGCGACGACCAGGTCAAGCTGCGCGGCCTCCGGATCGAACTCGGTGAGATCGAGGCGGTGCTGCGGTCGGCTCCCGGTGTGACGTCGGCGGTCGTCGTCGGCATCGGGGGATCGGTGGCCACGTCGCTCGCCGCCTATGTGGTCGGAGACCGCATCGAGACCGAATCGGTACGTGAACATCTCGTGGGACGGTTGCCCGCGCACATGGTGCCGTCGTCGATCACCGTCCTGGACGAGTTCCCGCTGACCCCGGTCGGCAAGCTCGACCGCGCGGCACTCCCGGAACCGGACGTCACTGCCGCCGAGTTCGTCGCACCGGAGACGGCCATCGAACAGGCCATTGCCGACGCCTATGCGGACGTGCTGGGTCTGGGCGAGGTCGGTGCGTCCGACAGCTTCTTTGACCTCGGCGGCAACTCGTTGTCGGCCACCCGGGTGGCGGCCCACCTGCGCGAGGGACACGGTCTGGACATCGAACTGGCCTGGCTGTTCAGTGACCCGACGGTGCGCGGTCTCGCCCGGCGCATCGCCGCGGACAACGAGGTCAGCAGTGACATCGTGATCACCCTGCGTGCGGAGGGGGCACAGGCACCGCTGTTCTGCGTGCATCCCGCGGGCGGTCTCGCGTGGTTCTACGGCGGCCTCGCCCCGTATCTCACCGATCGCCCGATCCACGGTCTGCAGGACCCGCACGTGGTGACCGGCGAACCGAGCATCACCGACGCCCGTGAACTCGCGCGGCGCTACGTCGAGGAGGTCCGGCGGATCCAGCCGCACGGGCCGTACCACCTGCTCGGGTGGTCGGTCGGCGGTGTCATCGCGCACGCGATGGCGACCCACCTGCGCGAACTGGGGGAGTCCGTGGCCTACCTGGGGATCATGGACTCCCGACCCGAGGACGAGCCGGTCGTCGTCGGCCACGACCGGCCGGTGGCTGAGGAGGCCGTGATCGAACCCGACGCCGCGACCGTGGTCGACGTCCTGGGCGGCTGGCGAGATCTGTTCGACCTCGGTGACGACGTGCAAGCCAGTACGTCCGAGGAGGTCACCGCGATCATCCGGGCGCAGATCGCAGGCATGGGACTGCTGGCCGAGGAGCAGGTGGAGCGGATCATGGACAGCTTCGATTCGTCGACGCAGGTCGTGCTGGACTACCGCCCGGATGTCTTCGACGGCGATGTGCATGTCTTCACCGCCACCGAGGACAAGGACGACCCGGCTCAGCTGGCCGCCGCCTGGCGGCCCTTCGTCGGCGGGTCCGTCGACAACGTCGACGTGCCCACCCACCATCTGGGAATGGCCAACGCCGAGGCCCTGGCCGTGATCGGCCCGGAACTCGACCGGCAACTGGCCGCCGTCGACCCCTCGATCGAAGACGGTCGAAGGACGACCGAGTGAGGAGCTCGCCATGACATCATCGTCATGACGACGACCAACGCCTGGGAGCGGGTCCTGAGGGACCCGCGGGCCCGGGAACAACCGAACGACGAGAAACGGGCGACGCCGTCGCCCACGGAAACAACTGGCCGGGTATCCGGCCGATGGAGAAAGGATCCACATGACGAATCCATTTGACGACGAAGACGGCCGCTTCTACGTGCTCGTCAACGACGAGAACCAGCACTCGCTGTGGCCGACCTTCGCCGACATCCCGGCCGGCTGGACAAAGGTGTTCGGTGAGGACAGCCGTGCGGCGTGCCTCGAATACGTCGAACAGAACTGGACCGACCTCCGGCCCAAGAGCCTCATCGAGGCCATGGAGGCCGACAAGGGCGCCGGCTCCTAAACCGCTTTGTCTGGTATCGATCTACCGGAATGTCGGGACGATCGCTTGTGAATAACAAGTTAAGCAAGGACTCGCAGTGAACTTCCGTAACTGGAGTCACAGCAGTAACATCAAGTTACATTTTCCTTGCAGGTTTGCTTGTGGAATGTGCCACAGATGCTGAAGCAAGAGTCCTCAAATTCCATGAGGTAGGGCACACTGTGTGGAAGGGCCGCAACGTACCAACGTCTGGGGAGGCGGGGACGCCGCGGTCACGCCGGTTAGGCGGGGGGAAAGGTAGTTGACCATGGACGATCTGCTGCACGACATCCAGAATCGTGGTGCGATCACGCCGCACCTTACTGCGGTGCGGCTGGGCGATACGGCGCTCACCTACGGTGAGTTGGCCGATCGCATCGAGGACTATGACATCGTGCTCGCCGAGCAGGGTCTGTCCCACACCGCTGCTTTCTACGCCGCGCTGCTGCACTGCATGCCGTCGCTGGCGGAGATCCGGCCGGTAGAGGCACGGCTGCAGGTCATCGGCGAGATCCAGGCGTGGCTCGGACGCGAGCGCGGAGAGGTCGCCGCGATGCGGCCCCGCCTTCGCGCCGTCAGCTAGACCGCGTACGCACGTCTCGACGGCGAGACCCGCCTGGCGCACACCGGGCGGGTCTCGTCGTCCTTGTGCTCTCGTACGTCCGGCGGCGATCCGCGCTTCTGCTGTCTCTGCCCGGCGGTGTCGGGTCAGAGGCCTACGAGCAACGCCAGGAACAGCAGGATCGGACCCCCGACCGCAACGCTTCCGGCACCGCACACGATGCCGGTGATCGCACGACCCTTCCCTTTACGCGCGGCGGGTTCACGGTTGATCTGCTTGATCGCCACGGCGCCGGACACGACAGCGATCATTCCCAGAACGGCACCGAGTCCGAGGGCGAGCGTCATCGGGACCGCGAGCAGGCCGGTGGTCAGCGCGAGCGAAGCGGCGGGCGCAACCGTGCGACGCGGGGCCGGCGGGGCGTAGGGCGGCAGGGAGACGGCCGAGGACTCTCGAAGACTCGTGACCGGCACCGGCCGACGGACCGATGGCCGAGCGGATGTTCCTGCGGTGAAGTTGTCCGCGGGCCTCTGGAGAGCGGCGTTCTGTAGTCCCCAGAAGTCTCCGACCGGTGGGAGGGCCGCATATTCCTCCGGATGCAGACGGGTGCCTGTCGTGACGCGCGTGGACGGATGCGCCGACGCCACCACGGGCGACTCTCGTGCCGGTGGTGGCGTCGGATCGTATGCGTCCCCCAGGCTCGGGAGGACGTTGTCGTCGAGATCGTTGACCGCCGGCCACAGTGCGTGGCGATCGGTGACGGCCGGCGGGAACGGCTGGGTCGAATCGTCGATGCGCATTCCCACCTCCTCACCCGTCGGCCCGGGCATCGGGCCGTCCGGGCAAGTCTACCGAGGAGGTGCGTCCGCTTCGGTGTGTCAGTTCCCCTGCTGCCCCTGAGCCATGCTCGCGAGCTGGGTGACGGCGTCGCTGCTGAGCTTCCAGTCTCCGTCGACCTTGACGTAGGCGAGCTGGATGTCGACCGGTGCCGTGGAGTTGGGGCTGGTCACCGCGACGGTTGCGGTCGCCTTCGTGTCACCGTCCTTGGCGACGTCCTTGACCTCGAACTTGTCGGGCGTGTAACCCGCAGCCGAGGCGCCCTTCGCGAAGGCGATGACGGTGGTCTTGGTGACCGGGTTCGAGACGTCCACGACCTTGTCGATCTCCTCGGCCGGGGTGGCGGGGTCGATGGCCTTGCGCAGGATGTCCTGAGCCTTGGACTCGTTCAGGCCGGTGACCTGGTCGATGGCGTCACCGGCGGCGGTGGAGACCTCGGACGCGGCCGACTGGACTGCGGTCGACACCTTGCTCGTCGCTTCGTCGACGGTGTCGGACGAATCAGAGCAGCCGGTGGCGACGAACAGCGCGGCTCCCGCGAGAGTGATGGCGGCGACGGACTTCCGGATCTTCATTGATTCCCCTTCACGACGCCCCCGCGGATCGGTACCGCGGAGTAGTGAGCCCACACTAACCCAACTCCTCGACCACTCGGTTCAGGCGGCGGGGCCATCGGAATTAATCGGACCGCGGTCCGGTTATGGTGGACGAGGCTGCCACGGCAGCGCTATCGGCAGGAAACGGAAGGCGCGACATGCAGTTCGGAATCTTCAGCGTCAGCGACATCACGACGGACCCCACCACGGGCAGGACGCCCAGCGAGAACGAACGGATCAAGGCGATCGTCGAGATCGCGAAGAAGGCCGAGGACATCGGGCTCGACGTGTTCGCGATCGGTGAGCACCACAACGAGCCGTTCTTCTCGTCCTCGCCGACGACGACCCTCGCCTACATCGCCGCGCAGACGCGACGTCTTCAGCTCAGTACCGCGACCACGCTCATCACCACGAACGATCCGGTGAAGATCGCCGAGGACTTCGCGATGCTCCAGCACCTCGCCGACGGCCGGGTCGACCTGATGCTCGGACGTGGGAACACCGGGCCCGTCTATCCGTGGTTCGGGCAGGACATCCGCCAGGGTATCCCGCTCGCCATCGAGAACTACCACCTGCTGCACCGGCTGTGGACCGAGCACGTCGTCGACTGGGAGGGCCGGTTCCGTACGCCGCTCACGTCGTTCACCTCGACCCCGCGTCCGCTCGACGGGGTGGCCCCGTTCGTGTGGCACGGGTCGATCCGCAGTCCGGAGATCGCCGAGCAGGCCGCGTATTACGGGGACGGCTTCTTCGCCAACAACATCTTCTGGCCCAAGGAACACTTCCAGCGGCTCATCACGTTCTACCGCGAGCGATTCGAACACTACGGCCACGGCAAGTCCCACCAGGCCATCGTCGGCCTGGGCGGCCAGTTCTTCATCCGGCCCCGCTCACAGGACGCGGTGCGTGAGTTCCGTCCGTACTTCGACAACGCACCCGTGTACGGCCACGGTCCGTCGCTGGAGGACTTCACGTCGCAGACGCCGCTGACGGTGGGCAGTCCGGCCGAGTTCGTCGACAAGACACTGTCGTTCCGCGAGAGCTTCGGGGACTACCAGCGCCAGCTGTTCCTCGTCGATCACGCGGGACTGCCGTTGAAGGTCGTGCTCGAACAGCTCGATCTACTCGGCGAGGTCCTGCCCGAGCTGCGCGAGGGGTTCGCTCAGGGCAGGCCCGCCGATGTACCCGACGCGCCGACCCACGCGTCCCTGGTGGCCGGTCGCCAGGAGTCCGACGAAGTGGGGAAGGTGGAGGTGCGGTCATGAGCGAGGGTGTCCTGCGCGTCGTTGCGGTGAACGCCGGGCTGTCCGAGCCGTCGTCGACGCGGATGCTGATCGATCGGATGGCGACGGCGGTGACCGGCGTGCTGAGCGGTCGCGGGGTGGCCGCCGACGTCGAGGTGATCGACCTGCGGGATCTGGCCGTTGATCTCGGACGTTCGACGGCCGTCGGCTTCGCCTCCGGGGAGACCCGTGCCGCGCTCGACGCGATCGAGTCCGCCGACGCGCTGGTCGTCGCGTCGCCGGTGTTCAACGCGTCCTACAGCGGCCTGTTCAAGATGTTCTTCGACCTGGTCGACGTGGACGCGATGGCCGGTAAGCCGGTGCTGATCGGCGCCACCGGTGGTAGCCCGCGGCACTCCATGGTGCTCGATCACGCGCTGCGCCCGCTGTTCTCGTATCTCCGAACCGTCGTCGTGCCCACCGGGGTGTACGCGGCGTCGGAGGACTGGGCGGGCGCCGAGAGGCCCGGGGACACCGGGCTGAACCACCGGATCGACCGTGCGGCAACCGAACTCGCGTCCCTGATCCGGCCGCGTGCGTCGACTCCGCGTCCGGGAACCGAGGCCGCACCGGCGGGCGCGCGCGTCGGGGGACCCGGCGCGCGACAGCAGGCGATCGAAGCGGCGGGGATCGCCAACTTCGCGAGGTTGCTGGGTGGCTCCTGATCAGGCGCTGCCCGGCGTGTTCTTCCGCGGGCGCAGCCGGGAGTGCGGCAGTGCGGGTGCGGGTAGGTGCTGGATCGGTCCCTCGTATCCCTGCACCTGCCCGAACCGTTCGCTGTGGGCCATCCACTCCTCGCGGAACCCGACGATCTCGTCGTGCGTGCGACCGATGAAGTTCCACCACATCACGATGTCCTCGCCGAACGGGGTGCCACCGAGCAGGATCATCCGCGCGGCGTCGTCGGAGGTGTTGGTGAGCGTCAGTCGTGAGGCACCCACCCCGAGGTAGCCGAGTTCGGTGCGTTCGAGAGGCGCGGCGCCGGTGTCGGCGACCTCGATGGTCCCGACGTCGACGAGGATGCCGTGTTCGAAGGCGGGATCGACGTCGATGTCCACGGTGGCGGCGGGGGCGAAGTCGAGTTGGGCACCGAGCAGCGGGGTGAACGTGTGAACCGGTGAGCGGGTGCCGAACAGCTCGCCGAGGAACACCTTGGCCGTGACCCCTTCGAGCACCACGTCGTGCGGGCGATGATGGGCGAAATCCCTTGGGGTGTCGGCGGCGTGGGCGGGAAGCGCGGTCCACAACTGGACGCCGTGGAGGATGGTGGTCGGTGGGGTCGAGACCTCGGTGTGCGCGATGCCGTGTCCCGCGGTCATCAGGTTGATCTCGCCGGGCCGGACCATCGCGTGGTTGCCCATCGTGTCGCGATGCTCCACCTCGCCGGTGAACAGCCAGCTGACCGTCTGCAGGCCGGTGTGCGGATGCGGCGCCACATCCATCCCGCCGGTGCTCGCCACGTCGTCGGGTCCGTAGTGGTCGACGAAGCACCACGCGCCGATGAGTGATCTCGAGCGTTGGGGGAGGGTTCGGTGGACGGTCATCGCGCGAGGGCCGCCGAGGGGCACGTCGCGGGCGGTGAGAACCTCCATGCGGAGGTGTCCGGCGCCCGTCGCCCGGCCGGTGTCGGTGTGGCATTCGACCTCGGCCGGATGGGCTTCCAGATTGCTCATGGCGACCATTCTCCCCGGGGTGGGGGGCCGATGTGGCCAGACGCGTGTCCTCAGACGAGTGTCGGGTTCTCGAACAGCATCGTGATCTTCTCCACCGAGCTGGTCATCAGCGCGCGTCGCCCGAGTCGGAGCGACCGGAGTTCGGCGGCGATCGGGTGGTCGCCGAGCTCGAGATCCGCCCCGCCGAGACGGGTGCGGGTGCCGGTCACCGATGTCAGCCGCCAGGGAGTGAGCCTGGTGATGCCGTCGAGTTGCGAGTAGGCGTGCAGGACGGTGTCGGCGGTCGTGTCCGGGACCTTGATGCCGGGCTTGATCCGCAGGTCCGCGATCAGCGCGCCGTCGGCCTCGAGGCGGCCGTGCCGGACCGATGAGCCGTGATCGACGTCGAACTCGGCCAGCGTCTTCGGGAAACCCCAGATCCCACGTCCGGCGGCCAGGGTGAAGTCGCCGTCCACCGGTAGCCGGTGGACGAGGGCCCGCGCGTCGCCCTTCGCAAGAGCGCGGAGCGCTCGGACGGGTGAGGCCGGCGGTCGGGAGGGGTCGTCGACGAGGAAGCAGACACCGAACTCGTTGTACGGCCCGAGGTCGCCGTCGATGTAGTCGACGAAGACGAGCATGCACATCGCACGTCCTGGACGGATCCGCAGCGGACGCAGTGTGCCGGGCCGTCCGGACTCGCTGTCGATCGCACGCTGGACGGCTGCGGCGTCGGCGGTGAAGCCGGCGACGAAACACCGCGCATGCCGGATCTCCACGGGCATGGTCACCGTGGTGCCGAGGATGTCGTGGGACGAAGGTGCTGTCACCGGTACTTCCTTCTTCTGGTCGGATGCGGGTGGTCGGCCGCATCGACGAACACTAGAACGTGTTCTAGTCTGGCATGACCGGGGTGCGGAGAGGTCGAAGAAGGCGGATGTCCCCCATCCTGTGGACATCGACGGTGGAAAACGTGACGGGTTGTCGCTGGTCCAGGCAATCCAACGGTCGATGTCCGACTTGTCGTATACGGTTCGCCCAGTGTGTGGCCCCGGAGCGCTGTGTAATTGCTGAAGGCGCGAGAAGGCTGCACGGTGAGCCGACGAAAGGGGGCACCGTCGATGCCCGAGGGGAACGTCGCGTCGCCACACCGGAGGAGTGCGGCACCGGGCCGGGTGCCGATGACGTGGTGCGCGCGATGACGGCAGACGAGGCTCCGGTGGATCGCGTCATCCGGGTCGGGATGGTCGACGATCACCGTTCGCCGATCTGGGGGATCGAGCGGGTCCTGGATCCGGTCGACGACATCTCGCTGGTCTGTTCGGCATCCACGGTCACAAGTGTGCTCGCGGGGATGCCCCTCGACGTCGTCCTGCTCGATCTGCGCCTCGACGACGGGACCACGCCCAGGGAGAACGTCAACGCGCTCTCCGCTGCCGGTGTCGCCACGGTCGTGTACACATCCGGTGAACACACCGCGCTGCTGCGTTCGGCGGCTCGGGCAGGCGCGCTCGGCGTCGTGCTCAAGTCGGCGGATGAATCGGTCATCATCGACGCGATCCGAGCGGCTGCCGAGGGTCGGGCGGTGCTCACGACCGAGTGGGCCGCGGCCATCGACGGCGACCCCGAGCTGGCCGCAGTCGATCTGTCGCCACAGCTGCAGAAGGTTCTGGCCCTGTACGCGTCGGGGGAGACGTCGGCTCGGGTGGGAGCTGCTCTGGGTGTGTCCGCGGAGACCGTGAACGAGTACCTGAAGCGGATACGGCAGAAGTACGCCGACGCCGGCAGGCCGACCCGGACCAAGGTCGACCTGTTCAAGCGTGCGGTGGAGGACGGGTGGCTGCCGGTGCCCCAGCGGAACCGGAGTCGCGGCACCGATCCCGGTCGGTGAAAGTCACTGATAATAGGGAACTTCGGCCCTAGCAAAGGACGACTCAGGTGCGGAATCAGTAGGCAGAAAAGGGGAACGGTGGGGAATCGGCAGTCGATCGACGTCAGAACAGTAGAAGTCCCCAATTCTGGGTCTACCGGGTCATCGGCAGCAGCACTACTTTCAGAATCATTGGGAATGATGCGCGGAGCGTACGGCGTCGGGGGACGTGAGCATTGCGCCAGAAATTAGGGGATGGACCAGTGACGGCCACTTCAGAGTTCTATCGAACCGCACAGTCCCGGGGGGCCGTGGACCAGCGTCGCGTCGGCTCGCCGGAAACGATGCTACACAACGGAATCGCCCGGCTTTCCGACTACCGCACGGCCGGTGACCGCGCACCGTCGGCGCTGCCGCGACCGAGCCTGTCCGACCGTGAGGTCGAGGTTCTGCTCGCCTGGCTCGCCGCCGAGTCGAAAGAAGAGGCGGCAGCCCGACTCTTCATCTCGGCGTCGACCGTGAGCACCCACCTCGCACGAATCCGTGCCAAATACACCGCGGTGGGCCGTCCGGCCCCGACCAAGACACATCTCTTCGCGCGCGCCCTCCAGGACGGGTACACCAGCCTCGATCGCTGGTGATCATCACCACGCGTGGTCTGCGGTGATCCTCGGAGAAGGGGGTCAGCGCAGGTCGCGCGCCAGGTTGGGCCAGGTCGCGTACAGGTCGTCCTGCCAGTAGCCCCATGAGTGGGTGCCGGTCGGCCGGAGATTCACCTGAACGGGCAGTCCGAGGGACCGCATCCGCTGGACCATCTGGCGGGTGCACATGTCGATCGCGACCTCGATCCCGCCGCCCACGATGGCCTGATTGGCCAGATCGAAGGCATTGCCGTCGATGCCCGGGTCCCCGAGTTGCTCATGCACACCGGGCGCGCCGGTCCCGCTGGTCATGTACACCTTGGTCCCGCGCAGTTTCTCGGCATTCAGATAGGGGTCGTTCGCACGCCAGCCGGGACCGTTGAGCGGACCCCACATGTTCACCACGTTCCCGCCGCCACGATCCTCGACGACCATCCGGATGTACTGCTGGCCGGCCGGATCGCTCGTCCGTGCACATCCGCTGAACGCAGCGACGGACCGGTAGAGGCCGGGTGCGGCGATGGCCAAGTTGAGCACCGAGGTGCCCGCCATCGAGATTCCGGCGATGGCGTTCGCGCCCGTCGTCGGGAACTCGGCGTCGATGACGGGCGGGAGTTCCCTGGTCAGGAACGTCTGCCACTTGTTGCGGCCGAGTACCGGGTCGTCGCGCTGCCAGTCGGTGTAGTAGGAGAAGGCGCCGCCGATCGGCGTGACGACATAGGCGTTCTTGTCGGCGAAGTACCGCTTGTAGGTGGTCCGCGCATCCCAGGTCGCCGAGTCCTCGCCACCGCCGGCACCGTTGAGCAGGTACAGCACCGGGGCCGGACGCGACCGGTCGCGTGGGGTCAGTACGGTCACCGCGACCGTGCGATTCATCGCCGCCGAGTGCACCAGCAGAGTCGTCTGCTGGGGATCGTCGACGTACCTGTCGACGACTCGAGATCCCGGCGCCGCGTCGGCGGCAGACGCGGGTACCACGACGAGCGCACCCAGCATCGCCATCGTCGCCAGCATGGCCGACCAGAACCATCTACCACCGTGCACGTACACCACGTCCCCGCCTGTCATCCTCGATCCGTCCCAACGATGTGTCGCGACGCAGAACGCCGCAGTCGTCCCGCGGAGTACCCCCGTCGTCAGTGTAGGCGTGCGTCTGCTCGGTGCCGTGGGCTCAGAGTGGGACCTGTACCAGGATCGGCGTCGTCGGCTGCGCGGAGCCGCTCGCTGGTTCGATGGTCACCGCCAGGACCTGCGCGTCGCCGAGTCCGTCGACGACGACCGGTTCGGTGTCACCTCCCGGGATCAGGCCGGCGGGTACCGGGTTCTCCGCTCCGCCCACCAGCCAGAGCTGGAACGCGCTGTCCGGCGAGATCGGACGGCGCTGGTTCCGGATGAGTGTCACCGCGCGGCCGACCGTCTCGGAGGCGATGACCGTGATCGTCCCGTGGCCGTCCGCCAGGGTTTCTGCGGTGACGGTCGAGTCACCGGCCGCGAGGACCTCGAGGACCTCCTGCTGCCCCCCGCCGACCGCCGTCGCGGACGGCGAGGGTTCCGGTGCCGTCGTACGGCCGATCAGGACGCCGGCGCCGAGTGCCACGGCGACGGTCACCGCGGCCGCCGCGAGCACGGCCGTCTTCCGCCGTGGCCCCTGCGTGCTCCTCTGACGGTGTCGATCCACGGGCTCGGGTGTCGTTGTCTGTGCCGATGGCGACGAGCCGAACCGCGCGGTGCCGTCGAAGATGTGCGACAGCACGCGGCGTCGGAGATCGGACGGCGCCTCCAGGGCGTATGTGCTGGCGAATCCGGCCATGGCGGTGTGGATCTCGACGATGCGTGCCTCGTAGGACGACCGCTTCGCCGCGGGAAGCGCGGCGAGTTCCCGTTCCGCGCGGAGGGTCTCCTCGGGAGTCAGGGCGGATACGGCGTACAACTCGATGTGGTCATCGAGCCAGGCGGACATGCCGTCGTCGGGGTCCGCGTCGGTTCTTGTCATGGTCAGTTCAGACATCCTCCTGCGTCCCCAAGCACTTTTTCAGGCGGCGCAAGCCATCTCTGATCCGGGACTTGATGGTGGGCAAGGGGGTCTCGGTCTGTGATGCCACCTCCGGGTAGGTCAGGCCGCCGAAGTAGGACATCTCGATACAGCTCCGTTGCAAGTCCGTGAGCTCGCCGAGACATGTTCGTAGCGTACGCGCCTCGTCGGCGTGGACAACCACCTCGAGCGGAATGTTGCGCGGAGTTTCGACGGAAGCGGCGCCGTAATCGGACATCCGCTCCTGCTGGAGCTGTTCGGTGCGCACGCGATCGACGGCGCGACGGTGGGCGATGGTCATCATCCAGGTGATGACCGAACCACGTGCGGGGTGGTAGTCGCTCGCCTTCTGCCAGTACTGCAGATACGCCTCCTGCACGATCTCCTCGGCGTACTCGCGGTCGCGGATGACACGGAACGCGAGTCCGTAGATGCGCGAGCTGGTCAGGTCGTACAGACGCGTGAACGCGGCTCGGTCCCCGGTGGAGGCCGATTCGAGAAGATCGCGCAACAAACGAGATTCGTGTCCACGTCCGTGGTCCGCATCGGGGGTCGCGCTGCCGTCGTCCGATGTCACTGGTCCACGGTAACCAAAAGAGGCGGGAGTTCTCCGGCGATCTGCAATCACCGATTTGCTGAGCGTCGGTAAAGAACAAGGGAGACAGGGATGCACACCGCGAGGATGGCCAGAGACGAGCCCACCGCATACCCCACGGCATGGTCGGCCACCCACCCGGTGGCGGCCGGGAAATTCGGTGGCGCCTCGTTGGCGAAGAGTTGCCGGCATGCGGTCGCCACCGCGGTCACCGGGTTCCACTCCGCGATGGCGCGTAGCGGGCCGGGAAGGCTCTGTGCGGAGATGAACGCACTCGACAGGAACGTCAGGGGGAACATCCAGAGAAAGCCGATGCTTTGTGCCGCTTCGACATTCGGGGCTCCAAGACCGGTCACGGCGCCGACCCAGGCCATCGCGACAGCGAAGAGTCCGATGATGCCGAAGGCGATCGCGGCGTCGGCGGCGCTGCCCTGAACCCGCCATCCGATGGCAAGTCCGCAGGCGACCATCACCACCAGCCCGACGGCGCACAGGAGCATGTCGGAGGAGACCCGGCCGCTGATGACGCCCAGTCGCGACATCGGTAGCGAGCGGAGGCGGTCGATGATTCCGTCGGAGGTGTCGTTCGCCAGGCCGACAGTGGTGAAGGCGGCGTTGAACACGACGGTCTGCGTGAAGATCCCGGCCATCAGGAACTCGCGGTACGAACCGCCGCCGAACGTCGCGCCGAAGACATAGGCGAAGAGGAAGACGAACATCAGCGGCTGGATCGTCGCACTGATGAGAAGCGTGGGTATGCGTTTGACGGTCAGCAGGTTTCGCTCGACCAGTACCGCGGTGTCAGTGAACACTAGCGCGCTCCGTTCGGTTGGGGAGAGTGTCCGGTACGTCCGCCTCGGTGTCACCTGTTCCGATGACAGCGTGATCGATCGACCCCCCAGAACCGTTGACCGCCTTACCATTAATGCCCGATTTGGCGACCGTGATGTCCGAATCGCTTGATATGTCCGCGATCTCGACATCGACAGCCGTATCCGAATCGGTGGTGCCGGCGCGTTCGGTGAGCGTCAGGAAGACGTCGTCGAGGGTCGGTGTCGTGACGGACGCGTCGACGACCTCGATCCCGGCCGACGACAGCGCCCGGACCGCGGCGACCGCACTGCGGGTCCCGTCGGCGACGGGGACCGACCAGCGCACGGATTCGGCATCGGCGCCGCCACTTTCGCCGCCCGATTCGAGACGTTCGGGTCGCCCGACACCGATCTCGGTCAGGGAGGCCGAGATCTGCTCGTCGTGGGGGTCGTCCGTGTGGGGGACGGCGAGTTCGACGGTGAGGATCGATCCGCCCGTCGAGGCCTTCAGATCGGCCGGGCTTCCCTGGGCCCGGATCGTGCCGTGGTCGATGACCGTGATCTCGTCGGCCAGCGCGTCGGCTTCCTCGAGGTACTGCGTCGTCAGCAGAACCGTCGCACCGGAGCCGACCTGTTCGGCGATGACCTCCCACATCTGGCGTCGCCCGCGAGGGTCGAGTCCGGTCGTCGGCTCGTCGAGGATCACCAGCGACGGGCGGTTGATGAGTGCCCCGGCCAGGTCCAGTCGACGACGCATCCCGCCCGAGTAGGTCCGCATCGGTCGATCCGCGGCGTCCTCGAGGTTCAGTTCCGCGATCAGTTCACGCGCGCGTTCCGACGCAACGGCCCGTGGTTGCCCGTACAACTGACCGACCATGCGCAGGTTCTCGAAGCCGGTGAGGTTTCCGTCCACGGCCGCGTACTGGCCCGACACCCCGACGATCTTCCGGACGGCGCCGGGATCGGCGATGGCGTCGACACCGTCGACGAGCACCGAACCCTCGTCGGGGGTCATCAGGGTCGCGACGGCGCGCACCGCGGTCGTCTTCCCGGCACCGTTGGGGCCGAGGAGGGCGTGCACCGTTCCGGTGGGGACCGTCAGGTCCAGCCCGTTGAGGGCGTGAACACGTGGCCCGCGGCCGAACAGTCCGGTACGGAAGGTCTTGTGCAGTCCGCGCAGTTCCAGCGCGTAGCCGGTGTCCTTCCCGGCCGGCGTGTCGTCAGCGATACTGTGCCGCCCCACGGGTGACCTCGCTTTCGTCGTCCGGTGAACTCTCCATCGTCCGGATCAGGCTGGCGGGCCTCATGTCCCGCCAGTTCTGCTCCACGTACTCGAGGCATTCGTCGTGACCCGACGGGCCGAAGACGGTGCGCCAGCCGTCGGGCACGGGTGCGAAGTCCGGCCACAGCGAATGCTGGTTCTCGTGGTTGACGAGCACCCGGAAGGTTCCGTCGGTGTCGTCGAAGGGGTTGGTCATCGCTTCTCCTCTCGTGGGGCGGTAGCCGGCGTTGCCGGCGGTTCACTGATCGCGTGTACCCAGTCGGATACGTGCTCGGGCAGCATCATTCGTGCATGCGTGCTGCGTACCCCGACGTCGACGACCCGTCCGGTCACCTTCGAATGCCAGGCCTCGACGGCGGGCGCTCCGGGCTCGGGGTCGACGGTCGCGGTGACGAAGGTCAGGTCGCCGTCGTAGAGACGTGGCCGCCACCCTTCCGCCAGTGGTGAGGCGTGGCGGAAGACCTCGTGGACCGTGCCCAGCGTCTCCCGGCTGAGACCGGCAAGTGCGCCCCCGATCGAGGAGATGATGCGATACGCGTCGTCGACGGTCAGTTCGGCGGTGCCGGAGGGGAGCTCGGTGTCGACGTCGAGTCCGAATTCGCGCATCAGAGCGGTGATCGAGACCCCGACGTCGAGGTCGGGTCGCTCGGAGATGACGTAGCTGTCGAGCAGGACGAGCCGGGCGACCTCATCGCCGGCCTCCCGCAGCTGTACGGCCATCTCGTGCGCGATCAGACCGCCGAGTGACCAGCCCAGCAGGTGATAGGGGCCCTCCGGATACACGGTGCGGATCTGTGCGACGTACTCGGCGGCGAGGTCACCGATCGAGCGCGGACACGGCTTTCCGGACAGTGCCGGATGCTGCAGTCCGTACAGCGCCCGACCGGAGGCTAGATGGGGTAGGAGCGAGGTGAAGCTCCAGGAGAGGCCGATCGCCGGATGGACGACGAACAACGGTGGTGCGTCGGGACTCTCGGCGGTCGTACTGCGGCTGCGACGAAGGGGAAGGAGTATGTCCAACCCCGGCGTGCCGGCCGGCTCCGACGGGTCCGGGTTCTCTCCGTCCATGCCCAGCGCCGCAGCGAGTTCCGCGG
The DNA here is from genome assembly GCF_024733855.1 of Gordonia sp. GONU. Lineage (NCBI taxonomy): Bacteria > Bacillati > Actinomycetota > Actinomycetes > Mycobacteriales > Gordoniaceae > Gordonia > Gordonia sp. GONU. Next base: position 159,308 of record NZ_JANRHB010000003.1, read on the forward strand.
GGCTCGGCGCGCCGAACAGGGACTGCGCAGACACCTGGCGACCGATGAGTTCGGTCAGCCGCGACGTCACGGTGGTGGCCAGTAGCGAGTTGCCGCCGAGGTCGAAGAAACCGTCGTCGGCGCCGATCGTGTCCGGACGGACCTCCAGGACCTCGGCGAAGACCTGCGCGATCGTCGTTTCCCCACCCGGGCTCGGTGCGCGCCTGCTCGCGTCCTCGGCGGGCGCGGGCAAGGCCTTGCGATCGAGCTTGCCGGTGGGGGTCAGCGGGATGGCGTCGAGCAGGGTCACCGAGGTCGGCACCATGTGCCGTGGAAGCCTGCGGCTCACCCGGCGTCGTAGGTCCGCGGGTTCCGGGGTGGCTCCGTCGGCCGCGGTGACGTAGCTGCGGAGCGTGGCCGTCGCGCCGGCACCGTCGACGAGGGTCGCCGCGAAATCGACATCCGGTTCGGTTGTGAGGGCGTCGTCGATCTCGCCGAGTTCGATCCGGAAGCCGCGCACCTGGACCTGGGTGTCGCCGCGGCCCGCGTAGACCAGACGGCCGTCCTCGGTCCACCGGACCAGATCGCCGGTGCGGTACATGCGACGACCGGCGAACCGCGGACCGCTGACCATCGGCACCGGCAGGAACCGGGTCGAGGTGAGGCCCGGCCGTCGGTGGTATCCGCGGGTGATCTGCGGCCCCATGAGATAGAGCTCGCCCACGACGCCGGCCGGGACCGGGTGCAGGCGCTCGTCCAGAACGAGCGCACCCACCCCGTTGTTCGGTGTACCGATCGTCAATTGCCGCTCGGGCGTGAGGGATTCACTACCGGTGATGATGATCGTGGTCTCGGTGGGGCCGTACACGTTGATCAGGGTGCGTCCGGGTGCCCACCGCCGCACCAGATCCGCGCCGTAGTCCTCGCCACCCACGGCCAGTGCTCGTAGCGAGGGCACCGCGGACGGCGACATGCTCGCGACGGCTGCCGGAGTGATGAACGCATGGGTGACCTGCGCGGAGTCGATGACCGAGCTGAGCGCATCGCCGCCGTACACCTGCGATCCCACGATGACCAGGGTTGCCGAACCGGCCAGTGCGAGCAGCATTTCCAGGACCGAGGCGTCGAAACTCGGCGAGGCGAAGTGCAATACCCGCGACTCCGGCGCCGGTGCCAGGCGATGAGCCAGTTCGTCGTGTACCGGGCGCAGTCCGGAGTGAGGTACCAGTACACCCTTCGGGCGACCGGTCGAACCGGAGGTGTAGATGATGTACGCGAGCTGATCGGGCCGGATCGTCGACCCGCGTTCCGCGTCGGTGACCGGCGCCGGAGACGAGTGCTGCATGCGCGTGACCGTCGCCGCGTCGTCGAGGACGAGCATCGGCATCGGGTCCCCGGCCATACCCGCGGAGATCGACTCCCTTGCGGCCGAGGTGGTCACGACGAGTCGCGCGCCGCTGTCGCCGAGCATGTGGGCGATCCGGTCGGCGGGATAGGTCGGGTCGATCGGCACGTAGGCCGCACCGGTCTTCACGATGGCCCAGATCGCCACGAGGGACTCGATCGAACGCTGCACCGCCATCGCCACCACATGTTCGGCGTCCGGGGCGCCGACGCCCCGACCCAACAAGACGCGCGCCAGCCGGTTCGAACGGGAATCGAGCTCAGCGTAGGTGATGGTCTCGGGAGCCTCCGGCGATCCCGCCATCGCGGCCACGCCATCGGGGTTCCGCTGCACCGCCTGCGCGAACAGTCGGTCGAGCGTGGTGGGCATCTGGGCCGGAGGGCCGAGCGCTGGCGTGCGCTCGACGATCTCGAGCGGGTCGGTGACCCGGATGTCGCCGACCGACCGGCCCGGGTCACCCAGCATGCCGCGCACGACTCGCATCAGGCGGGTGGCGAGGAGTTCGGCGTCCTGGTGACGGTAGCGGGCGGTGTCGTAGGTGACCTGGAGGGCGGCGTCGCCGTCGCGCATCCCGGTGACGGTGAACTGGAGATCGAATTTGGCGGCCGGGGATTCGAATTCGGTGATCGAAGCGTGCAGTCCGGGAGCCATCTCGAAGGTGGTCTCGGGCAGGCCGCCGGTTGGCTGCGAAGTGGTCCCGGCCGCGAAGTCGTGGACCGACAGCGCCACCTGGAACAGCGGATGACGCCCGGGTGTGCGCGGGGGGTTCAGCGACGAGACGATGTCGTCGAAGGGCAGACCCCGATGGTCGAGCGCATCGATGTCGGCGTCACGAACCCGGCGGACGAGCCCCGCCACCGTGTCGGCGGCGTCGAGTCGGGTCCGCAGGGGCACGACGTTGACGAACATACCCACGACACCGCTGTAGTCGCGGCCCGCGGCGGAACCGTCGCGGTTGGCGACCGGGCTGCCGACGACGAGATCGTGGCCGATACCGAGGCGGTGCAACAGGATCGCCAGCGCCGTGTGCAGAACCGAGAACGGCGTGGTCGACTGTTCGCGGGCGAAGGAGAGCAGGCCCGCCCGGGTGTGCGCGGGGAGCGCGAGACTCACCGAGCGCGCGCCGGCCGCGGACGGCGGTCGATCGATCGCCGGCGATGCGACGGTGGTCTCGGCCGGGGCGTCGGCGAGGGTCTCCTCCCAATAGCGCAGGTCTGCGGCCAGACGAGCCACATCGTCGCTCTCGAGCGCATGGTCGCGGTAGTCGACGGCGGCCGGGGCCCAGTTCCCGGTACGACCACGCCGCCGCTCGTCGTAGGCGCGCGCCAGGTCGGCCACCAGGATTGGCAGCGAGGCCCCGTCGGCCGCGATGTGATGCAGAACGAGCACCAGGAGGTGTTCGGTCTCCGGACCCGGGGTCGGACGGTCCACGACGAGCGTCGCGGTGATCGGTGCCTGGCGGCTGACATCGACGGGGCGCGTTGCGCACCGGGCGATCTCGGCGTGGACGTCGTCGGTCCGCTGGACCCGGAGGTCGCCGATCACCACATCCGGGTCGTCGAGAACGCGGCCCACCGGGCCGTTCGCGCCGGGTTCGAAGACCGTGCGCAGACTGGTGTGCCGGGCGACGATGTCGACGAGCGCGCCGCGTAGGGCCGGCACATCGAGTTCTCCCCGCAGGCGCAGCACGAACGGCATCAGGTACTCGGTGGACTCCGGATTCGCCGTGGCCATCGAGTGGAGCCGTCGCTGGATCGGTGCCAGTGGGAACTGGGCGGGACGATCCGAGATGTGTTCGGCGCCCGGATGTTCGGACGCCGCCTCGGCCGAGTCGGCTTCGTTCTCGTCCAGAGCCGTGACGTCCCAGCCCGCCGGAAGGGTGAGGAGCGGCGCAAGCGATTCGGGCGTCGGGTGGTCGAAGACATTCCGGACCAGCAGTCGTTCGCCGACGTGGACCCGGTTGATCCGGCTGACGAGCGTGGTCGCCTGCAGCGACGTGCCGCCGAGGAGGAAGAAGTCGTCGGTGGCGCCGACGTCGTCGGGGCGGAGGTCGAGAACGTCGGCGAGGATCCGCGTCAGCGCAGACTCGGCGACGGTACGCGGAGCTCGGCCGGTCGACGGCTGCGCGGTCGTCGCGGGATCAGGCAGCGCGCGATGGTCGAGTTTTCCGTTGCGGGTCAACGGGATCGAGTCGAGTACGACAACCGCGGACGGGACCATGTGGCGCGGCAGCCGTTGCCGGGCGGCGTCGAGGATGGCCGCGGAATCCGGTGCGTCGGTCGGTCCGGTGAGGGTGACGTAACCGACGAGTACCGCGTCGGCGCCCTCGCCGCGGACGACGGTCGTGGCGAAGTCGACCCCCCCGGCGGCGGTGAGCGCCGCGGTGACCTCGTCGAGTTCGATGCGGAAACCGCGGACCTTGACCTGGTTGTCGCTGCGGCCGTGGTAGATCAGCGCGCCGTCCGCGTCGCGCCGGACGATGTCGCCGGTGCGGTACATGACCTCACCGGACCCATCGGGCCGGGCGACGAATCGCGCGGCGGTGGGTCCACGACGATCGAGATAGCCGCGGGCGACGCCCGGACCGCTGAGGTACAGCTCACCGGGGACATGGTCGGGGACCGGGAGCAGGCGATGGTCGAGGACCAGTGCGGTGCAGTCGGTGACCGGTGTCCCGATGGTGATCGGCATACCCGGCCGGAGCGGCGACGACATGACGGCGACGATCGTGGTCTCGGTCGGTCCGTAGGAGTTGACGTACCTGCGGTCGGAGCCCCAGCGCGCCACCAGGTCCGGCGTGGAGGCCTCCCCGCCGACACCGAGCGTGCGCAGATGGGGAAGGGGATGCGGCGCGGCGGTGGCCAGCGCGGCCGGGGTGATGAATGCGTGGGTCACCGCGTGCAGGTCGAGGAAGTCGACGAGTTCGTCGCCGCCGTAGATCGCCGGCGGGACGATCACCATCGTCGCGCCGACCTCGAATGCGAGCAGGAACTCGAGCATGGCGGCGTCGAAGGACGGCGACGCGAAGTGCAGTGTGCGGTCGCCGGCAGACACCCGGTAGCGGTCGCGTTGCGTCGTCGCGTACGCTGCGAGCCCGCGGTGGGTCACGCTGACGCCCTTGGGCTTTCCGGTGGACCCGGAGGTGTAGACGATGTAGGCGAGCGAGTCGGTGTGGCGGGGACTCGTTCGCTCCTCCGGGGCTCGGCTCTCCCCGGGGGTGCCCAGCGTGCCGGGGGTCACCCGCCGGACGTCCTGGGGCACGTCGGCGAACCGATCCGCGGTCGTGATGCCCAGCGACGCCCCGGAATCGGCGATCATGTGGGCGATCCGGTCAGCGGGGTAACGGGTGTCGACGGGGAGGATCGCGGCGCCGCTCTTGGCGACCGCCCAGGTCGCGATCACCGACTCGAGGCTGCGGTCGAGGGCGACGGCGACGACGTCGTCGCTGCCGACCTCGAAGGCTCGCAGGTTGTGCGCCCAGACCGTCGAGATCTCGTCGATCTCGCCGTAGGTCAGCCGGCGGTCGCCGTCCTCCACGGCCACCTGATCCGGATGCCGGCGCGCGGTGGCGGTGATGATGTCGGCGAGGTGGCGCGGGGTGATCGTGGGTTCATCCGCCGGTTGGCGGGAGTGGATCGTCGACGTGGCCAGCGGGAGATCGTCCACCGGGACCTCGGGGTGTGCCGTCACGGTCTCGGCGAGGTCGGCGAACATCCGGGCCAGGGACTCGACGCGGTCGCGGGAGTGCACGTCGGTGGCGTAGGTGAACAGCGCGCGGCCGTCCCGGATGCGCAGCTCGAGATCGAAACGGGCTGCGCCGGTGTCGATCGCCTCCGCCTCGATGCGGAGATCCTCGAGGTCGGCAGGGTCGAGGAGCCCGGATGTCCCGGACGCGGACGTCCCCGAAGCGGAGGCATCGGATGTCTGGGCGTCGAAGACGAGAGCGACCTGGAAGATCGGATGCCGGCCGTTGCGAGGCGGGTTGACCATCGAGACGATCCGCTCGAACGGCATGTCGGACTGAGAGAGCGCTTCGAGGTCGCGATGGCGGACGGAGTCGAGGAGCTCGGTGAAGCTCGCCCGACCGTCCACCGGGGTCCGCAAGACCACCGAGTTCACGAACATCCCGACGACGTCGGCGAGTCGCGGGTCGTTTCGCCCGGCCACCGGGGTGCCGATGACGATGTCGGAGGCGGCACCCGCGACGTGGGTGCCGGGATCGGCGTGCAGACGGTGGAGGAGTGCGGCGAACAGTGCGTGAACGCTCATGAATTCGGTTGCGCGCCCAGCGGAGACAGCCGTCAGACGGCGTCGTACGTCGGTGCTGAACTCCACCTCGACGACCTCGGCGCGTCGTGTCCGGCCGGCCGGGGCGTCGGGGATCAGGATGGGACCGGTGTCGACTCCGTCGAGCTCGTGTCGCCACCAACGGCCGAGCTCGTCGTCGTCGGCGAGGTTCCCGGCCTGCCACCGCAGGTAGTCGAGGTAGTCGATCGCGGTGCCGGGCTCGTCGGCACCCGCTTCCGCGTTCGTCGCAGCTCCACTCCGGAGTTCGCCATAGGCGAGGATGATGTCGCGATGCAGCGGGATCATCGACCACCCGTCGGCGGCGATGTGATGGATGACGACCGACAGCCGATGGTGCATCGGATCTCCGTCGAATCGGTGCAGCGCGGTCCGCAGGGGCAGGTCGGTGGTCAGATCGAACGGTCGGGCGGCCAGAGCGCGGGCAAGCTCCGGCCACCGCGCCGCCGTGGTGTCGGTGACCTCCAGGTCGAGAGCGACCTCCTCGGCCGGGCGCACATCCAGAACGGGCCTGCCGTCGACGTCGGGATAGACGGTTCGCAGCATCACATGGCGCTCGACGGCTCGGCGGATCGCGGAACCGAGCGCGTCGACGTCGAGTCGACCGCGGAGGTCGAGCGCGAATGCGATCGCGTAACCCGCGGTCGCCGAGTGGTTTTCCTCGGCGACCGCGCCGAGGGCGAGTTGGTTGAGGAACCAGAGTTGCTGCTGGGCGGCACCGGGCTCCGCAGGTGCGTCGGGGTCGTGGATGAGTCGGGGGACACGCGCCTCGTCCGCACCCGGGCGGGCGAGGCCGCCACCGTCCGCGAGCCGGGCGATGTCGGCGACGGTTGAATGATCGAAGATCTCACGTACCGGTACCCGGCGACCGGTCAGGTGCTCGAGAGCCCCGACGATCTGGGTCGCCAGCAGGGAGTTCCCGCCGAGGTCGAAGAAGTCGTGGTGCCGGCCGACCGTGCCGGGTGAGAGGTCGAGGCGTTCGGCGATGAGGTCGGCAACAGTCTGTTCGATCGGCGTGATCGGTGCGACGAACACGGTGCCGTTGTCGTTCGGCAGGGTGTCCGGAGCGGGCAGCGCCCGTAGGTCGATCTTCCCGATCGGCGTGGTCGGGATCTCGTCGAGTTCGACGATCATCGACGGGATCATGTGTCGGGGAAGACGATTGGCCAATCGTTCGCGGACGTCGGAGACCGCGTCGGAGGTGTCGTACCCCATCGTCACGTACGAGACGAGGTGGGCGCGGTCGCCTTCGCCGTGAGTGGTGGTCACCGCCCCGCGGACAGCGGCGTCGGCGACCAGAACGGCATCGATCTCACCGAGTTCGATGCGGTGGCCCCGGATCTTGGTCTGGTGGTCGGCACGTCCGCGGAACTCGAGTTCGTGATCGGTCGTCCATCGCACCAGATCGCCGGTGCGGTACATCCGCTCGCCCGGATCGCCGAACGGGTTGGCGATGAACCGCTTCGAGGTCAGCGGCCGCACCCCGTGATACCCGCGGGCGAGATGCTCACCGGCGATGTACAGTTCGCCGATCGCGCCGGGAGCGACTGGCTGCAGGCGTTCGTCGAGTACGAGTGCGGAGACGCCGCGGATGGGTCGGCCGATGGTGAGCGTCGTGTAATCGGGTTCGATGGGTGCCGACACCGCCGCGACGACCGTCGTCTCGGTGGGCCCGTAGGCGTTGAACAGTTTCGGCCCGGTCGACCACGTACGCACCACTTCCGGATTCGGATGCTCGCCGCCGATGACGAGGGCCTCGAGGTCCGGGACATCGTCGGGCGCCATGGTGGTCAGGACGGAGGGAGTCAGGAATGCGTGGGTGATGCGACCCTCCCGCATCAGCCGCGCCAGTTCGGCTCCACCCACGACGCCGGGCGGGATGATGTGCATGGTCGAACCGGCCGCGACAGCCATCAATATCTCGAGCACGGAGGCGTCGAAGCTGGGCGACGCCATGTGCATGGTCTGGCTGTCGGCCGTGATCCCGTACTGCGTGACCTGTTGTGCACCGAAATCCGCGAGGCCGCGATGGCTCACGACCACGCCCTTGGGCCTGCCGGTGGTGCCGGACGTGTAGATCAGGTAGGCGGGCTGGTCGACATCCAGTGGGCCGGGCCGTTCCGACGGCGACACCGGTGCGGCGGGCTTCCGGGCGATCGATTCGACGACCGCGTGATCGTCGAGGACGACGGTCCGCGGGACCACTGCGGCGGATTCGTCGACCAGCGCCGCCCGAGGATCCGACGACTCGTCGGTGAGCAGAAGGCAGGAACCGGAGTCGGTCAGCATATGCGCGATGCGCGCCGCCGGGTAGGCCGGGTCCACGGGCACCCACGCAGCGCCTGATCGGGCGACCGCCCACATCGCGATCATCCAGTCCACTCCGCGGGGAAGTGCCACCGCGACATGGCGTTCGGGTCCGGAGCCGCGGTCGATCAGCAGACGCGCGAGCCGGTTCGACGCCTCGTCGAGTTCCCGGTACGTCAGCGAGCGATTGCCGTCGGTGATGGCGATTCGATGCGGAGAGGACTCGGCCGCCGTGGACAACAGCGTCGTCAGATGTTCGACCGGACGGCTGCCCTCGCCGACCGCAGGGACGAGATCGAGCCGTTCGTGGAGATCGAGAACCGGGAGATCCCCGACCGCCGAATCCGGGGCAGCGGTGGCGGCCCGGAGCACCCGGTCGAGACGTGAGGCCAGCGCGCTCACCGTGGACCGGTCGAAGAGGGCGATGGCATAACCGATTTCGAGAGCGAGCCCGGCCGGCTCGCCGTCGGTGTCGTGCAGCTCGGTGAAGGTGAGTTGGAGGTCGAAGGTGGTGTACCCGGTGTCGACCCGCGACGCGGTGGCGCTCAGTCCGGCGAAGTCGAGTCGGATGGCCGAACGGTCCTCCAGGGCGAGGGACACCTGGAAGAACGGGTGCACGTGGGACGACCGGTCCGGATTGAGTTCGGTGACCACCCGGTCGAAGGGCAGGTCGGCGTTGTCGAAGGCGCTGAGATCGGTGTCACGCACGTGCGCCAGCAGGTCGACGAACCCGGCATCCTTGTCGACGGACGTGCGCAGTGCCAGCGTGTTGACGAACATGCCGACGACGCCGTCGAGGTCGGCGTCCCCACGTCCGGAGACCGGGGTCCCGACGACGATGTCCGATGACCGGGACAGCGAGCGCAGGAGTGCGGCCACCGCGGCGTGCAACACCATGAACACGGTCGTGCCGGTCGCGCCCGCCAGTTCTCGGATGGCACGGTGGGTGTCTGGTGAGAGCGTGCGGGTCACTGCGGCGCCCGTGGCGTCTTGGCGACCGGTGCGCGGACGGTCGAGGGGCAGATCGGTCTCTTTCGGGGCGCCGGCGAGAGTGTCGCGCCAGTGGTCGAGTTCGGCGGTCGCGTCGGCGCTCTCGGAGAGCCAGGTGTGGCGTTCGGCGCTGACCTGTGAATAGGTGACCGGCAGTGCCGCCCAGTCGGGTTCGGAGCCCTCCAGCCGGGCGCGGTAGGCCGTCGCGAGATCGGCGGCGAGCGGTGCCAGTGACCATCCGTCGGCGGCGATGTGATTGACCACCAAAGTAAGCCGGTGATCGTCGGCGGAGGTGCGGACGAGGCGCGCACGGATGGGCAGTTCGGTATCGAGATCGAATGTGCGCGAGGCGAAGTCGCGATCGGAGGTCAGGTTCGGATCCTGGGAGTCCAGGACGGGTAGGTCGATGTCGACCCGGTCCGCCGGGCGCGGTGACATGCACGCGACACCGTCCTGCTCGACGACCACGCTTCGCAGTGGTTCATGCCGGGCGATGACATCGACGAGCGCCTGCCGGAGACCATCGGTGTCGAGTGCGCCGACCAGGCGGACCGTGAACGGCATGTTGTAGGTGGCGGCGGCGGCCGGATCGAGCCGCCCCGCGAGCCACAGCCGGTGCTGTGCGGGGGAAAGCGGGACCGCGGAGTCGACAGGGGAGGCCGTGCGGACCTCCGCGTCCGGGTGGGCCGGGGTGGACCGGCCCGCCTCGTCGCGGTCGACGCCCATCTCGGCCAGCGCGTCGACGATACCGCCGATGTCGTCGGCATCGAAGATCGTCCGGATCCCGATGCGCTTGCCGGTGGCCCTGGACAGACGGGACGCGACGCGTGTCGCGGACAGGGATGTCCCCCCGACGTCGAAGAAGCGGTCGCGCATGGAGATGGAGGATGGGTCGGCATCAGAGCCCGGACCCAAGGCGTCGTCCGCGAGCTCGTCGGCGCCCAGGACGTCGGCGACGGTGCGGACGACGAGCCGGTCCAACGCGGTTGCCGGCCCGACGAATTCGCGGTCGTTGCGAAGTTCGGGGCGGGGGAGGGCACGGCGGTCGAGCTTGCCGTTCACTGTCGTCGGCAGTGCGTCGAGCGCCATGACCACCACCGGGATCATGTGCTCCGGCAGGGCCGTCCGGAGTTCGGCGCGGAGGTCGCGATCGTCGAGGCCGTCGCCGGTGACGTAGCCGGCTATCGCGGGTTCGTCGCCGGCGAGGTCGTTGCGGACGGTCGCTGCCACCGACGTGACCCCGTCGAGGCGGGAGAGGGCGGATTCGATCTCACCGAGTTCGACTCGCTGACCGCGGATCTTGACCTGCGAATCGGTTCGACCCAGGTATTCCAGTTCACCGTCGGGGAGGATGCGCGCGAGATCGCCGGTGCGGTAGAGCCGTTCACCATCTCCGTCCGGAGACGCGACGAAACGCGCTGCGGTGAGGTCGGGGCGGGAACGGTATCCGCGAGCGAGTTGTACACCGCTGAGGTAGAGCTCGCCGACCGCGCCGACCGGTTGGGACCGTAGGCGATGATCCAGTACGTGGACGCCGGTGTTCCAGACCGGTGATCCGATGGGGGTGAGTGCCGCATCGGGACGGCAGGAGTCGTGATGGGTCACGTCGATCGCGGCCTCGGTGGGACCGTACAGATTGTGGATCGGCGCGGAGGTGAGCCGTGCGGTCGCGCCGACGGTCGAGGTTGTCAGGGCCTCGCCGCTGGTGAAGATCCGACGAAGAGATGTCAGCCGGGAAGCGTCCGCCGAATCGAGCGCGGCGGTGAACGCAGCCAGCATCGATGGGACGAAATGGACAGTGGTGACACCGTTCTCGGCGATCACGTCCCGCAGGTACCACGGATCGCGGTGTCCGTCGGCGCTCGGGACGACGAGGCCGGCACCGGCGATGAACGGCCAGAAGAACTCCCACACCGAGACATCGAAGGTCGACGGTGTCTTCTGCAGCACCCGGTCTTCGGTGGTGAGCTGATAACGCGACTGCATCCACGCGAGCCGGTTGACGATGGCGCGATGGCTGATCACGACACCCTTGGGCTTGCCCGTCGAGCCGGAGGTGAACAGCACGTAGGCCGCCTGGTCGGCGGAGGGGACCGCGTCCGGCGCAGGGCGGCCGGCGATGTCGTCGCCTGCTGCGTGCAACTCGTCGAGGACTGCGTCGGTGATGATCAGGTCGGGTTCGGCGATCTCGAGGATGTGCGCGAGGCGGTCGGCGGGTTCGGCGGGGTCGATCGGCAGGAACGCCGCACCCGCGCGGACGACACCGTGCAGGGCCAGCACCTGGTCGACGCTGCGCGCGAGCTGCACTGCGACGACACTCTCCGGGCCGACGCCACGATCGGCGAGAGCTGCTGCAATGGAGCGTGTTCGGGCCGCGACCTCGTGATGGGTCAGCGATTGTGCGCCGTCTGCGTCGACGACGGCGGTGGCATCGGCGTGTGCGGCCGCTGCCTGGTCGAGCAGATCGACCAGGGTCGTCTGACCGAGGTCGACCTGCTCGCCGGTGGTGTGTTCGGCGAGGGCTGTGCGCTCGTCGTCGGTCAGGATGCGCAGCTGGGAGATCGGGGTGCTCACCGGGGCGGTGACCAGCGCGGACACGAAGTCGACGAGACGGCGGTGGTGCCTGGTGATCTCGTCGGGGGAGTAGATGTTGGGGTTGGCCTCGAGATCGAGGCTCATACCGCCGTTGAAGCTGTCGTAGACGTTCACCGACACGTCTTCGGTGGGGCCGGTGGACAGGACGTTCAGCTCGCCGTGGAGCGGACCGAAGTCGATGTGTTCGAAGAACAACATGACATTGACCAGGGGCCCGAAGAAGCCGCGCCGTGCGCCGGCGGCACCGAGAATCTCCGAGACGATGTCCTCGTGCCGGAACTTCTGGTGACGCACGGCGGATTTGATCTCGCAGTTCACGGTCTTCAGCAGTTCGGCGATGGTGGCCGAATCGTCGAGCGGGATGCGTAGGGGCACGACGTTCGAGATGAGTCCCGCCGACGTGCGCAGGATGTCGCGATCACGTGCGGCGACCGGGAGGCTGAGCGTTGCCTCGTCCCGGTCGGTGAAACGGGCCACGTAGGCGGCGACCGCCGCGGCGATGATCGACGCCGGACGCACGCGAAAGTCGTGGCCCAGGGTGCGGATTCGCGCCACCAGGTCGTCGTCGAGCACTGCCGACCGCACATCCGACAACGGAGACGCCGGGCCGGAGAGGCTCGTCAGGGTGGTGATCTCGGGGAGATCGGCGAGGTGCCGGGTCCAGTGCTCACGGTCGGCGGCGAACTTCTCCGAGGAGCGGTATGCCCGGTCGAGTTCGGCGATGTCGGCCATGGTGGCGGTGTCTGCCAGCGGCGGCTCGGTGCCGTTGGCGATCGCGGTGTAGTGCGAGGCGACCCGCAACATCAGGTACATGGCGGCATATCCGTCATAACCGATGTGATGCCCACGGCAGTACCAGATCGAGTGCCCCGGGCCGACTTTCAGCAGATGGGTCTCGAGTAGGGGATCGGCGAACAGGTCGGTCGCCTGCGACCGGCGGTGATCGATCCAGGCGAGCGCGGCCGCGCGCGGATCGGTCTCGTCGGAGAAGTCCTGCCGGCCCAGCACGACCAACCGCGAATGGTCGATCGTCATCAACGGCTCGCCGTCCTCGGTGGGGACGAGGCGCAGCATGGACGCCTCGGTCTCCATCTCCGTGAGTGTGGCAGCACGCTGCATGATCTCCGGGTCGACGTCGACCAGCGGGTTGTCTCCGTCCGCACCGCCGTCACGCGCAGTGTCCCCACGGAACTCGATGAAGGCATCGATGGTCATCGGCACGTCTGGTTCGAGCTGCTGCGCATAGAAGACACCGCGTTGTGCGGCTGTCATCTGAATCGCGAGATCGGTGTCGGTGATGTGCCGGATCGCGTCGTCTGTGGTCACACATGCCTCCCCTGACTGCGGTGCGCCCCGTACTCGGCATCGACGAACACGGGGCATTGCCCCACGTCGAGTGCTTTGCTTGCTGCGGTCGGGTTGCGCTGAGCGAACTGACCTTCTTCAGCTCCGGGAGGACGTAGTGATCGTTCGGCCCGCAAAGGGGCTGCTCTCCCCCGACACGTCACGTCCCCGCTGGTGAACCGCCGGATCATTGCTTGATCCGGAACAGGCTCACCAGCTGATAGGTCTTGTCCCACGGGTGCTTCGTGTGGCGAGGGGCACCAGATGGGTCTGTCTCCGAAAAACTTTCCCCCGAGCGGGATACCTGAAACCGTTCAGAAGCATCATCGGCGATTCTTCCGGCGCCCCGGTCAGAGTCGCCGGACCGCGGATTTGGCCTCGACCAGGGCGTTCCCCTACACTTGTGGGGTTGCCTGCGGCACTGCTGTGTCGCGAATCGGCTCACGAACCCACTGGGCGATCCGTCCAGGTGTCACAGCCTGGTGGAAAACCCCAGGCAGGCGTGTGTTCGGTGGCAGCGGACCGTGTGCGTCGGGTCGGAAATCCGCCGTACATAAGAAGCCAGGTCAAGGAGACTAACGAGTGATTCAGCAGGAATCTCGCCTGCGGGTCGCCGACAACACCGGTGCCAAGGAAATCTTGTGCATCCGCGTGCTCGGCGGTTCCTCGCGGCGCTACGCCGGCATTGGTGACGTGATCGTCGCCACTGTCAAGGACGCCATCCCCGGCGGCAACATCAAGAAGGGTGAGGTCGTCAAGGCCGTCATCGTGCGCACCACCAAGGAGCGCCGTCGTGCGGATGGCAGCTACATCCGCTTCGACGAGAATGCCGCCGTCATCCTCAAGGGTGAGAGCGACCCCCGCGGTACCCGCATCTTCGGCCCGGTCGGCCGCGAGCTGCGAGAGAAGAAGTTCATGAAGATCGTGTCGCTGGCACCGGAGGTGATCTGACATGAAGGTGCACAAGGGTGACACCGTGATCGTCATCTCGGGCAAGGACAAGGGAGCCAAGGGCAAGGTCATCCAGGCCTTCCCGAAGACCCAGCGTGTCCTCGTCGAGGGCGTCAACCGAATCAAGAAGCACACCGCCGCATCGGCCAACGAGCGCGGTGCCTCCTCCGGCGGCATCGTGACCCAGGAAGCCTCGATCCACGTCTCGAACGTGATGGTCGTCGATTCCGACGGCAACCCGACCCGCGTCGGCTACCGCGTCGACGAAGAGACCGGCAAGAAGGTCCGGATCTCGCGCAAGAGCGGGAAGGACATCTGAGATGACCACTACTGAGAAGATCCAGCCGCGCTTGAAGACTCGCTACCGCGAGGAGATCAAGGATGCGCTGAACAAAGAGTTCGAATACTCCAACGTGATGCTGATCCCCGGCGTCGTGAAGGTCGTCGTGAACATGGGCGTCGGCGACGCCGCCCGTGACGCGAAGCTGATCAACGGCGCTGTCGAGGACCTGGCCAAGATCACCGGTCAGCGTCCGGAGATCCGCCGCGCTCGCAAGTCCATCGCGCAGTTCAAGCTGCGTGAGGGCATGCCGATCGGTGCCCGCGCGACCCTGCGCGGCGACCGCATGTGGGAGTTCCTGGACCGCCTCGTGTCCATCGCCCTCCCGCGTATCCGCGACTTCCGCGGTCTGTCGGACCAGCAGTTCGACGGCAACGGCAACTACACGTTCGGTCTGAACGAGCAGTCGATGTTCCACGAGATCAACATCGACAACATCGACCGCCCGCGGGGTATGGACATCACCGTCGTGACGTCTGCCCGCACGGACGAGGAAGGCCGCGCACTGCTTCGTGCCCTGGGCTTCCCGTTCAAGGACAACAACGTTAAGGACAACTGACATGGCAAAGAAGGCTCTGGTCAACAAGGCCAACAAGAAGCCCAAGTTCGCCGTGCGGGGCTACACCCGGTGCAACAAGTGCGGCCGTCCGCACTCGGTGTTCCGCAAGTTCGGCCTGTGCCGAATCTGCCTGCGCGAGATGGCGCACGCGGGCGAGCTCCCGGGCGTGCAGAAGTCCAGCTGGTGACTTTTCCCCGAGGCTGACGCTTTGACGAACGGCCCCGATCTCCGTCTGGCGGAGATCGGGGCCGTTTCGTGCCTGTGGTCAACCTTTCCGGGCCAGCCACTCCTCGATGAGATCAGGGACGCTCTCGATCGATGCGGTGAGTGGGCGCTGCTAGATGCGCATGACGATCGGGTCGGCCATCTTGCCGAAGACACCGCCGAAACCGTTGGACTCGACGTGATTGGTCATACGGACGCCGTCGGAGGTCTCCTCCAGATTCGAGTGCGTCTTGTGGATGTGTGCTCATCCGTTTCGGTGCGTCGAAGTCGTTGCCGCGCAGTCTAATCGAGTGGATCGAGGGTGGTCGCAGGCATGATCGGGACGCTCACCGAGATCACCGTGGATGACCCCGACGCATCGGAGACCAGAACGGCGAAATCGTGTGAGGCCGACCCCGTGGTCCAGTGGCGCTGCGCTGAGGTAGGCGTGAAAACGAATGTGCCGCTGCCGGAATCGAGTATCACCTGGGAGTCGGTGGTCAGATAACGGAGAGCGCAGGTCTGGCCGGTCGTCTCGGCCACCGAACCCGACACGGCGCCCGTTTTCGGGTTGATGGCCGAGATGGTAGGTCTGAGTTCGAAAACCAAGGCGGGGGCCGGGTTCTCGACGCTGTGACTGTTGTGGGCGGTCGTCCTGATCGGACGGATCGTCGTGGTACCGGCGTCGTGCGTGAGAAGGATGACGTCGCCATCGGGTGAGATGACCGGGCCGTGCGTCGAATGGCCGTGGAACTCCCCGGCCTCGACGACCGAACCGTCGGTGTGGAAAACGACCAGAGTCGTTGTCGGTCGCCGGGTTTGGGGACAGAAGCGGGTCAGCGGCAGATATGTCCGGCCGTCGTGGGCGATCGCCGGGGTGCCGGCCGGCTCCCCGAAGACCGGTGGGGACACCACGGTCGTGGCGTCCGGACGTATCACCGCGAGGGAGATGAGCGGGGCCCCGCTGACCGGGTCGGTGGCGAGCATCGGGATATGCGCGGCGCCGGTCCGGTCGAAGTGGACCGAGACCGGGGTCCCGTGGACGACGTACCCGTCGTCCACGATGCCGTCACCGCGGATGAGGGTGACCGTCGTGGTGTCCTCGCCCGCCGGCGTGGTGGTCGTCGCCGTCAGCAAGACTGCGCCGGACTCGCCTGCCCGGACGGACGCCTGCCCGATTCCCGATGCGACCATCTTCGCGACGCCGTCCGGTGAGATCCCGACGACGGTGCTCATCCCGGTTGAGGGGTCCGTCAGCGCGAGGAAGAGGTGGTCGCCGGGTCCGGCAACGGCGCCGCCGTCGTCGGTGCCGGCGAGATCGACCGTCGAGATCTGACCCTCGGAACGGACTGCGGTGACATGAACCGATTCGGGAGACCGTGAGACCACATACACGGCGGCATCGGTCGGCACCACGGAGGACACGAGCCCGGGGATCTCCCAGACGGTGGTCATCGAACCCCCGAGGTCGCGGATCGCGAGGGTGGCGACCGGCCGGCCGACGTGATCGCCGTGATGGCGCACGAAGTACAGCGTGTCCCCGCGCCGCGCCCAGATGTCGCCGCCCTCGCCGTCGAACACCGGCCCGATGGGCGAGAGTCCAGCAAGGCCGGCCTCGTAGAGACTGGTTCCATCGGCATCCGACGTCGAGACGAACACCTTTCCCGACGAGGACAGGAAGAGGCGGCTGCCGGCGCCGGGGATACGCGGGAACGTAAAGGCGGTGCCGTCGTGGTCCAGGGCGGTCAGGTAAGTGTAGGCCCGGCCGTCGTCGTCGGACCACGTGGTCAGCAGGTAGCCCACGCCGGCGCCGTCGAACAGTAGGTGATCTGCGGGTTGGCCGAGGATCGGTCGGGTGGTCGACGCGGCGCCGGACGGATCCACTCGAGTGACGCGCACCGATGTTCTGAGGGTCTCGTCGGCGATCTCCGCGAGTTCTGTGAGCTGATGGGCGCGGCCGTCGGGGCCGAGGACGACGCCACGGTTCGGCTCCGCCGGCGACCCCGCGATGGGGACCGTTGCCACCGTCATGGTCTTCGGCCGGACCACGGAGACCTGGGTGCAACCGTCGCCGCGTCGGGTGGTCACGAACGCGGCGTCGTCGTGGCCGATGACCACGTCGTCGATCTGACAGCCGGGTACCGTCACCTGCCCGAGGGTGTACGGACTCGTGATCGGCAGGGCGACGGTGATCGGTGTCGTACCGCCCCGGCCGTCGGCCGCCGTGATCACCACGGAGTCGAAGCGAGCGGATTCCGGGGCATCCGGTGCGGCTGCTGCAACGCGGGCCGGCAGGCCGGGCGTGTAGGTGTACGTGCCGGTCGACGCGTCGTAGGCGAGCACGCTGCCGCTCGCGGTGAGGAAGGTCTGGTCGCTCGTCCGTGTCACGCCGTGCAGCGTCGTCGGGATCGGGTTTCCGTCCGGATCGGTGAACCGCAAGGAACCGTGCAGGACGCCGGAGGGAGCGGGTGCTGCCACCGTCTTTGCATGAGTGTGGCGTGGTACCGGGATCGTCGACGCAGGGTCGTTCGCCGTGACCGTCACCGCGGCCGCCATGCGCTTTCTGGTGAGGAGCGCGGAACCGAAGACGAGACCGCCGACGAGCGCGGACTGTGGGACGGGACTGTTCGTTCCCGACCCCTCGGCCGAGCCGAGGAACTGGTCGGGATCGGTTGTCACCAGGCCGGTTGTGTAGGGGGTGAGGGGAGATTCGGCGGTGGCGACCGGGCCGGGGGTGCCGAAACGCCGTATCCACCACAGGAGGGTCCACGGTGCCGGGCTGACTGCGCCGGTGCTTCCTCCTCCGAGGATGTGGATCCCCAGGAACGTCAGGAGCCCGAAGGCGCCGGTCTTGTACGGCTGCGGGGCCACGGCGACCGGCGGGGTGGAGGTCTTGAGCATGGGGGCCCACGGAGGCGGGTCGCCGGAGGGCGACACGCGACGATCGAACTGTGATCCGGTGGCCCCGGCCGATCGTGCGGCAAGCGGAGAGTCCCCGGGCCGGCGTTCGGCTCCGGGCGGCGGAGTGCCGTCGGCGCCGTCGCGGTCGGCGTCGTCGGGTTGGTCCGGCACCGGATTTCGGTGGATGTCGACGTCGACGTCCGCGACTGCGGTGTTCGGGGCGGGGTCGGAGGAGGGTTCCGGGTCGGGCTCGGTCACCTCGACGGCAGGTGGCGCGCTGGGCTCGCCCGCGCTGGACCCCTCGGTCTCGGATGGTGGGGTGGGGTCCACCGGGACGACGTCGTTCTCCGAGAGGGAGCTCGAGGGTTCCGCTGGGGAATCGCCGGCATCGGAATCCGTGCTCGACCCGGGGTCGGGTGTGCTGTCGGCGGAGCCACCGCCGGAGTCGCCGCTGCTGGAGTCGCCGCCGGATCTGGTGCCGCCCGAACCGCTGCCGGTGGAGTCTCCACCGCCCCCCGCGCCGCTACCGCCGGAGGCGCTGCCGGCCGAGTCACCACTGCCCGACTCGCCACCGCTGCTCGAGTCCCCTCCGGAACCAGGGGCGTCCACGCTGTGCGAGCCGCCGCCGGAGTCGCTCGGTTCGGCCGTCGCGGGTGCCTGCCCGCCGAAGCAGAGCGCCAGACCCACGGCAGCTGCGACCGCGAGCACCCGGACGCGGCGGGGTCGCGCAGTGGTCATGGTCATCTTCGGGAGACCTTCGATACGAAGCAGCACATATCGCTGTGAACGACGATGGGTGAACAGATCACCACCGCGGACCCAGCCGACGTCTCTGACGGTAGTCGTTCGCGGCGGCGGTCACGAACAGTTCCGCGAACGATTCACCTGGTCGGAGTCCCGCGTGTGATGGACCCGCCGCCGGGCTCGCGGCGTCCCCCGAACGGGGGCCATCCGGGTTGTGCTGTGGTGCAGTGCTTCCGGTGCTCGGCGGGGCCACGGCTCAGTTCGACGACCGGCGACGTGACCGTTGATGCGACCTCCGATCGCTCCGGCGTGCGACACGAAAACCGTCCGAGCGGACGACACCCGAATCGTGTCGTCCGGATGGTCTCGCGACAGAGATCAGCGTCTTGCCGCCCAGTTGTCGACGAGGCGCGGCAGCTCTCGGGCGCTGGCCGACAACGAGCGCTGAAAAGCACGGATGGCGAGCGCGTCGGCGACCCGGCCGATGGCTCCGCCGCCGACACCATCGTTGTGGACACGGTAGGTGAGTCGGACTCCGTCCAGCGCGTCATCGAAGGTGGCGGAGATGGTGAACCCGACGGGCGACTCCGTGGAGGTGAACTCGGTCGCCTCAGCGGGGTCGACGCGGATGAACTCGCCGACCCAGCCGACCGTGCGCCCCAGCGCTTTCATCTGGCCCTTCCACGTGGTGCCGACACGGATGGGCCCGTCCGACACCGGCACGATGCCGACGACACCCGGAGTGAGTGCCGCGACGTGCTCGGGGACCAGGCAATACTCCCAGACGGTCTCGACCGACTGCTTGATCACGACGGAGGCGGAGGCAACGGGCATGGGCGCGACGTTACCCGTGACCCCGGAATCCGTAGCGAAAGTTGGGATATGGCGCGCATTTTCGCGACGGATACCGCAGCGAGGATGGTGGGAATCGGGACAGCTCCACACCCGCTCGTCGTGCGTGATCGCGGGCATTGGATATGCTCCGACGACGGGATCATCACCGCAGTGTGTGGTGGCGGAATGTTGGAGCTCGAAGGTGATGTTCGCGTTTTCGGAGATCGGCGCGGCCGCGTTGCGCGGAACCACCTGGGTCGACCTGTTTCCGTGGCTCGACACCTACGAGTCATCGGACGCTGCGCACCTCGAAGCCCTCGTGCCGAACGTCCCTGACTGGTGGATCGCCGATTCCCCGCGCGAGACCGCGGCGGACACCTCACTCGACGAACTGGTCGCCGGCCTGGCACGTCTGGCCGTCCGTCGGCACCGAACCGCGACCTTCGGCGAACTCGCGCCGGGGATCGACCCGTCGGCGAGCCTCGTCGCACTGCGTCTGGGTCCGCGAGCCGAGACCGTCGTGCGGAGACTCACCGACCGGGACCGGGTGGAGGGCTTGTTGTCGACGACCGTCGGGTCGTTGTTCGACCTCAGGGGCACGAGTCCAGAGACCGTGCAGGACGTCGCCACCGGCGTCCTGGGTGCCTCGATCCTGGTCGACCCCGAGGACGGTCTGCCCGAGGACGAGAACACCGTCGATCCCGTCGTCACCCAACTCGTCGACGACCTGCGGGTACTGGCGCGATGGCGTGGGCTCCGCGGTGCGCAGGACGCACCCCTGATCCGCATCGACATCGAGGACGAGACGCCCGAGCAGGTGCAGGAGGTCGCTGCGCGTATCTCGGCGATCACCGGGCGGGACTTCGCGCGCACGGTTGAGTCGAATCCGGTCGACGAACTCGAGAACCTGATCGAGCAACTCGACGAGCGCGAGACCCTTGCCCTCACCGCCTTCGTGATGGCCACCGACCCGATCACGATCGGCGAGCTGAGCGTACGGCTGCACGTGAGCAAGAGTCGTGCTTCGGGGATCGTGGCGAAGCTCAGGCAGGACCTGGCCTCGGCCTGTGAGTACGAGACCACGGCCGGCGGTCTGTTGGCGAGCATGCGAGGGCAGATCCGGCCGGTGACCCCGTTGATCAGGCTGCTCGAGATGCAGCCCGTGCTCCGGACCGAGGTCCCGTCACTGGGCGTGCCGTTGTGGCTGGCGCTCGATCGGCTCGACGACGGATTCGAGGTCACCGGGCCGTGGGCGATCGCACCGGACCTCCGTTCGGCCACCGGGCGCACGATCGTCATGCTCGAGCAGTTCGAATCCGGCAACGGGGTCGTCCCTGTCGACGATGCCGCCGAAACGCTGCAGCTGACGCCCGACGAGACACGACAGTGGTTGGAGTACTGCGGGATCCCGGTCCTCGACGACCATGTGCTGCTGTCCACCCGACGCCTCGTCGACCATGCCGCAGCAGTCCTGGAGGTGGTCGGCGGACCCGTCGACATCCGCACACTGGTCGACCTGGTCGACACCGATCGTTCCGAACAGTACGTCGCCCGCCGGCTCTCCGACGACGAACGGTTCGAGACCACCGCTTCCGGGCTGTGGCGTCTGGCCGGACGGGAAATCGCTGCCGGCGGCGTGGGGTCCGTGCCCAGGCGGCCCGCCCTCCTCGACGTCGCAGGTGAACCCGGTGCTGTCGACGGAGTCGCCGGCATGGACTCCGTCCGTCCCACGCGACGCCTCTACCGAATCGGCGACACCTGGTGCTTCCGGATGCGGGTCACCACCGAGCACCTGCGCGGATCGGGCTTCACGATTCCGGTTGGCGTGGCACAGGCATTCGGCTGCAACAGGGGTGAGACGCGTGAGCTGCGAAGTCCGCTCGGTCCACAGATGATCCGGTGGACCGGAATCAACCCGACGTGCGGGACCATCCGGCGGTTTCTGGTGGAGGAACAGGTCGCGCCCACGGACTACGTGTTCCTCACTTACTCGGCCACCGGTGGATTCGGGGTTGTTCCCTGCGTCGCGACGCTCGAAGACCCCGTCCGGGGTGCGCTGGCACTCGTCGGTGTCGCGCAGCCGGACACCGTGTCCGACAACGAGGCGGTTCCGTTGCTCGCGAGCGCGATCGGGATGGAGGCCTCCGCCAAACCCCGCCGAATCCTCAGTCGCTACCAGGCACGGGACGACGCGGTCGCCACTCTGCTGGAGTCTGCGTGGACGGTGGCCGTTCGATGACCGCAGAATCGGCGGAAACCCCGACCATCCGCGCGCTCGGGCTGCACCACACCCTGCTCACGGCAGTGGCCGATCTGATCGACAACAGCGTGGATGCCGGGGCGCAGCATGTGCTGGTGCGGTTCCTGCAGTCCGGACAACGGGTCAGCGGACTGCGGATCGTCGACGACGGACTCGGCATGGATCCGGTCACCATCGACGCCGCCATGCGGTACGGCACCCAGCGTGCCTACCGCGGGGACGAACAAGGCCACTTCGGAGTCGGTCTGAAAGCCGCATCCCTCAGCCAGGCGGACCAGGTCACGGTGTATTCGCATGCCGTACAGGGTGATCCGGTCGGCCGGCGGCTCACCGTCGAGGCTCGCCACGATGCGCCCCGGCTCGATGTCGTCGACGATGCCGACGCGGCCAGGGTGATCGACACGGCCGCACCGCGGTTCCCGTTCCGGTCGGGAACCATCGTCGAATGGCGCGGGATTCGGACCTTTCCCAACGGCGTCGCCACCGAGGAACAGGGTGCCTGGCTGGAGGTCACGGTCGCCGATCTGCAGGCGTGGCTAGGCCTGGTGTTCCACCGTCTGATCGCCGACGGCCTCACCATCACCGTCGATGTCGCCGACGAGTTGGCCGGGCGGGCCGGTGTACCAAGGTCGGTGCGGCCGGTCGACCCGTTCGGTTATCGCACCAGTGGCGGCACGGGCTATCCGAAGTCCGTGTCCGTTCTCGGCAGCGACGTGGTGACCGCACACATCTGGCCCGCACGCAGTACCTCGCCCGACTACAAACTCGATGGGCGACCCGGCCGGGATTCCCAGGGGTTCTTCGTGTATCGCAATGGCCGACTGTTACAGGCCGGTGGATGGCTGGGCGTGTTGCGTCCACGACCCGAGTGGGCGCTGGCGCGGGTTGCGATAGACATCGACCCCCTTCTGGCCGAACACATCACGATCAATCCGGAGAAGGCCGGGGTGACGCTCGACGCCACACTCGCCACGGCGCTTCACGACGCATTGGGCAACTACCTCGACGACGCGGCGGCGACCGCCGTCGCCGCGCGGCGGGTTCAGCGTCGTCCGATCACCGTGGTCGAACCGGGGACCGGGCTGCCCGATGAGGTGGCAGACGAGTTCGCGGACACCTTCACCTTCGTGGAGACCGCAGAACCCGTCCAGATCGGATGGCGGGTACTGCCGCAGGATCGCTTCTTCGAAATCGATCTCGAATCCCGTGCACTGTGGCTGAATGCGCGTCTCCGCAGGAAGCTGGGCGGCCGCCGACGTTCGAACGGCGCTGACCTCCCGGTATTGCGGACCTTGGTGTTCCTGCTGGCACAGGACATGTTCGACGCGGTGCGGCACAGTGCCAGGCAGGTCGAGCAGATCGACGCCTGGCAACGGGTGCTGATCGCTGCACTGGCTGCAGAGGATGGGGGTGACGAGTGATCGACGTGGTGATCGACGCTCTGGTGCGCGAGTTCAAGACCGATCTCGCTCCGGCTCGCTTCCTCGGTGCCGTGGCCGGACGTGTCCTGGACGCCGGCGGAGGTCCGGTCACGATGGAAGCCCTGATCGACATCATCGTCGACGACCGGGCTTCGGCGGTGCGGTCGGCCGTCCGATCGTCGCTCACACGCTGGGACGCGGAAGGAGCCGCGGAGTGGACTGCGGCAACCGCACCGCAGACCGACGGGCGTCGGACGCTGATCTACACACTCCTGGGCATTCCCGAAGTCGCTTTCGAAGCGCTCACCGCCGCGTTCCCGATCGCGGTCGGCCCCACTGTGATCGCCGCCCCGCAGCCATGGGAACCCTGGTATGTGCCCGAACGTCGTGTGGCACAGAACTTCTACTGGTCGGCCTATCGACGCGTGCTCGCCGTTAAGGGCTGGGAACCCGAGGTCATCACCGGTCTCGACGTCGCGACCACCGCCGTCGTCCAGCGTCTCGCCGATCCGACCCGTGACGAGCCCTACCAGTCCAAAGGACTTGTGGTGGGTCACGTCCAGAGCGGGAAGACCGCGAATTTCACCGGGGTGATCGCAAAGGCGATCGACGCCGGCTACCGGCTGGTCATCGTGCTGACCGGCACGATCGAGTTGTTGCGCAGTCAGACTCAGCGCCGACTCGACATGGAACTCATCGGCATGCAGAACATCGACGACGCCGAGTACGAAAATGACGAAGACTGGCATGCCGGTCGGTTCCTCGATCATGTGCTGGACCCGAACCACTCCAACGAAGCCCCGGCGATCCGCAGGTTGACCGGCCGCGTCGACGATTACCAGGCTCTGGCCAAGGGGATCGGCACCCTGCACTACGAATTCGCTGATCATTCACGGCCGCTCTTCGATCCGGTCAACCTGTACTCGAGCAACGTCCGGGTGGCGGTGGTCAAGAAGAACGCTGCCGTGCTGCGCAAACTCGTCGCCGACGTCGGGAGAATCCCGACGCCTCTGGAACAGATCCCGACCCTCATCATCGACGACGAGGCCGACCAGGCGTCGGTGAACACCCAGAATCCGAAGAACTTCGCCGCCGGCCGGATCGAACGGACCGCCATCAACGAGCAGATCTCGCGTCTACTCGACACCCTCAAACGCAGCCAGTACATCGGATACACGGCAACGCCGTTCGCGAATGTCTTCGTCGATCCCGACGACTCGGTGAACATCTTCCCGAACGACTTCATCGTGAGTCTCGACCGGCCCGAGAAGTACATGGGCGGAGCCGATTTCCACGACGCCGATCAACTCGACGACGGGGTCGAGAAAACGCCCGCGAATTCCAACGAGAAGGCGTTCGTCCGGGATCTACGTGCGCAGAGCGATGAGGATCGCACCGCCGAGATGCGGCGTGCGCTGGACTCGTTCGTCCTGGCCGGCGCGATCAAACTGTACCGGCAAAGTCGAGGTGTACCAGGGGATTTCCACCACCACACCATGCTGGTCCACGAGTCGGTGAAGCAGGCCGAGCACAAGGCGCTGGCCGACGACTTCGAAATGGTGTGGAAGAGAGCCGGGTACAGCCAGCCGCACGGATTGGCGCGGCTGGAGAACCTGTGGGACGACGACTTCCGTCGGGTGTCCGCGGTGCGAGCCGACCCGTCGACGGCAAGTCCGGCGTCATTCGGTGAGCTCGAGGTGTTCATCGGCGCGGCGTGTGACCGGATCGGTTCGGGCGTCAGCCCGGTCATCGTGGTGAACGGAGCGGCCGACAAGGACTACATCCAGGAGCCGCTGGACTTCCAGGAGCATCCCGTGTGGAAGATCTTGGTCGGCGGAACCAAGCTGAGCCGCGGGTTCACGGTGGAGGGGCTCACGACGACCTACTACACCCGGCGAACCGCGCAGGCCGACACGCTGATGCAGATGGGACGCTGGTTCGGCTTCCGCCCCGGCTACCGAGATCTGGTGCGGCTGTTCATCGGCCGGGAGGTGCCGGGACCGGGCGGCCGGATCGTGGACATGTACGAGGCGTTCGAGGCCGTCGTCGCCGACGAGGAGGAGTTCCGCGACGAACTCCGTCGGTTCAAAGGCGTGAATGAGGCCGGTGAGCCGATGATCACCCCGCGCGATGTACCACCGATGGTGTTCCAGCGGTTGCCGTGGCTGCGGCCGACCGCGACCAACAAGATGTACAACGCCGAACTGAGCTATCGCAGCGTCGGCGGCCAGAGTTTCAGCTTCACCATGCAGGCACCCCGCGGCGACGGCTCGTACAACGCCACCCATTTCGCGGCGGTGCGGCCACTGCTCGATGCCCTTGACGAGTCGGGCGAGTTCTCGTTCATCGACAAGGATTCCACGTCACGGATGTTCCATGCGCGGTACGGGATTGTCGACGCCGAGGTCGTTCTGGAGACGATCACCCGGTTCGTGTGGGATGCCAACTGGGACTTCGAACCGCATCGTCGGGCCTTCGAATCGGCGATGAAACGCGGGGCGCTGGAGGACATGGCGATCCTGCTGCCGATCCCCAAGACGAAGAAGCCTGCGACGATCGGCGACTACCCGACGGAACTTCCGCTCGTCAACCGCAAACGCGAAGAGGCTGACTATCGCACGGGTTTCACCGGAACCGCGGTGCGCGAACGCGACGCGATCGAACACATCGCGGGCAACCCGAGCAAGCTCGTCGGCGGCCGGTTGGCCGACGCGCTCCGGTCGCCCACCCGCGGAGCGATGATCCTCCTGTTCGCCAGCGATCCGCCCAAGGGGAGTCGCCACTTCAAGTCGCACAGGCGAGGCAGGGCCGATCCGCGTGACGTGGCGACCCTGTTCTCGTATGCGCTTCCGTATCTTGCTGATCCCTCCCCGAAGGTCGGGTTCACGGTACGCAAGGAAGGGGCGGGGGCAATCGTCGATGCATGACCGTATGGAAGGTAGGAATTCTCGATGGCGAAGGTGATCGCGACGATCAGCCTGAAAGGCGGTGTCGGCAAGACGACCGTGACCGCCGGGCTGGCCGAGTTCATGGCGGCGGAGTTCGGGCAGCGGGTCTTGCTCATCGATCTCGACTCGCAGATCAATCTGACCACCATGATGATCAGCGAGGAGCGATGGTTCGAGCTGAACACGAATGGCCGCACGCTGGCCACGTTGTTCTCCGACGCGATCAACGGTACCCAGTACTTCCGGCTGAACGACGCGATCGAACGGGGTGTCTCCCCGGTGAAGAAGGTGAATACCGTCGACCTGCTGGCGTCGTCCCTGGATCTCATCGAGGTCCAGGAGGAACTGAGTGCACTGCGGGTGGAGGGGCGCGCTCGAGGCAACGGAACCCAGTTCCTGCGTGAAGCGATCGCACCGGTGGTCGACTTCTACGACTACGTGCTGATCGACTGCCCGCCGAGCATCGGACCCGTCACGCTGAACGGTCTGGCCGCCGCGGATGCCTACATCATCCCGACGATCCCGGATGTGTTGTCCACGTACGGTATTCCCCAGATCCAGACCCGCGTGCGCAAGATCGGTGACGAGATCGGCCGGACGATCGTCGAACTCGGCGTGGTGATCACCAAGTACAAGGCGAACTCGGCCGTGCACCGGTCGACGGCCCTGCGTCTGCGCCGTGATCCCACCATCCAGCATGTGCTGCCCAGCTACATCAATGAGGCGAATTCCGTTGCGGCAGCTGCTGAGTTCACGCCCTACGGGACGCTCCGGGTCAAGTACGGCAATCAAGGACAGTTCGATCAGTTCCGTGGGCTGGCCATGGACGTGATGACCGAGGCGCAGGAGAAGATCCGATGAGTTCCGACGACACCCGCCGTCGAATGGAGTACCAGGCCGTCGGCGGGGCGCTCGCGCAGCTGGACGCCAAGAATCCGCAAGCCGCACAGCTCATCGCCGGACTGACCACGGTGATCGTCGCGGAAGCCGAGCGGTCCTCCCGCTTCGCCGCCGCGCTGACCGGAGTCGTCGACGCACTGCGTCCGCCCGACGGTGTGCTCGGCGCAGCACCGGTGCCGCCGCCGCGGAAGCGTGCCGCGGCGCCGAAGAAGCGGGTGACGCGTCAACCGGGTGCGTTCGACCCGTTCGTCGTCTACCGCGAGAGCGGCGGGCAGGACCTGGCGGCGCGGCTTGGCGAGCTGACCATCGAGCAGCTCCGGGACATCATCGCCGAACAGGAACTCGACACCCGTAAGGAAACCGGCCGCAAGCGGAAGGCCGAGGTGCTGGTTGCCTGGATCGTCGAACGGGTCGAGGCGTCGGAGAACAAGGGGAGCGTCTTCCGGTAGGAGTCGACGCCGGGGTCAGCGCCCGAGGATGCCGCCCAGCATCCCGCCGGCGCCGGAGCCCGCGGCCCCGCCGCCGCCCGTGCCGCCGATGAAGCCGCCCGGCGGCAGCTCCGACGGCTGCACGACGACGAACCCCTGACCGGAGAAGGCGAGGGTGAAACGTTCGCCGGTGCTGCGCCCCATCAGGGTGCCGAGGTTGAACGAGTCGTTGGACTTCACCGAGGTGCGGAGACTCGACGACCAGGCGACCGCGGCCTGTGGGTCGGCGTAGGTCGCGGCGTCGACGTTGAGCACCACCGGGGTGCCGTCGGTGGTGATGGCGATGCGTCCGCGACCGGTGAACACGCAGTTGTACAGGCCCGCGTTGCTCATCGCGCCCGCCCCCTGGACACGCTGGATGTCGTAGCGCAGGGTCGAGTCGAACGCCAGGACGTTCGCGCCGTTGATGGTCAGGCCGTCGGTGCCGTCGAGGTCGATGAGATGGACGTCCGACGCGGCGTTGGCGAGGAACAGGTCGCCGCGTCCGGTGACCTTCATCAGCGGGACACCCTCGCCGGTCATGGCCTGGCGCATCATCCGGCCCAGCCCGCCGGAGCCGAGGGCCTCGAAGTTGAGGTCACCCTGGTAGGCGACCATCGACCCGGTGCGGGCCATCACCTCACCCGAGAGACCGATACGGCACATCTTGCTGCCCTGCTTCTGGATTCCCTGGCCGCTGACCTCGGCGTGGGACGGGGCGAACAGATCGCTGTGCATGGGGACTCCCGTGGGTTGGGTGGTGGCCGGAGCCGGGGTGACGGGTGACGGCGCGGCCGCGGGTGGTGACTGTGGTTGCGAGGCGGGCGGCCACGGCTGGGGATCGGTCACCCGCGGTGGCCGGCCGGGCTCGGGTGGTGGTGCCGGGTCGTCCTCGACCTCGATGCCGAACGCCGAGACGAGACCCGCGAGCCCGGCGTCGTAGCCCTGACCGACGGCGCGGACCTTCCAGGTGTCGTTGCGGCGGTAGATCTCCAGGCAGACGACGGCGGCCTCGCTGGTGAGGCCCGTGGGCGCGAACGTGAGTTCCTCGCCGCCGCCGCTCAGCGTCGCGGTCAGCGCACCGGCGGTCGCGAAGGTGGACGGCCCGCTGCCGTCCAGGCTCGCGGCCACGACGACGGTCGTGATGTCGCGGGGTAGCGCGGCGGTGTCGACGGTGACGATGTCGACCGCCCCGGCGGACCGGTAGCCGACGCCCGGACCGGCCGGCTGGTTGTAGAAGATCAGGTCGGCGTCGGAGCGGACGCGACCGGCATCGGTGAGCAGGATCGCCGAGGTGTTGACCGGCGATGCCGAACGCACCGAGACCGTCACAGCCGACGACGGCAACGGGCGGTTCTCTCCGGCGGACAGGGTGAGCACGTCGTCCATTGTGCCAAGTCGGACGCGCGAGGGAACTGCCTGTATACCGACTGACGTCACCTGTGGGCCGTCCCGCGGCGTTTCAGGACCCACGGCACCGTGAGTTACGCGGTGTGCGTCAGTGAAGGGGCCAGTGAGTCGCGAGCTCCCGCGGATCGACACCACTTCACTCAACGTGGTCCTTGACCAACTCGTCGAGATCACCCTGCCCGCCGACGATCCCACCGGCCGTCTGACGTACGAGCAGCTGGAGTATTGGCGGTTGATCCGCAACGTGGCCGATCGCCAGATCGCCACGCACGCAGCAACCTCGACGACCTTGGCGTCGCGGAAAAGGCGGGTTCGACCACCAAGAAGCTGCTGATCGAGATGGGGTTCCCCGCCCGCAGCGGCTACTCGCACCACTCGGATCGCCGACGCTCTCGGCGCGCTGAGCAAGGTCGAGGCCTGCGCTGCCGATGGTCGTCTCTCGGGTGAAGTCGTCGATGCCATCGTCCGGGGCATCGCGGTGATCGAGAGACGTTCATCTGCAGCGCTTTCCGACGGCGACCGGACGATCTACGAAACCGAACTCCTCACCCAAGCCTTGTCGGGTGCCACGCCCACCGAGATTCACAGACGGCGAGACCGTGCCCCTGGCCATGGGTCGCGAACGACGACTGTTCCCGGCACACCTGCGCAAGGCGATCATCCTGCGCGACGAGACCTGCATCAAATGCGGTGCGCCGCCGTCCCATACGCAGGTCCATCACATCCAGCACTGGTCCGACGACGGTGATACCGACCTCGACAACGGGTGTCTGCTCTGTCAACGCTGCCACACCCAGGTCCACCACAACGGTTGGGACATCATGCTGGGCTTCGACCGCCGCCCGCGGCTCATCCCGCCCGCCGACGTCGATCCGCAACGGCGCGCCCTACCCGCCTACAAGCGGCGCACCATGCGACTCGACGACGCCGCCTGACTTTCGCGCAGCCGGCTTCGATACGGCTCGTCGCAAGCTCCTCGCGTACTCAACCAGCAGCGGGGTCCGCCACATGTCGGGACCGCATCTGTTCCTTGACAACTCCACAGTGTGAAGGCGCCGGAAAATCAGTGGCGCTCGTGGGCGGTGACGCCGCACCATGTTCACCGACAGTGCGTCCACGGCGATGTCCGTGGTGATTCGACGCTGCCGCAACGCAGTTCGCGTCTGTGGTGGCCGGCGGTGAGGAGGTCGTCATGACCGTGGTTCTACTGGCGATCGTGGGCGGCCTCATCCTGCTCGCGATCATCATCCGCACGGTTCTCGTCGTCGCCGGCGACGGTCGTCGGCGGGTGAGGTACCAGGACGCGTACGACACCCGGCGTCCGAGCCTCTGAGTATCAGCTGCCGGCCATCATTCGGCGCGCTTGAGTACTGCGAGGACCGTCAGCAGCAGGATCTTGACGTCGAGCCACAGCGACCAGTTCTCGATGTAGTAGTTGTCCCATTCGGCGCGGTCGGCGATCGAGGTCTGACCGCGGAGACCGTGCACCTGGGCCCAGCCGGTCACGCCGGCCTTGACCCGGTGCCGTTCGCCGTAGCGGCGGATCTGCACCTCGAACAGGGACACGAACTCGGGGCGTTCCGGGCGGGGCCCGACAAGACTCATCTCTCCGCGCACGACGTTGAGCAGCTGTGGCAACTCGTCCATCGACGTCGAACGCATGATCTTGCCGATCCTGGTGCGCCGGTCGACGCCCTCGACGCCGCCGGGGGCGTTGCCGGCCGCGGGCCGGAACTTCTCGGCCGTCGGGTCCTCGGGTCGCATCGAACGGAACTTGAGACAGTCGAAGACCCGGCCGTCGCGGCCCACACGCGGCTGGGCGAAGAAGATCGGGCCGGGGGAACTCAGGCGCACCAGCAACATGAGTGTCAGGAACACGGGCGAGATCGCGGCGAGGATCAGCGCTGCAACCACACGGTCGCCGATGTGCTTCGTCCGGAACTGCCATCCCTGCGGATTGGTGTGAGGAACCGACATCAACGGGAGGCCACCGATGTGGTCGACGCGGCTGCGTCGGCCGATGACGTCGAACATGCGGGGAACGATCCACACCTTGACCCCGTGCCGGTGTGCGATGCGGACCGACGCGGTCAATCGCTCGACGTTCGTGACCGCGAAGGCGACCACGAGGATTTCGGCATTCGTCGCCCGGATCGCCTGGTCGAGGTCGTCGACACCCCCGAGCTGAGGAACCCGGGACGCGCGTTCGTCCCGGTCACGCGGCGGTGCCCCGGCGGCCAGGACACCGACCGGCTTGAGGCCGTGCTCCGGCGCTGCGACCATGCGCCCGACCACCTGCTCGGTGACCGGTCCATCGCCGATGATCAGGGTCGGTGCCATCAGGTGTCCGTGGCGGCGGAGGTTGCGCTGAACGAGATCCCGGACCAGCCGCCCGAACGGGACCCAGAACAACGCGGAGATCCAGAGCTTCGTCGTGGCCGCGCCCGGACGTTCGTCGAGGCCGGCCAGGAGCATCAGCGACAGCAGGACCATCGCCGCGACGGTGCAACCGGTCATGACCTTGCCGACCTCGTCCAGGAATCGGCGATTGAGTCCGCGCCGGTAGATCTTTCGTAACCCGAAGACGCCCACGAGGGCGACCGGGTACAGCGCAATGGTCCAGAGTGGGGGATAGTCGGACTGGCGAAGGACGATCCACCAGATGGCGACAGCTGTGGCGATCGCCGAGGTCACGACGTCGATGGAAACCGTGATGGCGGTACTGAGCGGATCATCGCGCACCAGGTCGCCGAGTGAGCGCCGAGAATCAGGGGAGTCGGCAGGCCTGCCCGACCTGGGCAGCGCCTCGACCTCCGAGGTATGGGTAGCCAAGTCCACTCCATCGATGAACGGCCCCCCGGTCACCGCCAATTGTAAAGGTGGCTAACGGAAACATGCGACTCGGCCTCACATTTGCCGGCGAGTCGCGCTCAGTCGCGGAACACGGCTTCCCTCACCACCACCGACAGATCGGTGAGCAGGGCGATGTCGGTCGACGACCAGTGGTGCGGTTCGGTATCCCAGACGCAGAAGGTACCGATGACGTGTCCGTCGCCCGCGTGCAGCGGAATGCCGAGGTAGGAGGCCACCTCGCCGTTGCGTGCGGTCGAGTGCTCGGACAGGACCGGATGGTCGGCGATGTCGTCGATCACCAGCATTGCGTCACTCACAACGGGGTAGACGCACAGAGAGTCCAGCAGCGGCCGCGTACCCTTGTGCCCCGGCTTTCCGGACTGCCAGGCGATCGACGCGTTGGTCTGTCCTTCGGCGGTGACCACGTTGAGTGCCGCGTAGGCGACGCCAAGCGCATTGATCGTCAGGCTGATCGCGTCATCGACGGCCGGATGTGGCTGACCGGAGAGAAGCCCCGATTCCTCGATGGCTCGCACGCGGGCCGGGTCGGACAGCAGTTCGCGTAATGCCGCCGCGGTCTTCTCATCTGCCCCTCGAACCGCGTCGAAGATGGCCGACATGGTCGAGTCGCCCGGGACGCCCAGTACCGACGACAGTCGATCTGCGGACGCGTCCGCTTCGCGGTCGTCCGCCTCGTTCGGGTTGGTGTTCATGAGAGGTCTCCACTTCGCGAGCCACACCGCGCTTGCCCCGACGGCGGGTGGTGGGTCATCGACAGTCGTTCCGGACGGGATCCCCGTTCGACACGGCCTTCACCCAGTCTGCTGTTTTCGAGCCGACGTCGAGTATGCCGTGCGATTGCCCCCTGACGATCACCGTGTTGATCACATCACCTCGAGCGCAGGCCTGCTCTATCGCGCCCGCGGTCCACGACGGACGGATCACCTTGTCCTCGGAGCTGTAGGAGATCAGCATCGGAGCGCTCGCCCGACCCTGCGGCAGACTCGCCTCACCCAGCCACCCCCGCAGTCGTTCGGTGGCAGCGGCGTCGATCGGACGGTAGTCGGGGGGTTCCGTGATCTCGACGATGTCCTGTTTCTGCACCCGCGCGGCGTCGTTGCATTCGAGGAAGACCCGGAACGTGTCGCGGATGGGACCGCGGAGGTAGTCGTCGATGTTCAGTTCCGGGTGGACCGTCTTCAGTCCCGTCAGGATGACCGGAAGGAACGCGATCTGATCCGGTGTCAGCGTGCCGGCCGCCATGGAGTCGGCGAGGGGGCGGATGTCGAGTGCCGGACTCATGCTGACCGTCCCCATCAGGTTCAGTCCGTCGCCATAGGAATCGGCGATCTCGTTCGCCCGGAACACCGCGTGCGCACCTTGGGACACACCGAATCCCCACCAGTCGTCGGTGGTGTCGTGGACGATCGAGCGCACTGCGCGCACCGAGTCGATGATGTTGCGTGCGGCAACCGTGGGTTCGAGGTAGGCGTGATCACCCGGGGTGCCCAGACCCTGGTAGTCGGTCTGCACGACCACGAATCCCTGCTCGAGGAGGGTGGCGACGAGATCGACGGTGCCGAGCAGGTTGCCGTAGAACGACGGTGCGCAGTCGTTCGCGACGCCGGTCGTCGGGTGACCGAGCGCGATGACGGGCCAGCCGCCGGCGGGGGCCGTTCCACGGGGCACGAATGCGGCCGCCGACACGGGCACCAATTCGCCGGTGACGGGATGCTCCGAGCGATACCGGAAACGCAGCGCGCGCTCGGCGATCTTGGCCAGTGAGCGGTACTCGCTGGTGTCGGAGGCCGTGCCGATGACGTCGCCGGGCGACGCCCCCTCCGGCACCGTGCTCCCGGACGGGCCGGACTCGGAGGAGCCATCGGTGGCGCAGGACGTCCCGGTGAGGGCGACCAGCAGGGTCGTGAGGAACAGGACGGTCGAGATGATTCCCGAGCGCAACGGTGAGGATGTTCCCGAGCGCAGGGGTGAGGATCTTCCCGAGCGGAGCGATCGTGGGCCACGGAACCTGGGGCCGGGTGCACTCATGATCGGGTGAGGAGCCGTTCGAAAAGCGACACCGGATCGTCGCAGAGGTGCTGCTGGGCGGCTTCGATCAGGGCGGGGTCGATGAAGGCGCGGTAGAAGGTGGTGGTGAGAGAGCGGACCCCGCCGATCTCGCTGACGAAGGTGGTCGCCGCATCCGGACCGTCCGGTTCGAGGGAGGCGTAGAGGTGGTGCGACGGCGCGGTCGGGTCCCAGTCGACGTCGTCGAACATGTCGATCCGCCCCATGTCGCTGACCGAGAGACGCAGTCGGTCGGGCACCTGGACGTCGTCGGATGCCTCCGGCTCGATCCCGGCCCCCGACTTGGGCAGCAGGCCGCGGAGTTCCGCCGAGGCCAGGATGGCGGCCGGCCACCCGGAACCGGCGACCGCGCGAATGCGGTCGCCGACCTCGGGCGGCGTCGCCCCGTCAGGGAAGCGGATCGGGATGCCGACGGCGAGGTTGCCGTGATCCGCGGCGTGTGTTGGGTCGAGGTAGCGCCGGCAGTCGAACAACACTTGCGTGCGATCGTCGATCGCGACGCCCTGCGCGGTGACGGCGGCACGCCATAGTGCAACGGTCACGGCGGCCGAGGACGCCTTCATCCCGCTGTCGGCGACCGCGGCGCGTAGTGCGCGTGCCCGGTCGGCGGGCATCGAGGTGGCCACGACGTGGCGCGTGGTGCGCCAGCCCGACAGCGAACGGGTGGGGCCCGCCGGAGCGCCGGCCGCGTTCGCCGCGCGCAGGCGGGCGATCTCGCGCAGCCGTCCGGGGTTGCGCAACAGGTACCTGCGGGCGGCGTGCCACGCCGAGTTCGCCGGGAGTGACCGTTCCAGGTTGGCCGCCATCGCGGCGTCGTCGCGGCCGGCCAGCCCGGCGAACTGCTCCAGACTGACCCGGCCGTCGCCGATCCCGTGGCTGTGTTCGAGAACGAGCCAGCTCCCGCACAGCAGATACTCGGGGCGTCCCGCCGGTACCGGAGCGTTCCGCAGCCGTGTCAGGATCTCGCCGGGGGACAGCTCGGCCAGATCGGGCCGCACCGAGATGGGGATCGGCGAGACGTCGTGGGCCCACGTCTTCGATGCCGGGTCGGGGACGACGGTGAGGCGCGAGGTCGGGGTCAGCGCGGGTGCGAGGCGCTCGCGGATGCGGTCGGCGTCGACTGAGGCCAGTGGACCGGTCATCGCGATCGTGCGAGATGTCGCGAGGGCGCGATCGAGGACCGTCGAACGCGTCGTGTCAGATCGCGGCACCGACGACCTCCCGCATCTCGGCGCGGAAGCGTTCCCGGCGGAATCGTTCGGCCCACGCCCGTATCTCGGTGCGGTCGTAGTCGGCGACGGCGAAGTCGCGCATGGCTGCGGCGAACCGGTCGACGATGTCCTCGTCGGAGCCGGGTTCGACGAGGAGTCCGGTCGACCCGGGGATGACGGTGTCCAGCGCCCCGCCCTCGCCGAGAGCGATGACCGGCGTGCCCGTGGCCATGGCCTCGACCGGCACGATCCCGAAATCCTCGATGCCGGGCATCAGGACGGCACGCGCGCTGCGGTGCAGGTTCAGGAGCGTCTCGTGGGGAACCCGCCCGAGGAAGGTGGTCTTCGGGCCGGCGAGTTCACGGCACTGCTGCATGGCGCGGCCGTCTCCGGCGACCACCAGCCGGACATCGGCTTTCGCGGCAGCGGCGATGGCGAGATCGGGACGTTTATAGGGCACCAGGCGCCCGGCGAGGAGGTAGAAGTCCTCGCGTTCCACCGCCGGATCGGGAGTGAATCCCTCGAGGTCGACGGGTGGGTGGACGACGATCGCGTCGCGGTCCCAGTGTTCGCGGATACGTGCCGCCACGGCCGAGGAATTCGCGACCACGGTGTGGAGTTCCGGTGCGGCGGCGACCTCACACCGGCGCGCGACGACCGACAGGGCCGACAGTATCGCGGCACCGGCAGCCCCACCGCCTTCGCCTGCGCGCAGCGACGGGTCCCAGGCCCACCGGGCGGGACTGTGGACGTAGGCGATGACGGGTGCGTCGGTGGCGAACACCGACTGTGTCGCGAACGCGTGGTGGCTGGCCACGACCGCCGACGCGTCGCGGAGGTGCATGTGGCGGAAAGCCCACGGCATCAGGGGAAGCAGCGGGGCGTAACTGCGTTCGTGGAGCAACCGGTAAGCGCGGTTGAGTGGCGTGGTGACCGGGGGGTCGGACAGACCCGCCGGGATCCCTTCGGCGCGGGCGATGGGTGCGTGGACCTCGACCTCGCGCCACGTCGCGGCGAGCTGCTCGACGACGTGTTCGGATCCGGCGATCTCGGTGAGCCGTTCGTGGACGACGGCGATGCGATCACCGGGCATGGTCACCCATGTCCCACGTGGTGCCGTTCCGGTTCGGGGAGAACGGCTCCTGAGGACGAGGGTCCCGCGGGGACGCGTCCAGCGGGGACACACGGAACCGGTCGGAGTCGAACGGCCGACCGTGCGAGTGCCGGTGGGCCGGTGTGCGTGGCGGCTGGGACGGCACCGCGGTCGTGGCCACGTCGCCGCTGGGGAAGGGGTCTACGTGGGCTCGCGGTGCGTGGACATCGACACCGGGACCCGGTGGCGGAGCGTCGTCGGACGGAGTGTCGTCGGCACCGACGGGAGGACGTCGCAGTACGACGAGGTGACGGTTGATGCCGATCTCGGCGAACTGGGCGAGCGCCCGCTCGGCGAGTGACCGGTCGGTGCCGGCGGTCGAGACGGCGACCACTGCGAGCGCGAGGTCACCCGGATCGACACGCTGCCACCACGGTTCGGTGAGCGGGAGCCGTTCGAGGCGCATCGGATGTCCAGCGGCGTCGTCGGCGGGCGGGGCGGTCCGGTCGACGAGGCCGTCCGCATCCACACCGGAGCCGGTCAGGATGAGCGCGACCTGTGCGCGTCGGTGTCGTTGGGCGAGCGCGGGCAGCACGGTGTCCGGCAGTCCCGGGCCGGCGGTGGCGTCGTCGTAGGAGAGCTGCGCCCCGTACTTGTGGGCGATTCTCCTCGCCCAGATGGGATTCGGTGTCCGCCCGGCTCTGCCCCGGATCAGTACGAGCAGTTCGGCGGCGAGGATGGTTGCGGCGATGGCGGCCACGGCACCTTCCTGCGTCGGATTCGGGGCGATCGGCTTCGCGCCCGCCGAGGGGGCGGCGAGGATCGCGAGGCTGTCGGTCGAGGAGTTCTGCAGGCGGGTCAGTTGTGAGTTGAGGTCCGCCAAGGTGGCGTTGGACTCCGCCTTGGAGTCGCCCCGATCGGGCAGCGCGCGGTTGCGTGCCCGCTCGGCGGTGATCTGGGCGCGAAGCTGGTCGACGACCCGGCTGATGTCGCGGGCGTGGTTGGAGACCGCGGCCGCCGAGATCGCGGTCACCATGGCGCGTGCCACGTTCTCGGCCTGATCGGATGAGGGTGCCGTCGCGGTGAACAGCAGCAGCGAGGGCGTCGTACCCGGTCCGGTGGTGACGTGCTCGCGGAGTTCGGTGGTGTCCCAACCGGTGTCGACCTGGGTCAGGACCTGCTGGAGCACGTTCTCGTCGGTCGAGAGCGCGATGAACGGGGCACGCATCTGTTCGATGTAGGCGTCTCCCGGGATGATGTCGCCGGACGGGGTGATCTCGGCGACCACGGTCGCCGAGTACTCCTTGGGTACGAGCGCGGTGCGCAGACCGAACACGCACGCGCCGACGAGCAGACCGATCAGAATGGCGGGCAGGGCGACACGGGCGAGATCGCGGAAATGCCCGAAGAGATCGACCGACGGTGGCGCGTCGCGGCGTCCGGCGGAGTCCAGACTGGAGGTCACACATCTCTCCTGTGGTGTTGGGTGCCCCCCGGCGGCCGCCGCCCGATGATCTTGCCGTCGGTCGACTTTCGGTTCACTTTAGCTAACGACCTGCCCTCATGTGTGACGTGACGTCTAGCGCGAGTCCAGAAAGGTGTACGCCTGCTTGGGCGACCAGTCGCGGCGCACCAGGCCGAAGTTGTGTTCCAGGTTGTTCGGGTCGGTCCCCGCGTCGCGCAGGGAATAGATGAACAGCGGCCCGAGCCACGGCGCATCGTTCTGCGCGCCGATCGCGATTTGGATGCTCTGAGCCTGGATCTCCTCGGACACCGCGTTGGTCCCGCTGCCGGTGGGTGCGCCGAACTCGGTCATCCAGATCTTCTTGTCGCCGTCACCCGCCGCGACCATCACGTCGCGCATGTCCCACATCCGTGCGGCCGTGCTCCACGATGCCGCCGCCGGGTCATTGGGGAGCGCCGGATAGGTGTAGGGGTGCACACTCAGCGCGTCGAGGGATCGGTTGAATCCGCCCTGATAGAGGTTGCGGACGAAGGTCAGCGGTGCGATGTCGCGACCGTTGTCGGTCCCGGGGGCGAGGCCGCCCGAGATCACCGCCGCCTCGGGGACGGCCCGCTTGATGGCGGTGTAGGACGCCGCGAGGAGCTGCCCGTACTCGGTGGTGTTGGACCGGGGCAGCCAGTAGTTGGCGAGGTTGGGCTCGTTCCAGATCTCCCACACCGCGATCGACTGTGAGTAGCGCTGGGCGGCCGCCGCGGCGAAGGAAGCGAACAGATTGGGGTCGGCGGGCCGGTAGTGGGAGTTGCGCGGGAAGTCGAGCGGCCGTGCGGCCCAGAGCGGGGTGTAGGTGGCCAGACCGACCGGGCACATGCCGTGGGCGACGACGGCATTCACCACTCGGTCGATGGGCGCCCAGTTGCGCTGGCCGCGACGGGGTTCGACGACCGACCAG
Source organism: Gordonia sp. GONU (assembly GCF_024733855.1). Classification (NCBI taxonomy): domain Bacteria; kingdom Bacillati; phylum Actinomycetota; class Actinomycetes; order Mycobacteriales; family Gordoniaceae; genus Gordonia; species Gordonia sp. GONU. The sequence goes on from NZ_JANRHB010000003.1 coordinate 197,831, forward strand.
TCCACGTCGATCCGAACCGCCCACATGTCGAGATCCTCGGCGAGCGACAGTTCCCGGTTCAGGTCGGCGTCCGACGCGGCGAGTATCGAGGCTCCGGGCGAGGCCGCCACCTTGTGGCTGCCGCTCGACAACGCGCAGGTGACCGGCGCCGAGTGGGCGTCGCTGTGCACCCACACGATGCCGGCGAGGGTCGCGAGCAGGACGCAGGTGAACGCCAGCACCGACCGGGAGGTCTTCCGTCGGCGGGAGAGGGACTGGTTCATGGGCAGCCTATCTAGGAAGGAGTGCAGCGCGCGCCACCTCTGTGTCGTCGTCACGACGACAACTCGTGCAGCATAAGCGGCAGGGTGACTGATTTGTCGTGTTTGGTGCCGATCCGGTCACGGGCCTGCGCGGTCATTGCTCGCCGGAGGTCCGCATCGTCGAGAACTCGTGTGATGGCCGCGGCCAATGCGGGCGCATCAGATGGTGGCACGAGGATTCCGGCGCCTCCGCGGAGAAACTCGGTCGTGCCGCCGTGATCGGTGCCGATGACCGGCTTACCGTAGGCCATCGCCTCGAGCACCGAGAGCGGACCGGCCTCGGGGGTCACGCTGGCCGACACGACGACATCCCACCGCTCGAGCGCGTCCTCCGGATCGGTGTGACCGAGGAATCGCACGCGACCGGCGAGATCGGGTTGTCCGGCACGCTCGTGCAGGAATGCGACGTGGTCGGCGTCCCCGGGGAAGGACCCGCCGGCGAACTCCAGTTCGACTCCGGGGAGTGAGGCGACGGCCTCGAGCAGGACCGCGTGACCCTTCCACGGGGTGAGCAGCGCGAGGATTCCGACGACGGGCGGGTCGTGGAGTTCGGTCGACAGTGCGGGTACCGGCCACCGGACCCCGTTGTGTGCCACCACCGTGGGCAGGCCCATCGCCGTCAGCGGCGCCGCGGTTGCCTCCGAGACCGCCACCGCACGTCGGAGCGCCGGCGCGCTGAGACGCACCACCGCACGCTGACGCCCGGAGGACAACGTGTCGTGCACCAGCCACGACGCGCGGCCGGGAGGACTCGCGACCCGTGCCGCGGGCAAGGCGAACAGAGAGTTCACGATCGTCGTGGCGTCGTGCCGGGTGATGCGGCGGAGGATGCGTCCGGCGCGAACCCAGTCCACCAGGAGACGCGAGGCCCCGGCCAGACGGCGGAGCCCGCGTTCACCACTCAGCCCGAGCGGTGGGATCGGCACGTGCTGCACACCGTCCGGCAACCGGTCGGGCAGGGGGCCGTCGGGACACACGACGACCACCCGCCGTCCGCGCTCGAGCGCGACGTCGATGAGGTCGAGCATCACCTTCTCCGCCCCCGACACCTGCCCGGTGTGTGCGACGAAGACGAGTGTGCCGGTGGACATCACTGGTTCGGTCATCGCATCACCTTTGCGTGGCGGCCGGCAGGAACGGTGGTCAGCCGTAGCAGGGCGGCCGCGGGCAGGGCGACGACAAGCGCGGCCATGACGGACACGACGGGCCACGGCACCGGGTCGACGGCCCAGACCCCAACGACGCAGACGGCGGCGGTGAGGAGCGCCAACGCGATGAGTGCGCCGAGGGGCAACAACTCGGCGACGGGCAGCGTCCGGGCCACGACGACCCACAGCGCCACGGCGCACACGCCGAATGTGATAACGGTCGTGATCGCCGCGCCGGTGTAGGAGTACCGCGGGATCAGCACCACGTTGAGGGCCACGTTGAGAGCGAGGCCGGCGACCGCGATCCATGGATACCGTCTCGCGGATCCGGTGGCGGCGAGGAGGAAGATCCCCAGTACGACGAAGGCCATGATCGCGGCCCCCAGCACCAGGAACCGCGCGGCGTCGGCGCCGTCGACGAAGCGGCGGCCGTAGAGGAGTTCGATGATCTGTCCGGCGCTCGGCCAGAACGCCGCCACCGTGACGGCGCCGGCCGCGCCGAAAGCGATCGCTGCGGTTCGGCATTGCCGGCGGAGTTCGGCCGGACGGTGCGGCCAGGCCGCCACCAGCAGTGTGCTGATCGGCCCGACGGCAGCGAGGATCAGCGTGTCCATGATGTCGGAGAACTTGTAGCCGATGCTGTAGATGCCCACCGCGTCGAGCGAGTCGAGCAGGCTCAGCAACAGCACGTCGATCTTCTGCAGTGCGATGGTCAGCGCGAACCCGATCGCCAGTGGCAGGGCGTCGGCGAGCATCGGTTTCCACCGTGACCACTCGACGACCCGGGACGGCCGGAGCCCCGACGATCGGCGGGCGATCCCGGCCACCTTCACGACCAGCGCGAAGATCTCGTTGGCGACGGGCGCGAGGACGAACACCAGCAGCCATGGTGCGGCGAACGCCGCCGCGATGGTGATCGCGAGTTGCAGGACCTGGCCGAGGCTCTCGGCGATCGCGGTGAGCAGCAGCCGATGCCGGCTCTGGAAGATGACCGTCAGTGCCTGCCCCGGAGTGGCGAACACGACGACGAGTCCGGCGATCGCGGTCGCCCGGATGACCTCGCCCGGATACTGCAGCACGACGACGTAGAGAACGGCGAGCACGTACCCGACGAGTCCCAGGAGTATCCGCAACGCGATGAAGGCGGACGAGGTCCTGGCGACGTCTTCGGCGTCGTCGGAGATGAGCCGGGCCATCACCGCCCGGCCCACGCCGAGGTCGGTGACGATCGCGGTCAGCCCGAGGAGTGCGAAGACGAACGAGTAGCTGCCCCAGTCCTCCGGGGACAGCGTGCGCGCGATGATGACACTGCCGGTCCAGCCGAGGGCGGCGATCACGATGCGACTCAGCAACATCGCCGCGGTGGCGCGCGTCGCCGCCCGAGCGTCGGATGCCGGATGGGCGGGGGGCGGTGCAAGGACCTGCCGCTCGATCTCGAGGTCGGAGGGCAGCGGCCCGGTGACGTCCGGGCTCACGGCGATGTCCCCGGACGCGGGAGCGGGGCGGGCACGTCGATTCCGGCCGCGCGATACGCCTCGACCGTGCGCCGGGCCGTGGTGTCCCAGCTCAGCGATGCCCCGACACGGGTGCCCGCATCCACCAGTCCGCGGCGGGTCTCCGAGTCCCGGACGAGGGGTTCCAGGGCGCGGACCCAGGCGTCCTCGTCGTGTCGTTCCACGAGCACGGCACCGTCGCCGACGACCTGGGGAAGTGCGCCGACGGCGCTCGCGACGACGGCGCCGCCACATGCCATCGCCTCCACCGGCGGCAGCCCGTAGCCCTCGTAGAACGACGCATATGCGGTCACGGTGGCCGCGGCGTAGAGCCCGGGAAGATCGTCGACGTCGACGTATCCGAGACCGAGCGTGGACGACGGGGCGTCCGGACCGGTGGATCCGGCACCACCCAGAACACACGGGATGCCGAGTCGGTGGGCGGCGGACGCGACCAGCGCCACGTTCTTACGTGGCTCGACGGTGCCGATCTGCAGGACGAAACGTTCGGGCAGTTCGTATTTCGTACGGACCCGCTCGATGTCCGCGGTGCCGGGCGGCCGTGCCCAGGCTGCCGGCGCGAGTTCGGTGACGTACGCATCGCGTCCGCAGACTTCGCGGATGCGTTCGGCGGTGAACTCGGAAACCGCGATCAGGACGTCGGCCCGCCGCAGCGTGGCGCGGACCAGTACGGACTCGCCCGCAGCGCGAAACCGGCTCGACGCCGACGGCATGTCCAGCACCGACAGATCGTGCACCGTGGCCACGGTCGTCGTCGGGCCGGCGACCGGGAGATCGACGTCCAAGCCGTGGAACACCCCGCCGCGTCGCGTGGGCAGTACCCCGTGGACGGCGCGTCGGACGCCGTCGGCCACCGGCCGGCGTAGCGGGGCGACCGACGGGGGCAGCTCTCCGGTGGCGTCGTCCTGGACGACCGCGGCCAGCGGGATGTCACCGAGATGCGCCGGCAGCGCGCTCAGTAGTTCGCGGATGTAGGTCTGGACGCCGCTTCCTCCGGGTCGAAGTGCAAGCGCACCGTACGTGATTCGTGTTGTGCAGTCGCGCATCCCACAGCTCCCAACAGCATCCAGAAGTAGAAGTCGAGCGGAAAGATCTCGAAATAGGTGGCCACCAGACTGGCTGCCATCGCCGCGACGATCGAGGCGCTGACACCCAGGACGAACGCCCCGTCGGGGTCGGGGAGCCGGCGGGCGGACTGCACACACCAGATCACTGCCGTCACGATCATCGCAAGAAAGAGCCACAGCCCGAGCGGTCCGAGCTCCAGCAGGAGCTTCACGTAGTAGTTGTCCGGCTGATAGTTCGACGACATCCCCTGAACGGTTCCGCCTGCACCAGCGGTGACCGTCTGGGTGTCCTCCCCGCGGGCCGCCGACATCGCATCGGCCGCCGACCCGCTGGAACCGAGCCCACGACCCAGTGGGTGCACGCCGATGCTGGAGAAGATCTCGCTCCACCCGGTACCGCGCTGGCTCAGGCTGCTCGACGAGAAGAACACGCTCGTGATCGATGGCGGCAGGAACGGCAGGGACACCAGGGCGAGCGCGGCGATCGCGAGCATCGGCGCGACGAGGCGCCGGAATCGTAACGCCGCGAGCCAGATCACGCCGATGGCGAGGCCGAGAATGGCCGCGCGGACCACCGAGGTCGCCATCGTGATCGCCATGACCGGCCAGCAGGCGAGGAACAACTGATTGCGCCGACGGGTCATGTCGGACAGGGCCACCGCGCCGCCGACCAGCAGGGCCATCGTCACGAACAACCCGAAACCGAACGGCTGGTTGAACGTGCTGAACGTACGGAACAGCGGTCCGCTCGAACGGACCTGTTCGCCGTAGGTGTAGCCGAGTTCGACGAGTTTCGCCGGGCCGATGATCTGCTGCGCGATGCCCACGACGGTGGTGATCACGCCGAGCGCCATGATGATCGACACGAGCCGATCGCGGTCGCGGGCGTCGAACGGTGTCAGCCACAGTGCGAGAACGGCGAACAGATAGAAGAAGGTCACCTTGATGCCGTAGAGCCCGACAGGTCCGTAGACCCACGCCGCGGAGATCAATCCGAAGACCACGAGCCCGGTCGCCGCAGGCCACCACGGCATGTGGAGTGGAGGTCCGGTCCGTGCGGACGGGCGGACACGGCGGTTTGCCGCGCAGATCAGGGTGAGCGCGAGGAGGCCTTCCTTCCAGGCCGCCGCGATCCCCGGCACGGGTGTGACGTCGAGCAGGCCGTCGAGAGGGGTCAGCGCCGCGAGCAGCAGGATTCCTCGCTGGGGCCGTTGATAGATGGCGGCGGTGACAACTCCGCCGGCGACGACGAGACACAGAACGGCGAGCACGACGGGGAGGTGCTGCACGCGCGTCCGCCTTCCTCGCACCCCGTCGGTTGTTACCCCCGGTGAACAATGTTGGCACCTCGGCGCCGGATTGTCCGTGGCAACCCCCAGATAGGGCGTGTCGCCACGGACGACACCGGCGTGTCAGTGGCCGGAGATCCGGCGGCCCCGGCGGGGTCGGGTGCGGTCGGAGCCCGACTCGGTGGTGACCAGGTGAGCGGTCCGCCGTGCGTGTGCCGAGAGGTCCGGGATGCCCTTCACGGGCTGATGCATCGGCAGCAGGATGTAACCCTCCTCCCAGGGGAACCGGCCGTACTCGTCGGGCCAGACGACTTGCAGCGTCGGGTAATCCGGGAACAGCAGATTCGCGAGGACGAGCTCGTCCTTGTCGACCTGTTCGATCAGCCGCACCGACACCGCCACCGTCTGCAGACGGATGTCGGTCTGGGTCGCGACCAGATCGCGCCAGTCCTCGCGGTGGAGCAGGTCGCCGAGCTCGTTCAGGATGTGGTGCGCGGTGAGCGGATCGGCACCGTAGATGGCCAGTTCGGGGATCGAGTGCAGCGAGAGGCCCGCGGTGTAGGAGAACCCGCAGTCGGCCTCGCGGCTGCCGGCCTCGGGGAACCCTTCGCCGACGGAGGTCACCTGCCAGCCGCAGCGGCGGATGGTCTCGAGGGTCGAGCGGATGACGGGATTGGGATGCCACCGGGGCAGACCTCGGATTGCGGCAGCGTGGTCTGACATGGATCGCTCCTTTGTTCGAAGGGTGCGACCATGACACCACGGGGGTCCGACAACTCTGGTCGTCGAAGCCGAGTGCCGGTCGGGCGCGGGCTCAGTCGGCCGGCCTTCCGCGGATGCCGAAGATCGTGAACACCATCGCACCTGCGGCGAACACCGCGAGCAGGACGAGGCCGGTGGTGTAACTATGGGTGGCGGCGTCGTAGGTGGCCCCCATGACCAGTGGCGGGAAGAAGCCGCCGACCCCGCCCGCGGCTCCGACGATCCCGGTCACCGAGCCCACGCGTTCGGCCGGCGCGGCCTGTGCGACCCAGCTGAACACGGACCCCGATCCGAGGCCCATGCAGATCGCCATCAGCACGAAATCGATGCCTGCCGGGATCTCCACCGGGGGTGTGGTGATCATCCAGGCGGCGAGGACCACCGCGCCGCCGCACGAGATCACCGTGATGATCCGCGGTCCGAACCGGTCGGACAGGATGCCGCCGAGCGGTCGGGCGAGCACCGCCGCGATCGCGAAACCCGCGGTTCGGGTGCCGGCCGCCTGCAGGTCGAAGTCGTAGACGTCCTTGAGGTAGGTCGGCAGATAGGTGCTGAACGCGACGAAACCGCCGAACGTCGCGGCATAGAGGAAACCGAGTTGCCAGGTGATGGGTAACTTGGCGGCGGCGGCGAGCTTCGGCACCACGGAGTCGTGGGACGGAACCCAGCGCGGTGAGTCGCGCATGAACATCCAGCAGACCGCCGCGGTCGCCGCCAGCGCCACCGCGATGACGACGTGGGTGGCGACGTATCCGAACCACGACACGAATCGCGGGGTGAAGAACGCCGACAGCGCGGTGCCGCCCATTCCCGCGCCGAACACCCCGGTCGCGAAGCCACGACGTGACTTGTCGTACCAGGCGTTCACGAAGGGAATGCCCACCGCGAACGTCGTACCGGCGACGCCGAGGAGGAACCCGGCGACGAGCAGCAGCGGGTAACTCGCGAGGCGACCGGCCGCCGCCACCAGCAACACGAACGGGATCGTGACGACCAGAAGCACCGTGAACATGAGACGACCACCGAACCGGTCGGTCAGGGCTCCGGTCAGGATCCGGCCCAGCGACCCCACGAGAACGGGGATCGCGACGAGGATCGACTTCTGGCTTGCCGACAGGTCCAGCTGATCGGTGTACACCACTCCGAGGGGGCCGATGAGATTCCATGCCCAGAAGCTGATCGTGAAGGCCAGCGTCGCGAGCGTGAGGTTGATCGACTGCGACCCGGTGGCTGCCCGGGTGGCTGCGGTGTCGGTGGTCATCGATCACGGTCCTTCACTCCGACCGGGGCCCAGCCCGGCCGAGACGGCCGGCTACCCGGTGCCGGTCGACGGTCGCGGCTCCGGTAGACGATGTACGGCCGGAACAGATAGTGCACGGGTGCGGTGAAGATGTGTACCAACCGGGTGAATGGCACCATCGCGAACAGGAGCATCCCGATCAGAATGTGCACGTGAAAGCGCAACGGGGCCTGCACCATCGCCGAGACGTCCGGTTGGAGGACGAAGATCGATCGGAACCACGGGGACACGGTCTCCCGGTAGTTCACGCCGTGCGCGTGCGGGTCCGTCGCGCCGATGATCGTGATGTAGGTGCCCGCGATCAACGCCGTGGTGAGCACGAGATACATCGCCTTGTCGTTGCGGGTGGTGGCCATGAACACCGGGCCGACGGTGCGGCGGCGGTAGACGAGCATGCCCACTCCGACGAGCGTCGCGACCGCGGCCAGCAGCCCGAAGATCGCCGCGCCCCAGTGGTAGGTCGTCTCGCTGACACCGACCGCGTCGGTCCACGACTCCGGGATCAGCAGACCCATCGCATGTCCGATGATGACCACGAGTATCCCGTAGTGGAACAGCGGCGAGGCCACTCGTAACAGGCGGGATTCGTAGAGTTCCGAGGATCTCGTGGTCCAGCCGAATTTGTCATAGCGATATCGCCAGATCGTGCCGCCGATCAGCAGTCCGAGCGTCACGTACGGCAGTACGCCCCAGAGGAAGATGTCCACGCGTCACCTCACGGTCGGGTTCGGGATCGGGGGTCGTGATGACGTCGGATCGATGGGGAGAAGCCGGGGATCGTAGGGTTCCAGTCCCACGGTCTCGGTGGGGACCGGCCGGCATCGTGCCATCGCCGTCTCGCGGTCGGGCGGGGACGGACTGGGCAGGGTGGTACACACCGCGGCCACCGCGCCGGCGTACGGTGAGTCCGCCTCCAGCAACGAGAACTTGATGAGTTCGAGTGCCGCGCGGTGTTTTTCGAGGAGTTCGACGCCCCGTCCGGGATCGGCGCGCGCACTGAACTCGAGGACGATCGGCAGATGGTCGGGTAGCTCGCCGTGGAGGTCGACGAGGAATCCGCTGTCCCGGTAGACCTGTTTGAACTCGCCGAGCGAGGATCCGCGCCGGCGGGTGTCGCCGTCCGACCAATAGGACAGGTACAGCGTGGATCGCTTCGACAGGTCGAACAGATCGATGTAGTTGCGACGCAGGGTTATCGCGTCCTCGCCGGCGAGGTGGTCGACGGTGCGTCCGAGCAACTGCACCGCGGCGTCCCGGCGCTGTTCGTCGAGAGCGGCGCGCATGAGGTCGATGCGCGAGAGCACGTCGTCGTCGGGATAGCTGAGGCACCAGGAGCTGATCTGGTGGATCACCCGGACTCCGGTCGATGTTCTCGCGGCGCGGTCGAACCGGGGGAAGGCCCTCATCCGCGATCGCCCCGTTCATTCTCTCGCCCGTGCTCCGCGCGGTCGGGGAACATCCCCGCGGGAACACCGTTCCCGTCCCAGTTCAGCAGGTTGGTGCGTCCGGCCAGCGTGTGCGAGCCGGCCGCGGTGTCGGTGGTCTGTCGCTGCCGCAGCGCGTGGAAGGTCTCCACCGAGACCGGTGCCGGACGGCCACTCGCCTCACCGAACGCGGACGAGTCGAACATGCCCGGACCCTCGTCGTAGTCGAGCGCACAGGCCATTTCGTCGAGTTTCTCGGCCTGTTCGAGATGTGCGGTCGGGATCACGTACCGCTCATCGTATTTCGCGATGGCCATCAGCCGGTACATCTCGTAGATCTGTTCCTCGGTCATCCCCACCGCCGCGGGGATGGCACCGTCGGGTTCCCGGCCGAGCGTGACATCACGCATGTAGGCACGCATCGCCGCCAGGCGGCGCAACACCGCGTCGACCACCGTGGTGTCACCGGCGGTGAACAGTTCGGCGAGGTACTCGACCGGGATACGCAGCGCCTCGATGGCGCCGAAGAGGGTTCCCGGGCTCTCCGCGTCGTGTCCTTGCTCGGCCAGCAGGTCGACGATCGGGGACAGCGGCGGGACGTACCAGACCATCGGCATGGTGCGATATTCCGGATGCAGCGGAAGTGCGACCCGATACTTCTTGGCCAGCGCGTACACCGGTGAGCGGCGCGCCGCCGCCAGCCAGTCGTCGGGGATCCCGTCGGCCCGAGCCGCCGCGAGGACCTCGGGGTCGTCGGGGTCCAGCATCAGATCGAGTTGGGCCTCGTAGAGATCCTGCTCATCCGGGGTGGACGCGGCCGCGGTGACGGCGTCGGCGTCGTACAGGAAGATCCCGAGGTAGCGCAGGCGTCCGACGCAGGTCTCCGAACACACGGTGGGTTGACCCACCTCGATGCGCGGATAGCACAGGGTGCACTTCTCGGCCTTACCGGACTTGTGGTTGAAATAGATCTTCTTGTACGGACATCCGGTGATGCACTGACGCCAGCCGCGGCACCGGTCCTGGTCCACGAGCACGATCCCGTCCTCGCTGCGCTTGTAGATCGCCCCGGACGGGCACGACGCCATGCACGAAGGATTGAGGCAGTGCTCGCAGATCCGCGGCAGATAGAACATGAAGGTCTGTTCGAACCCGAGTTTGACCGCGTCCTCGCTGTCGCGCCGGAGCTTCTCGACGATGGGGTCGTGCGGCACGTGTTCTGTTGCGCCACCGAGGTTGTCGTCCCAGTTCGCCGACCAGGTCACCTTGGTGTCCTCGCCGGTGAGCAGGGATTTGGGACGCGCGACGGGGAAGTCGTCACCGAGCGGGGCATCGATCAGCGTCTGGTAGTCGTAGGTCCACGGCTCGTAGTAGTCGTTGATCGTGGGCTGCACGGGACTGGCGAACAGGGTCAACAGCTTCTGGAGCCGTCCCCCGGTGCGCAACCGCAACTTCCCGTTGCGGTTGAGTCGCCATCCACCGCGCCAGGTGTCCTGATCCTCATAACGCCGTGGATAACCCTGCCCGGGACGGGTTTCGACGTTGTTGAACCACACGTACTCGGTGCCCGACCGGTTGGTCCAGGCCTGCTTGCAGGTCACCGAGCAGGTGTGGCATCCGATGCACTTGTCGAGATTCATCACCATCCCGACCTGGGCCATGACTCGCATCAGTACGTCACCTCCTGGCTGCGCTTGCGGATCGTCGACACCATGTCGCGTTGATTGCCGGTGGGGCCGAGATAGTTGAAGGCGTAGGACAACTGGGCGTATCCACCGATGAGGTGAGTGGGTTTGACGAGAAGTCGGGTGGGGGAGTTGTGGATTCCGCCGCGGCGCCCGGTCGCCTCCGACTTGGGTACGTCGATGGTGCGCTCCTGCGCGTGATGTACGTAGCAGACGCCCTCGGGCATCCGGTGACTCACGATCGCGCGGCAGACGAACACCCCGTTGGCGTTGACGCATTCGATCCAGTCGTTGTCGGACACCTCGATCGACGCGGCGTCCTGCGGACTCAGCCAGGCGACCGGACCACCACGCGACAGCGACAGCATGAACAGGTTGTCCTGGTACTCGGAGTGGATCGACCACTTGCTGTGCGGCGTCAGGTAACGCACCGTGATCTCGCGCGCGCCGTCGGGACCGAGTCGCGGTTCGCCGAACAGGCGGTGCATGTCCAGTGGGGGTCGGTAGATCGGCAGCGACTCGCCCATGTCGATCATCCAGTCGTGATCGAGGTAGAAGTGCATGCGTCCGGTGAGTGTGTGAAAAGGCTTGAGCCGCTCGATGTTCACGGTGAACGGGGCGTACCGCCGACCGCCGGTCTCGGAGCCGGACCATTCCGGCGAGGTGATCACCGGAACGGGTGCCTTCTGGGTGTCGGCGAACCTGATCCGCTTCTCCTCCGAACCTCGTGCGAGGTCGTCGAGTTGCACACCCACGCGGGTCTGGAGCTGTTCGAAACCGGCCACCGCGAGTGCGCCGTTGGTGGTGCCGGACAGCGTGAGGATCGCCTCGGCGAGCTTCTCGTCGGTGTCGATCGCCGGGCGGCCTTCGCCGGCACCGCTCGGCATGACGCCGTTGGCCTCGGCGAGCGTCCGCGTGTGTTCCTCGAGAGGGTAGGTCACGCTCTTGACGGTGAAGCCCAGAGTGTCGGCCAGCGGTCCGATCGTCGCGAGCTTGTCGGCGATCGCCGTGTAATCACGTTCGACGACACTGAAGTTCGGCATGTTCCGACCAGGTGTGCCACGCACGCCGGTGTCGCGCCAGTCGACGACCCGCCCGTGCGGTTGGGCGGTTTCCCCGGGGGTGTCGTGCTGCATCGGCGCACTCACGAGGTCGTGACGTGTCCCGAGGTGCGTCCGCGCGAGCTCCGACAACTTGCGGGCGAGCCGGTGGAACAGCTCGAAGTCCGACTTCGCCTCCCAGGGGGGAGCGATGGCCGGGGTGAACGCGTGGACGAAGGGGTGCATGTCGGTGGACGAGAGATCGTACTTCTCGTACCAGGTCGCCGCAGGCAGCACGATGTCGGACAACAGCGTCGTGGAGGTCATGCGGAAGTCGGCGGACAGCAGCAGGTCGAGTTTCCCCTCGGGAGGCCGGTCATGCCACCGGATCTCGCTCGGACGCGGTGCCTCGGGATCTTCGGTCCCCAGCACGTTGTGATGTGTGCCGAGCAGAGTCCGCAGGAAGTACTCGTTGCCCTTGGCCGACGAACCGAGCAGGTTCGACCGCCACAGGACGAGAGTTCGCGGCCAGTTCTCCGGCGCGTCGACATCGGAGATGGCGGGTGTCAGGTCGCCGGTGTGCAGACGGTCGGCGACGTAACCGGCCACGTCGTCGGCGTCTCCACGGTCGACCGCTGCGGTGGCCTCGTCGGCGACGTCGAGGGGATTCGCCGAGAACTGCGGGTAGAAGGGCATCCACCCGAGCCGCGCGGACTGTGCGATCGCGTCGGCGGTGTGCTCGTGGTTCATCGAGCCGCGCGCCAGCGGCGAGGCGAGTGACGCGGTGGAATATCCATCGTTGCGCCACTGCCCGGTGTGCATGTACCAGTACGACGTCCCGGTCATCGTCCGAGGCGGACGCGACCAGTCGAGCGCGTTCGCCAGCGACACCCAACCGGTGATCGGACGACACTTCTCCTGCCCGACGTAGTGTGCCCAGCCGCCCCCGTTCCGGCCCATACAGCCGGTGAGGATGAGCAGCGAGAGGATCGCGCGGTAGGTCGCGTCGCCGTGGAACCATTGGCAGATTCCGGCGCCCATGATGATCATCGAGCGGCCCTGCGACTCTTCGGCATTGGCAGCGAATTCGCGGGCGACGCGGATCGCGGCCTCGGCCGGGACGCCGGTGATCTCGGCCTGCCACGCCGGGGTGTATGGCGTGGTCGCGTCGTCGTAGCCGGTGGGCCACTCGCCGGGAAGCCCGTCCCGGGCGACGCCGTACTGCGCGAGCATCAGGTCGAAGACGGTCGTGACGAGGCGGCCGTTGATCCGCCGGGCCGGGACACCGCGGCGGACCACCGAGCCGCTGCCGTCCGGTGCGTCGAAGACCGGGAAGGACACCGAGACGAGCTCCGCGTCGGGACCCAGGAGAGTCAGGGCGGGCCGCACGCCCTCGAGGTCGAGATTCCACCGTCCCACGCCGGACTCGGCGTACCGGAACCCCACCGAACCGTTCGGCACCGCGGGACCGTCGCGGTCCTCGTCCCAGAACACGGTCTTCCAGACGTCCTCGGCGGTGTGACCGGAGCCGACTTCGTCGGCGGTGGGGCTGGAGCCGACTTCGTCGGCGGTGGGCCTGGAGCCGACTTCGTCGGCGGTGGGGCTGGAGCCGACTTCGTCGGCGGTGACGAACTTGCCCGCCACCAGCGTGTCCTGGTCGTCGTGCTCGTCGAGGCGGATGAGGAACGGGAGGTCGGTGTAGGTGCGGACGTAGGAGTCGAAGAAGTCGGTCGTGCGGTCGCGGAAGAACTCGGTCAGGATGACGTGGCCCATGGCCATCGCGAGAGCGGCGTCGGTGCCGGCCTGCGCCGGTAGCCACTCGTCGGCGAACTTGGTGTTGTCGGCGTAATCGGGACTGACGGCGACCACCTTGGTGCCGCGATAGCGAACCTCGGCCATCCAGTGTGCGTCCGGGGTACGGGTGACGGGCACGTTCGATCCCCACATCATCAGGTAGGTCGCGTCCCACCAGTCCCCGGATTCCGGGACGTCGGTCTGGTCGCCGAACACCTGCGGACTCGCCACGGGCAGGTCGGCGTACCAGTCGTAGAACGACGTCATGACGCCGCCGATGAGCTGGATGAAGCGCGTGCCGACGCAGTGGCTCACGATCGACATCGCGGGGATCGGTGAGAATCCCGCACACCGGTCGGGCCCGTAGGTCTTGATGGTGTGGACATGTGCCGCGGCCGCCATCTCGGTGGCTTCGTCCCAGCTCACCCGCACCAGGCCGCCTTTGCCCCGGGCCTGCTGGTAGGAGCGGCGCCGGAGCGGATCGGACACGACATCGGCCCAGGCGAGGACGGGGTCACCGAGCCGGGCTCTCGCCTCGCGGTACATCTCGACGAGAACACCTCGCGCGTACGGGTGCCGAACACGCGTGGGGGAGTAGGTATACCAGGAGAATGCGGCGCCGCGCGGACATCCGCGTGGCTCGTACTCGGGTCGGTCGGGTCCCACCGACGGGTAGTCGGTTTCCTGGGTCTCCCAGGTGATGATCCCGTCCTTGACGTAGACCTTCCACGAGCACGAACCGGTGCAGTTCACCCCGTGCGTGGAACGGACGATCTTGTCGTGGCTCCACCGGTCTCGATAGAAGACGTCGCCGGCGCGCCCACCGTCACGGAATACTGCGCGACGGTCGTCGGTCTCGTCCCAACGGGTGAAGAACTTGCCGATGTTCAGAAGGGCAGTGGCTGCAGTGCCCTGAGTGTCGCCGGACCGGGCCATGCGCGCAACGATACGGATCTGTGTCAGGCGATATCTGCCATTTCCTCGATTCGACGCGAATGCGACAGACAATCTCAAGAATGGTGTGTCGGGAAATCAAATCCGCACACTCGAACAATTGCGGACCCCAGGGCAGGTTGCGCTCATCGATTGCGTAGGTCTGACGTGCTTCGGCGTCGTGGGTCAGTGCGTGGCGACTGTCAGCAGCACCGCGGAATCCTCGCGGGCGGTGAGTCCGTGACGCTCGGGAGGGATCGTGACGAGGTCGCCCTGCCGGCCATCCCAGTTGTGCTCGCCCGTCTTGAGGGAGACGTGGCCCCGGAGGACGTGAAGGGTTGCCTCGGTGGGGCTTTCGTGATCGGACAACGTGGCTCCGGCGACCAGCGCGATAACCGTCTGTCGCAGGTGCCGTGAGGAGTCGCCGTACAGTGTGTGCGCAGCGCGACGGCTCCTGGCCCCATGTGCGGTGGTCAGGAGCTCGTCGACGAGTTCGGGCAGCCGGGTCGAGTGCATGGCTCGACGATGGCATACGGCGCGCACGATGGTTGTGGTTCTGCCGATCGACGCCGATTTGTTGCCGACCGGAACACTGCCGGAGCTTTCGCCGGCATATACATGTGCGGCCTGGTGAATAGTGCGCTGCCCTGGGCGGAACTCGCGCTGAATACGCGATGTCGTCATGGTGCCTGCGGAAACCGGTGACCGCCGGGGATGCCCGCGCCGGCCACGGAGTGGTCGGACGACGATCGTGGCCGCGTCCGTGTGGCGGGTCAGAAACGCAGAGAGCCCCAATCGAGAGAGCCCCAGTCGAGAGAGCCGGATCCCGACTGGCAGCCGGTGACAACCAGTTCCTGCGGGGTCGGCCGCCGGTCAGCGGTCTGGGGGCCCGACTTGATGCGGTAGTAGATGGTTTGGGTGCCCTCCGGCGAGGGTGCCGGTGGCGCGGGATTGGTGACGGTCTTGAGATTGACCGTCGCCGTGCTGACGAAACCGTCCGGTTGGGCACTGCTGTTGTACGGCACACCGCCACCAGCCGGGGGCACGCCGGGCGCGAGTTGGGAAAACAGTTTGGTGCCGTCTTCTCGTTGGACCCAGCGGGCCATGGGCCACGGGATCCCGTTGACGTACCGCCACGGAGCCGTCAGGTCTCCGACGTTCCCGGTGGCATTGATCCAGTCCTGGTTCGCTTCCTGCTTGAACCACCAATCTGGTTGGTAGAAAGTTGAATTCGTGTAGTTGGTGAGTGTGAAGGTGGCGGTGCAGTTCTTGTTGTCGACGGCGGTGATCTCGACTCCCTTGCCTTGTGCGGCGGCGTTGCCCGCGCCGGCGAGTGTTGATGCGGCGACTGTCAGGCTTGCTGCACCGGCTATGAGAGTGGTGGTGATCCTTCGGTTCATCGCGACCTCTCTGGGTCCGACGTCCCGCGCGGTTGGCGAGATCCCGTCCGACGGACCCTCATCCGAGACCCACCGTAAACACATCGCACCAACGCGCGGTGGGCGAATGGACATTTCGGCGAGACTGCTGTCGACGGCGTCGTGTCAGCCGGCAATCACGCGCAGTATGCGGTCGTCGTCATCGGTGGGCTGTCCGCGGCCGTCGGTGTTGCTCGTGCTCACCCAGAGCGAACCGTCGGGTGCCGCGGCCACCGCTCGGATCCGTCCGTAGTCGTCGGTGAGGTGACTCGCCGGTTGACCGGCCGACTCTCCGTCGAGGGACACCTCCCACAGCCTCCGGCCGCGCAACGCGGCGACGTACGCGCGATCACCGACGATCGCGAGGCCGGCCGGCGAGGCCTCCTGCGGGGTCCAGGTGACCTTCGGGGCGATGAACCGAGGATCGTCGGATTCGCCTTCGAACTCGGGCCAGCCATAGTTGCCGCCGCGCCGGATGAGGTTGAGTTCGTCGCGCTTGTTCTGGCCGAACTCGGTTGCCCACAGGCGTCGAATGCCAACCCTTCCACGTTGCGATGGCCGTAGGAGTAGACCTCGTTGCCGAACGGGTTGCCGGGCCATGGGCGACCCTCGGTGTCCACACGTAGGATCTTGCCGTTGAGGGACCGTATGTCTTGTGCGACAGCGGGTTCGGCTGCATCGCCGACCGCGACGAAGAGGCTGCCGTCGGCATCGAAGACGAGCGCACCGCCGTGGTGGTTGTAGGCGGCGTCGAGGCCGCGCAGGAGCGTGCGCGGACCGGTGAGTCGCCGGCCGTCGAAGTCCAGCCGGACGAGCCGGTTGTCGGAGTCGGTGGTGTAGTAGACGAACACCGCGTCCTCGGCGCCCGGGGCGATCGCGATGCCCTGCAGCCCACCCTCGCCGCGAGGCGCGGCGTCGCCGATCTCGCCGACGGTCCGGACCTCGCCCGACCCGGACACCCGCACGATCGTGGCGTCGTCGCGTTGGGTGACCAACGCATCGCCGCCGCGGAGGAATCCCATTGCCCACGGAACGTTCAGTCCCGAGGCGATCACCTCGACGGCTGTCCTCCCCGTGTCCTCGGTGCCTCTCTGCCCGTCGCGCGACGGTGAGGGGCGGACGCCGCCGGCGCCC
This sequence comes from Gordonia sp. GONU, assembly GCF_024733855.1. Classification (NCBI taxonomy): domain Bacteria; kingdom Bacillati; phylum Actinomycetota; class Actinomycetes; order Mycobacteriales; family Gordoniaceae; genus Gordonia; species Gordonia sp. GONU. The sequence continues at coordinate 214,641 of NZ_JANRHB010000003.1, forward strand.
GAGCAGCCGGAGGTGAGTACGGCGCCGGTGAACCCGAGCAGCCCGGCGGTGAGAAGCTGGCGGCGATCCATACCCTCGATGGTGCCCGATCTCGGTGGCGCTCCCGGGCCCGATTTGGGTCTGGCCAGCAGATTCCCTACACTAGACCGGTTGCCTGTGCACCTCAGGTGCCCGGGACACAACTGAATAGTCTCCGGTGCCGGCGAAAAGCCAAGGGCACCGGCGGCGAGAACCTTCAGAAAACTATCCACTTCGTGGAAGGCCCACCGCAGGTCAGAGGGATTTCCCTCTCATCGGCGCTGTATGGGAACCGCCACGAGAAAGGTTGACGGTCACCCATGACCATGACTGACCCGATCGCAGACTTCTTGACACGTCTGCGCAACGCCAACTCGGCGTACCACGACGAGGTGAAACTCCCGTCGTCGAAGATCAAGGTGAACATCGCCGAGATCCTCAAGCGTGAGGGCTACATCACCGACTACCGCATCGAGGATGCGGAGGTCGGCAAGAGCCTCATCGTCTCCCTGAAGTACGGCCCCAGCCGTGAGCGCTCCATCGCAGGTCTGCGCCGCGTCTCGAAGCCGGGTCTCCGGGTTTATGCAAAGTCCACCAACCTGCCCAAGGTGCTGGGCGGCCTCGGCGTGGCCATCATCTCCACGTCGTCGGGTCTGCTCACCGATCGCCAGGCAGCCAACCAGGGCGTGGGCGGCGAAGTCCTCGCCTACGTCTGGTAGGGGAGGAAACGACATGTCGCGTATCGGTAAGAACCCCATCGAGATCCCCGCGGGCGTCGACGTCACCGTCGACGGACAGCGCGTCTCCGTCAAGGGCCCGAAGGGTGAGCTCTCGCTCACCGTCTCCGAGCCCATCGAGGTCGCCAAGGAGGACAACTCCGTCGTCGTGACCCGCCCCAACGACGAGCGTCGCAGCCGCGCGCTGCACGGCCTGAGCCGTTCGCTGATCAACAACCTGGTCATCGGCGTCACGCAGGGCTACACCACGAAGATGGAGATCTTCGGTGTCGGCTACCGCGTCCAGGCGAAGGGCAAGGACCTCGAGTTCGCCCTCGGTTACAGCCATCCCGTACCGATCGAGGCCCCCGAAGGCATCACCTTCGCCGTGGAGTCCCCGACCAAGTTCTCGGTCTCGGGTATCGACAAGCAGAAAGTCGGCCAGATCTCGGCGAACATCCGCCGCCTGCGTCGTCCGGACCCCTACAAGGGCAAGGGCATTCGCTACGAGGGTGAGCAGATCCGTCGCAAGGTCGGAAAGACGGGTAAGTAAGCCATGAGTGACACAGCTACCAAGACCAGCCGTAAGCCCCTCGGCAAGGACGTGTCGACGCGTCGTCGCACCGCGACCGCCAACCGGCACTTCCGTCTCCGCAAGAAGGTCAGCGGAACCCCGGAGCGTCCGCGTCTCGCCGTCAAGCGCAGCTCGCGCCACATCCACGTGCAGCTCATCGACGACTTGGCCGGCAAGACGCTGGCCGCCGCGTCGTCGATCGAGTCCGACGTGCGTGCGGCCGGCGGCGACAAGTCGGCGCAGGCCCGCAAGGTCGGCGAGCTCATCGCCGCTCGTGCCAAGGCCGCCGGCTTCGACGCCGTCGTGTTCGACCGTGGTGGCAAGGACTACCACGGCCGTATCGCCGCGCTCGCGGATGCCGCCCGTGAGGGAGGCCTGAGCTTCTGATGACCATCTTCACCAGCTACACCCACATGACCGGAGGGAACCTCTGATGCCCGGACGTCAGCGTGACGGCGGAAACGGACCCGCCGGTAACGACAGCAACCAGAACACCGCAGGTGGCGGCAACGACCGTCGCGGCGGTGGCCGCGGAGATCGCCGCGATCGCGGCGGCCGCGACCAGGACCGCAACCAGCTCGAGCGCGTGGTGACCATCAACCGCGTCTCGAAGGTGGTCAAGGGTGGACGTCGTTTCTCGTTCACCGCTCTCGTGGTGGTCGGCGACGGCCAGGGCATGGTCGGCGTCGGCTACGGCAAGGCCAAGGAAGTCCCGGCCGCGATCCAGAAGGGCGTCGAAGAGGCTCGCAAGAACTTCTTCCGCGTGCCGCTGATCGGTGGCACCGTCACCCACCCGGTTCAGGGTGAGGCCGCTGCCGGTGTCGTCATGCTGCGCCCGGCCAGCCCCGGTACCGGTGTGATCGCCGGTGGCGCGGTGCGTGCCGTGCTCGAGTGCGCGGGCGTCCACGACGTCCTCGCCAAGAGCCTCGGCTCCGACAACGCCATCAACGTCGTCCACGCCACCGTCGCCGCTCTCAAGATGCTGCAGCGTCCCGAGGAGGTCGCGGCCCGCCGCGGTCTGCCGATCGAGGACGTCGCTCCGGCCGGTATGCTGCGCGCTCGCGCAGGACAGGGAGTCTGATCATGGCAGAGCTGAAGATCACTCAGGTCAAGGGCACCATCGGTACCAAGAAGAACCAGCGTGACAGCCTGCGGACCCTCGGACTGAAGGGCATCCGCCAGACCGTCACCCGCGAGGACACGCCGATCAACCGCGGCCTCATCAACGCGGTTCGTCACCTCGTGACAGTCGAAGAGGTTTAAGCAATGACCATCAAACTCCATCACCTTCGCCCCGCACCGGGGTCGAAGACCGACAAGACCCGCGTGGGTCGCGGTGAGGGATCCAAGGGTAAGACCGCGGGCCGCGGCACCAAGGGCACCAAGGCGCGCAAGAACGTGCCGGCCGGTTTCGAGGGTGGCCAGATGCCGATCCACATGCGGCTGCCGAAGCTCAAGGGCTTCACCAACCGCAACCGGATCGAGTACCAGGTCGTCAACGTCGGCGACATCGCGCGCCTCTTCCCGCAGGGCGGCACCATCGGCGTCGACGAGCTCGTCGCAGCCGGCGCGGTGCGCAAGAACAAGTTGGTGAAGGTGCTCGGCGACGGCGACCTGTCGGTCAAGGTCGACATCACCGCCGACAAGTTCACCGCCTCCGCCAAGGAGAAGATCGCCGCTGCCGGAGGCAGCGTCACCGAACTCTGACGGAACAGACCCGCGGTCGGGCGGCAGCAGAGCTGCCGCCCGACCGGGGCGTTTCGGCGTCACTGTTAGAGTTTCAGACGTTGTCTGCCGCATCCGCACAGATCGCCGCATCCCGAACATTGTCGACTGCCGAGCACACGGGGGATCGGGTCGCCACCGACCCGGAACACAGACCTCGCGTGGTCGTTCCTAGGAGGAGTTAGTGCTTTCCCCCCTCTTCGCGGCCATACGGACGCCGGACCTGAGGAAGAAGATCCTCTTCGTTCTCGGCATCATCGTCCTGTATCGCCTCGGTGCGACCGTGCCGTCGCCCGGCGTGGACTACCAGGCCGTGCGGGCATGTCTGGACGAGGTCTCGAACGGTGAGTCGAGCTCGGTCTACTCCCTGATCAACCTGTTCTCCGGCGGCGCGCTCCTGCAGCTGTCGGTGTTCGCGATCGGCATCATGCCGTACATCACGGCGTCCATCATCGTCCAGTTGCTCACGGTGGTCATCCCACGGTTCGAGCAGCTGCGCAAGGAAGGCCAGGCCGGTCAGGCCAAGATGACGCAGTACACGCGTTATCTGGCTGTGGCGCTGGCACTTCTCCAGTCGACCGGCATCGTCGCCCTCGCCGACCGCGGTCAGCTCCTCCCGCAGTCCTGTGCGACCAGCGGTGAGGTCCTCAACGACTCGAGCATCTTCGGTCTCGCGATCATCGTGCTCGTCATGACCGCCGGCGCCTGTGTCGTCATGTGGTTCGGCGAGCTCATCACCGAACGCGGCATCGGCAACGGCATGTCGCTGCTGATCTTCGCCGGTATCGCCGCTCGCATCCCGGCCGAGGGTCGCACCATCCTGAACTCCCGCGGCGGACTCGTCTTCGCGCTGGTGTGTGTCGCCGCGCTGATCATCGTGGCCGGCGTCGTCTTCATCGAGCAGGGTCAGCGCCGCATCCCGGTGCAGTACGCCAAGCGCATGGTCGGCCGCAAGATGTACGGCGGGTCGTCGACCTACCTGCCGCTGAAGGTGAACCAGGCCGGCGTCATCCCGGTCATCTTCGCCTCGTCGCTGCTGTACCTGCCGCAGCTGATCGTCGAACTGACGCGCAGCACCGACGGCACGCAGTCGACCTGGCAGGAATACGTCACCAGGTACCTGACCGATCCCAGCAACGGGGTCTACATCGCGGTCTACTTCCTGATGATCATCTTCTTCACGTACTTCTACGTGGCGGTGACGTTCAATCCGGAGGAACGCGCCGACGAGATGAAGAAGTACGGTGGCTTCATCCCGGGCATCAGGCCGGGCGCCCCGACCGCGGAGTACCTGGGCTACGTGCTCAGCCGCATCACTCTGCCGGGCTCGATCTACCTCGGTATCATCGCGGTGCTGCCGAACCTGTTCCTCGAGATCGGTAACAGCGGCAACGTCCAGAACCTGCCATTTGGGGGCACGGCCGTGTTGATCATGGTCGGTGTGGGTCTGGACACGATGAAACAGATCAACAGTCAGTTGATGCAACGCAAGTACGAAGGATTCCTCAAGTGAGACTCGTTATTCTCGGCCCCCCCGGCGCAGGTAAAGGCACCCAGGCGGAACTGCTGAGCGAAGCCCTCGGCATCCCGCACATCTCCACCGGTGACCTGTTCCGCGCCAACATCTCCCAGGGCACCCCGGTCGGCATCGAGGCCAAGAAGTACCTCGACGCAGGCAACCTGGTCCCGTCCGAGATCACCGTCGACATGGTCCGTGCGCGCGTGAGCGAGCCGGATGCGACCAAGGGCTTCATCCTCGACGGATTCCCGCGTTCGACCGAGCAGGCCGACGCGCTCAAGGAGATCCTGGCCAACCTCGACGCCTCGCTCGACGCCGTGCTGTCCTTCGTCGTCGACACCGACGTCGTCGTGGAGCGCATGCTGGCCCGTGGTCGCGCCGACGACACCGAAGAGGTCATCCGCAACCGGATGGACGTCTACACCAAGGAGACCTCGCCCCTGCTCGACTACTACGGCGATCAGGTCAAGACCATCGACGCGGTGGGCGACATCCAGGATGTCCACCAGCGTGTGCTGAGCGCTCTCGGCGCCGGCGTTTCCTGACGTCCCGCCGACTGCGTCCGCTCATGGGCTTTCGTAAACGTAAGCGCGTCCCGTTCCGCTCTGCCGGCGAGCTGGATGCGATGGCGGCGGCGGGCGCGGTCGTCGGAGCAGCCCTGGTGGCCGTTCGCGCCGCCTCGAAGCCGGGGGTGAGCACCCTCGATCTCGACGAGGTCGCCGAGACGGTGATCCGCGAAGCCGGGGCCGTGCCGTCCTTCAAGGGCTACCACGGCTTCCCGGGATCGATCTGCAGTTCGGTGAACGAGGTCGTGGTCCACGGAATCCCGTCGGCCGATGTCGTTCTCGCCGAAGGCGATCTGGTGTCCATCGACTGTGGTGCGGTCCTCGACGGCTGGCACGGCGACTCGGCCTGGACCTTCGGTGTCGGAGAGCTGTCGCAGGCCGATGCGGAGCTGTCCGAGGCCACCAGGCTCTCGATGGAGGCCGGTATCGCCGCCATGGTCGACGGCGCCCGCCTGACCGACATCTCCCATGCGATCGAACTCGGTACCCGCGCCGCCGAGGAGAAGTTCAGCCGTCCCTTCGGCATCGTCGACGGGTACGGCGGTCACGGCATCGGCCGGGAGATGCACATGGACCCGTTCCTCGCGAACGAGGGCGCGCCGGGCAAGGGCCCGCTGCTGGTGATCGGGTCGACGCTCGCGATCGAGCCGATGCTGACTCTCGGCACCGTGGACACCACTGTCCTCTCCGACGATTGGACGGTCGTCACCGACGACGGATCTCGCGCCGCCCACTGGGAACACACGGTCGCGGTCACCGCCGACGGTCCGCGGATTCTGACTCCCCGCCCGGAATGAGGTTCTCGCCCTCTGGGTGTTGAACGCCGCCATCGGCCCCCCGCTGCCGGCGTCCCGCAGTGCTAACCTGGCCGGGTCATCTGCTGGGGAGGTCCATGGCGATGGGTGATGCCGTAGGTCTGTCGATCATCGGCGGCTGGATTCCGCTGACGGTGACGGTCCTCGGTGTGGTCGCGGTCCTCTGGCTGATTCTCTCGCCCCGGAAGCGCCATCTGTTCGTGGTGGTTCCGGTGACAATTGCCGTGACAGTCGTGCTGGCCCTGCTGGTGCGTCGTTTCATCGAACATTCCTGGGGCGAATCGGTTCCCGTGGCGGTGTGCGCATGGGGTGCGGCCGGCGTTCTCGGCCTGCTGCTGTCGGTGCCCCGTCTCGTCGCCGGACGCGGCGTCGTCCAGAGATCTGTGACCGTACTGGCCGCAGTGCTGGCTGTCGTGCTCGGGCTCTCGCACGTCAACACGTTCTATGCCTGGTACCCGACCGTCGGTGCGCTCATTCACGACGAGGGTGCCCCGACCGTCTCGGTGGCGCAGGTCGCTCACCATCAGCGAGTCGTCGATCTGCCGGAGTGGCGCCCGTCCCGCGACATCGGACGTCACGGGAGGATTCTGACGGCCGGGATTCCCGGTAGCGTTTCGGGTTTCCGAGCCAGACCGGCCAAGGTCTACCTGCCGCCGGCCGTCTTCGATCCGGTCTCACCTCGGCTTCCGGTCCTGGTCTTGCTGGCCGGTCAGCCCGGTTCGCCGGAGGATTGGCTGTTCGGGGGCCGGCTGGCGGCGACCATGGACTCCTATGCGAGCGCTCACGACGGCCTGGCACCGATCGTGATCCTGGCCGACGGCACCGGCAGCATCTTCGGCAACCCGCTCTGCTTGGATTCCCGGCTGGGGAGGGTCGCGACATATCTGACCGACGATGTCGCGAGCTGGGCGCGCAGGACACTTCCCGTCGCCGAGACGGACCGGCGGGCGTGGGCCATCGGCGGGCTTTCGTACGGCGGCACGTGCGCACTTCAGCTGGCCACGACCCGTCCGGGGATGTACCCGACGTTCCTGGACCTCTCCGGCGACGCCGAACCGTCTCTCGGTTCCACGAAGACCACAGTCGACGCGGCGTTCGGGGGCGACGCGGCGGCCTTCCGGGCGGTGACACCCCTCCATCTGTTGGCGAGCCGGCGCTACCCCGAGTCGGCGGGGGCGTTCGTCGTCGGACGCGGTGACCGTTCCACACGGCCGGCGGTGGTGACGTCGTACCGGGCGGCGCGGGCGGCCGGCATGGACGTCCACTACTCCGAGGTTCCCGGTGGGCATACTTTCACGGCGTGGGCGGTTGCTCTCCGGCAACAGACGCCATGGCTCGCCCAACGTCTCGGGCTCGGGCCACCCGGACAGCCGACGCATGGTCCAGTTGTGCGCCGAAATCGCCCGGAGCGCATCGAATACGGGACATTGCCGAACAAGGAGGCACTGCGGGGCAGCGCGCCGTCGTACGGTTGACCATGCACTTCGACGTGTCGTGGTCCTCTGCTGTCCGCCGGTTGCCGTTCACCGCCGCGCTCGCCATCGCGCTTGCGGTCGTCGGGGTGGCGACCGGGTCGCTCTGGAGCCGGGCGAACGACAAGGCCTGGTATCACGAGGTGGCCTTCGGTCTGCCCGCTCTGCGTGAGGGCAAGTGGTGGACGCCGATCAGCTCCGCCTTCGTCGAACCCGGCCCGTGGCTGTACGTCATCGCGTTCGTGGTCGTGATCGTCGGAATGGGTTGGGCCGAGTGGCAACTGGGCACCGTGAAGGCGATCCTGGTCGGCGTCGGCGGCCACCTCGTCGCCGGCTTCCTGACCGTCGGTCTGCTGTGGCTGCTGTCGACCGAGGTCACCTCCTGGCGGTGGGCCGAGGAGCTGGCCGATTCGCGGGGGACCGGTGTCGGCGCCCTGGTCGTGTCCGCGGTCGCGGTGGCCTCGGCGACCGTCCGGTCACCGTGGCGCCTGCGCGTGCGTGTGCTGATGGGTGCGGTTGTCGCCATCGCCTTCCTGTTCCAGGGGACGCTCGCCTCCGTCGAATACGTTCTCGCAGCGGTCATCATGCTGGTGATCGGGGAGAAGTTCTTCGCCACCAAGGAACGCGGCTACATGCCGCGCACTCGGCGTGAGGTCCGGATGCTGGGCTGTGCCGCGCTGCTGGTGATCGCGGCGGCGAACCTGATGGTCTTCCTGTTCCCCGGGGACGGCCCGCTGGGCCCGACCGACGCGGGCGACGCCTCCGTGTTCACCATGCTGATCGGTCTGGTGATCAACGTGCTGATCGCCGACCAGCTGCGGCGGGGAAAGCGCTGGGCCTGGTGGGTCGCGGTCGTGATCGGCGCAGTGAACGTCGTCGCGACGGTGTTGACGGTCGTCCTCGTCATCTTCACCGACGTCTCCACCGAGGGGGCGGTGACACTGGGAACCACATTGCTGTGGGCGTTGTTGCTCGCCATCCTGATCCCCGGCCGGTTCGCGTTCGCCGTCCCGTGGCGGGTGCGGCATGTGGGCGCGGGAGATGACGCCGACGCCGACCCGGTCGACCGGGTCAAGGCGCTCCTGCGTGAACACGGCGGCGGCACGATGTCGTGGATGACGACCTGGCCCGGCAATTCCTATCAGTTCACCGGCAGTGCGGATGATTCCGCGGGGCAGTCGGTGGTCACCTACCAGAACCACGTCGGGACCCTTCTGGCACTGGCAGATCCGGTGTGCGCACCGGAGCGGGGCAAGGCGGCGGTCGACGCCTTCATCGAGCTCGCGGAGCGATCCGGTGCGACGCCGTGCTGGTTCTCCATCGGGTCGTCGACATCGGAGATCGTCACCGAACGCGGTTGGCTCAGCGTGCAGATCGCGGAGGACACGATCGTCGACCTGCCCGGCCTCGAGTTCAAGGGCAAGCCGTGGCAACACGTGCGGTCGGCGATGAACAAGGCCGGCAAGCAGGACATCTCGATGAAGATGGTGACCCTCGCCGACGAGTCCTTCGCCGTGCGTACCCAGGTCCGCGCCATCTCCGAGGAATGGGTGGGGGACAAGGGCTTACCGGAGATGGGTTTCACGCTCGGCAGTGTGGAGGAGGCGATGGACCCCGCGGTGCGGGTCGCCCTCGCCGTCGATCCGGACGGCAACGTCCACGGTGTGCTGTCGTGGCTCCCCGTGTACGGGCCCGGCGGCGGGGTTGCGGGTTGGACCCTCGACATCATGCGGCGGCGGACCGACGGTTTCGGTCCCGTCGTCGAGTACCTCATCGCCTCCTCGGCTGTCGCGTTCAAAGACGAGGGCGCACAGTTCATCTCGCTGTCGGGTGCGCCGCTGGCCCGCACCGGGGATTTCGATCCCGAGCCGCTCGACAAACTGCTCGACGCGCTCGGCGCAGCGCTCGAACCTTACTACGGCTTCCGGTCGTTGCACACGTTCAAGAAGAAGTTCAATCCGCGCTACGAGCCCGTGTACCTGGCTGTTCGCGACGAAGGTGATCTTCCCCGCATCGGTTTGGCCGTATCGCGCGCCTATCTGCCCGACGCCACCGCCGGGCAGTTGCTCAAGCTCGCGGCGGCCGGCAAGGAGGCGTAGGCCGCCCGGCAACCGGTATGCTCGACCTGGACGACCGTACCGGTTGTGACACCCACCGGACACCCAGTTGTCACCGGATCACCCCCGACTCGTTCGCGGGATGTCCGAATCGATCTGAATACTCCCCCGGGTGCCCGCGGTCACCGAACGAGTCCTTCCCCAAGTGGGGCGCCGACGTCCGTGGCGCACCTATGCGCTCTTTCTGGCGATCGTGGGCCCCAATCTCGTGCTCTTGGGGGTGTTCACCTACCGTCCCTTGATCGAGAACATCCGAATGTCGTTCTACGACTGGAACATCTCGTCGCCGGGGGCAACCTTCATCGGGTGGTCGAATTACCGGGAGTGGGCGACGCGCTCCGATACCTGGACGATCGTCTCGAACACCGTCGTCTTCACCGTCGTCGCGGTGGCGGGGAGCATGCTGATCGGACTGGTGCTCGCCATGCTGCTCGACCGGGCGCTCCGAGGTCGGAACCTGGTGCGTTCGGTGGTTTTCGCGCCGTTCGTGATCTCCGGTGCGGCGATCGGCATCGCGTTCCAGTTCGTCTTCGATCCGCATTTCGGTCTCATCAACGACCTGATGACCCGATTCGGCCTCGGCTCGGCACCGGACTTCTACCAGCAGCCCGGCTGGGCACTGTTCATGGTGACGGTCACCTATCTCTGGAAGAACATCGGCTACACGTTCGTCATCTACCTGGCCGCGTTGCAGGCGCGACGGGTCGACCTCGACGAAGCCGCCCAGATCGACGGTGCCAGTGCGGCAACCCATTTCCGCCGGGTGCTCTTGCCGCAGCTTCGTCCGACGACGTACTTCCTGTCGATCACCGTGATGCTCAACTCGTTACAGGTCTTCGACATCATCAACGTGATGACGCGGGGAGGACCTCTGGGTAACGGCACCACCACGATGGTCTACCAGGTCTACGAGGAGTCGTTCCGCAACTTTCGAGCCGGCTACGGTGCCACGGTCGCGACCATCATGTTCGTCGTCCTGCTGGTGATCACCGTTGCGCAGGTGCGTGTCATGGATCGGGAGAGTCGATGAACGACGTGAGCAGGCATCGTCTGGTGACCGCCTGCGGCTACGCGGCCATGGTGCTGGTGGTGGTCGTGGTGGCGCTGCCCTTGGTGTGGATCGTCCTGGCGTCGTTCAAGGACCGCTCCGAGATCTACGTCCAGCCGGCGGTCTGGTGGCCGTCCAGCTGGCACCCCGAGAACTACACGGAGGCAACGACATCCGTGCCGTTCTGGCAGTTCCTGCGGAACTCCGTCATCGTCACGTGTGTCCTGACCGTGGCGAAGTTCGTCCTGGGCGTGCTCAGCGCCTACGGGCTGGTGTTCTTGCGGTTTCCCTTCAAGAACGTCGTGTTCATCCTCATCATCGCAGCGCTGATGGTGCCCAATCAGATCACCGTCATCACCAACTATTCCCTGGTCGCGCAACTCGGCTTCCGGAACACCTTCATCGGCATCATCCTCCCGCTCGCCGGTGTCGCCTTCGGCACCTTCCTGATGCGCAACCACTTTCTGTCCATCCCCGCCGAGATCATCGAGGCCGCTCGGATGGACGGCGCGGGTCATGTCCGGCTGTTGCTGCGGGTCGTACTGCCGATCTCGATCCCGACCATGGTCGCATTCGCGCTCATCACCCTGGTCAACGAATGGAATGAGTACCTGTGGCCGTTCCTGATGGCCGACGACTACTCGGTGGCAACGCTGCCGGTAGGTCTCACGCAGCTGCAGAACAACGACGGCGTCACCAACTGGGGACCGGTGATGGCCGCGACCGTCCTGGCGATGCTCCCGATCCTGATCGTGTTCCTGGTACTGCAACGCCAGATGATCAAGGGCCTGACCTCCGGTGCGGTCAAAGGATGACCAGCACGGGCTCCACGTATCCGACGAACAACGAACAAAGGGGTATGACACCATGACCGATCTCTCGCGCCGGGGCTTTCTCGCCGCGGCAGCCGCCGCAGCCGCCGGTCTCACTCTGGCCGCCTGTGCCGGTTCCGGAGACAGCGGGGGCGATTCCGCCGGCGGAGACGCCAACACCCTCACCTTCTGGTCGAATCACCCCGGTAAATCGGCCGATGTGGAGAAGGAACTGATCAGCCGGTTCGAGGCCGCCAACCCCGACATCAAGGTCAAGCTCGTGGACGGCGGCAAGAACTACGAAGAGGTCGCCCAGAAGTTCAATGCGGCGCTCTCCGGCGGATCGGTGCCCGACATCGTCGTCCTGTCGGATGTGTGGTGGTTCAACTTCGCTCTGCAGGGCGCGATCACGCCGCTCGACGACCTGTTCGGCAAGGCCGGCGTCAACACCTCGGAATATGTTGCCTCGCTGGTCGAAGACTACAACTGGAATGATCAGCACTGGGCGTTGCCGTACGCCCGGTCGACGCCGCTGTTCTACTACAACAAGGACGTGTGGGCGAAGGCCGGACTGCCCGATCGCGGTCCGGCCAGCTGGCAGGAGTTCGGTGAGTGGGGTCCGCGGATCCAGCAGGTCGTCGGCTCGGGCAAGAAGGCCCACGGCTGGGGTAACGCCACCGACTACCTGGGCTGGACCTTCGAGGGTCCCACCTGGACCTTCGGTGGTGCCTACTCCGACCAGTGGGACCTGAAGTTCACCGATCCCAAGACGATCGAGGCCGCGCAGTATCTGTCCGACTCGATCAACAAGGACAAGTACGCCGCGATCTCCAACGACATCGCCGCCGACTTCAGTGCCGGGATCATCGCGTCCACCATCGCGTCGACCGGTGACCTCTCCGGTGTCACCAAGGATGCCAAGTTCAGCTTCGGCACGGCCTTCCTGCCTGCGCCGGACGGAACAAAGGGCTGCCCGACCGGCGGCGCCGGCCTCGCCATCCCGGCGAAGATCTCCGATGAGCGGAAGGTGAACGCGCTCAGGTTCATCGACTTCTTCACCAACACCGCCAACACCGCGTACTTCTCGCAGAACGTCGGTTACATGCCGGTGCGGACCGGGGCGGCCGACGACCCGTCGATGAAGAAGTTCCTGGCCGAGAACCCGAACTTCAAGACCGCCATCGAGCAGCTGCCGAACACCAAGTCGCAGGATTACGCCCGGGTGTTCCTGCCCGGCGCCGACAAGGTGATCGGCACCGGCTACGAGCAGATCGGTCTGCGCAACGCCGATGTCACCAAGACCCTCGGCGATGTGCAGCAGCAGCTGCAGCGGATCTACGACGGACAGATCAAGTCCAAGCTGCCGAACTGATCACGCACCCCGTAACCATCTCTGACAGCAAGACACAGGGCAGGATTCGATAGTTCATGGCTTCAGTGACCTTCGACGCGGCGACCCGGCGGTTCGCCGACGACCTACCACCCGCGGTGGATTCGCTCGATCTCGACGTCGCCGACGGCGAGTTCATGGTGCTCGTCGGCCCGTCGGGTTGCGGTAAGTCGACCAGCCTCCGGATGGTCGCGGGCCTGGAGTCGGTCGAATCGGGGGCCATCCTGATCGACGGCGTCGACGTCGTCGGGATGGCCCCCAAGGCGCGCGACGTCGCAATGGTGTTCCAGAACTATGCGCTGTACCCGAACATGACGGTCGCCGACAACATGGGCTTTGCCCTCCGCAATGCCGGTATGAGCAAGCCGGACACCGGCAAGCGTGTGGCCGAAGTCGCCGAAATGCTCGACATCGCACATCTTCTCGACCGGAAGCCCGCCAAACTGTCGGGGGGACAACGGCAGCGGGTGGCGATGGGACGTGCGATCGTCCGGCGTCCCAAGGTCTTCTGCATGGACGAGCCGTTGTCCAACCTCGACGCGAAGCTGCGGGTCAGCACCCGCGCGCAGATCGCCGCGATGCAGCGGGAACTGGGTGTCACGACGCTGTACGTGACACACGACCAGATCGAGGCGATGACCATGGGGCACCGGGTGGCCGTCCTCGACCATGGTGTGTTGCAGCAGGTGGGCACTCCGCGGGAGATCTACTCCAGGCCGTCGAATCTGTTCGTCGCATCGTTCATGGGGTCGCCGCAGATGTGTCTGATCAACGGCCGCATCGACGACGGTGTCGTGCGTCTGGGCGCGGCACACCTACCGGTGCCCGACTCCGTCCTCGCCGCTGCGAACTCCTCGGAGGTGGTCGTCGGACTCCGCGCCGAATCGTGGACGGTCTCGACGGTCTCGCACGACGGGGCGCTGCGCGGGACGGTTGATCTGGTCGAGGAACTCGGCGCCGAACAGTTCGTCTACTGCAGTGCCGATGTCCCGCTGCGGAACAGCCGTATCGTCGTTCGCGTCGACCATCGGCGCACCATCGATGTCGGTGACGTGGTCGGTCTGGTGCCGGAGCCCTCCGAGACCTACTGGTTCGACCCGGTCACCGGTGCCGCACTCGACGATCCGCTGCGCCACGACCTCAACTCGTGACGATCCCGGCGTGTTCGTCGACGGCGACGACCCGATCCGGCCGCGTGTAGACCACCATCGACTCGCCGCGGGAGAACCCGATCAGGGTGATGCCGAGCTCGTCGGCGAGATCGGCGGCGAGCGAGGACGGCGCCGACACCGCGCTCAGCATCGGGATGCCCGCCATCGCGGCCTTCTGCACCAGTTCGAAGCTCGCCCGGCCGGAAACCTGGAGGACGGTGCCGGTCAACGGGAGTCGGTCGGCGAGGACCGCCCAGCCGACGACCTTGTCGACGGCGTTGTGCCGGCCCACGTCCTCACGGACGACGAGCAGTTCGCCGTCGGCGTCGAAGAGCGCCGCCGCGTGGAGCCCGCCGGTCTTGTCGAAGACGTCCTGCTCGACGCGTAGACGGTCGGGGAGACCCAGCAGCGTGTCGACGTCGACGGTCAAGGTGTCGGCCGCCGGGTCGTGGGCCGACGCGGTGTGGACGGACTCGATGCTGTCCTTCCCGCAGACACCACAGGCACTGGTCATGGTGTTGTGGCGGACGACGCCGGATGCGGGCGGCCGAACGTGGGCGGCCAGCGAGACGTCGACGACGTTGTAGGTGTTCGCGCCGGTGGAGTCGGTACCCGCGCAGTACCGCGCGGTGGAGTAGTCGCTGCCGGCGATGATGAGACCCTCGGAGACGAGGTATCCGGCCACGAGTTCGAAATCGTGGCCGGGGGTACGCATGGTGACGCTCAGCTGTCGACCGCCCACGCGGATCTCCAACGGTTCCTCGACGGCGAGGGTGTCGGCACGCTGCGTCGGGGCCGCATCGCGTCGGATGCGGGTGACGCGCCGGCGTGCGGTTATTCGTCCCACGGTTCGACCCTAGTCGTCAGACGTCGAGAATCAGGGTGACCGGTCCGTCGTTGACCAGGCTCACCTGCATGTTCGCTCCGAACCGGCCGGTGGCGACGGTTGCCCCGGCGGCGCGCAGGGCGTCGGCGACCGCGTCGACCAGCGGCTCGGCCACCGGGCCCGGGGCCGCGGCGTTCCAGGACGGGCGTCGTCCCTTGGCGGTGTTGGCGTACAGGGTGAACTGGCTGATGACCAGGATCGGGGCGTCGATGTCGGCGGCGGCTTTCTCGGGGCCGTCGTCGCCGTTGAAGATCCGCAACCGCCAGATCTTGTCAGCCAGCTTCGCGGCATGGTCGGCGGTGTCGTCGTGGGTGGCGCCGACGAGCGCGACCAGGCCCGAACCGCCGGCCGGGATGTCGAGTTCGCCGACGACCTCGCCGTCGACGCTCACGCGGGCTTGACTGACTCGCTGGATGACGGCTCGCACCGGTCCAGGATGCCAGGCGCGCGTGGCTCTTTCGCGACAGGGGAGACCCGGAGAGCTACCTGATCTCGATGTCCCCGTCGAACTCGTACGGGGTGGCCGCGGGCTTGCATCCACGGAAGGAGGCGGTGGGTGCCGGGCCGTTCACCCCGACCTTGTTGTCGTCCTCGCCTGCGCCCTTGCGTACGGTGATCTGCACCGCGAGTGCGTCCTTCAGCGGAGCGGGGACGAGGTTGGGCTCGGTGCCGGTGATCGGGTACACCAGCGACGCCGTGTTGCCCTCGGTGTGGATGCACGTGATCGGTCCCTTCACCTTGAACGGGAGGGGATTGTCGTCGTCACCGGCCAGCAGGGTCGCGACGTAGGTTCCGGTGGTCTTGCCCTCCGCGTCGGTGGTGCCCTCGGCCGTGATCTCGAGGATCTCGAGGTCCGGCGCGATCTCGAGTTCGCCGGAGACCTTCAGCGACTTGGTCTCGGCGGCGTCGGCCGGCGCGGTGACCCCCAGGGTCGCGACCAGTGCGGCCGCTGCGGCGACACCGGTGGCGGTGAGTGCGCGTACTCGGATACCCGTCATGACAATCTCCTTCGCTAGACTCCGCTCTCCTATTCCCCGGCCCCCCTCACGGTAGAAACCGCGTTCCGGCGGTGTTATCGGGTTGTGACCCAGCTGTTGTCGATCCGTGGCGAAGATTCTTCGCGCACCGGGCAATTCGGGTGCGCATCACGTCGAACGAGCTCAGTTGAGCGCGAACGTCACCGTGACCGTGAAGGTCAGCTCCTGCTCGCCGGGTTCGATGGGGACGGGGGCTGCGGCGACATCGCGCTCGAACGAACCGGGGGAGGCGGGCTGCTCCTGGCCGCTGGTCGTCTCCTTGACGGTCAGGACCTTGCCGAGATCGTCGCCGGCCAGCGAGGCGTACTGCTCGGCGCGCCCCCGGGCGTCGTTGAACGCCGTTTCCCGGGCCTCCTCGAGGAGTTGAGAATCGTCGTCGATGGCGAAGGCGACATTGCTGATCCGGGTGTTGTCGCCGCCCGCGGTGGCGGCCGCGCTCAGGATCGTCGAGGCCGTGGAGATGTCGCGGATGGTGACCCGGATGGAGTTGGTCGCCACATATCCGCTGATCTGACCGGAACCGCCGGGGACCGGGCTCGAGTACTGCGGGGTGACCGAGACCTGCTGGGTGGCCACGTCCTTGCGTTCCACACCGGCGCCGACGATCGCGTCGGTGACCGCGCGGATCTTCTCGCTCGTCTCGTTCACCGCGGTGGTCACGTCGCCGGCCGTCGACTCGACGCCGATGTCGGCGCGCAATGTGTCGGGGGCGCCGCTGACCTGTCCGGAGCCGACGACGGTGACCGACCGTTCCTGATCGACGGCCGCGTCGCTGCCGCACGCGGCGAGCGTGAGAGACAGCGCCGGGACGGCGACGGCCACGCCCCCGAGGCGTCTGAGGCCCTCGAGGGTCTTCCTCGCGGCGCTCATCGATCGACCGGGTCCCGCATCAGCAGCGCGAGTAGCCAGCCCACGACCGAGACGACGATCGCGCCGAAGATGGCCGACCAGAAGAAGTCGTCGACCTCGAGACCCCAGTGCGTGGTGTTGCGGGTGATCCACGCGGTGATCTCCAACATCAATGCATTGATCACGATGTGGATGAGCCCCAGCGTCAGGATGTAGAAGGGGATCGAGATGATCTGCACGATCGGCTTCACGAAGGCGTTGAGGACGCCGAAGATCACGGCCACGACCAGTGCGATCCCGATCTTCTCGGCCGTCGTCGACCCGCCGACGAACTCGATGCCCGGGACGATCAGCGTCGCCACCCACAACGCCACCGCGGTGCACACGGTGCGGACCAGAAATGCCAGCATGGGCAACAGTCTGCCAGTACGGTCGTGCCGAAATCGTGGTCTCGTGTCCGAACCATGTGGATGGCCGGGTAGATCGGCACGCATTTGGACTGTTCTCGCAGTTCGCGTAACATAGATCGTCGGTGCGTCTCGCGTGCCGGTGTTCGCGTGCCCCCACGCGGATCCGGAGACGCTCGCACCGGGTGCAGGTCCTTGCGGACCGGTGCCCACACCCTAACGGACAAACACTGATTCAACCGGGCCAACGACGCAGCACCATCCGGGTGTCGCGGAAACGGCCAGGATCGCGGAGGACATGGCGAAGAAAGACGGGGCCATCGAGGTCGAGGGTCGAGTGATCGAACCCCTGCCCAATGCGATGTTTCGTATTGAGCTGGAGAACGGACACAAGGTTCTCGCCCACATCAGCGGCAAGATGCGGCAGCACTACATCCGCATCCTGCCCGAGGATCGGGTCGTCGTGGAACTCTCGCCCTACGACCTCGGTCGTGGGCGGATCGTGTACCGCTACAAGTAAGACTTTCCCGGCGCCGCCGGGAGAAGACTTCCCCGACATCCGTCTGGGAGGAGACCGACACCCACGTGTACGGCCGCGTTTCGGCGTGCGCGCGGGCGAGCCGAGCAGGAGAGATTGACGTGAAGGTTCAGCCGAGCGTCAAGCCGATCTGCGAGAAGTGCAAGGTGATCCGCCGCAACGGTCGGGTCATGGTGATCTGCGAGAACCTGCGTCACAAGCAGCGTCAGGGCTGATCACGCGCACCCCTCCGGGTCGCTTGAGTCAGAACAACTGAAGAACGACAACCGAATATCAGAAGACCTCTCAGCACCAGCGGCGACAGACGAGTCACCGCCTACCTCCGGATCAGAGGCCGGAGCCCGCGAGGTGTGGACACACGGTCCGCACACAGCTCACGGGACGGACTGGGAGAAGACCTCTGGACATCGAAAAGGAAATCCGCCACATGGCACGTGTTGCTGGTGTGGATCTCCCCCGCGAAAAGCGGCTGGAGATCGCACTGACCTACATCTACGGAGTTGGACGCACCACCTCCAAGGAGATCCTCGCGGGAACGGGCCTCAGCCCCGACCTCCGCGCGAAGGATCTCACTGACGCAGACGTCTCGAAGCTGCGTGAGTACATCGAAGCCTCGGTGAAGGTCGAGGGTGACCTGCGTCGCGAGGTGCAGGCCGATATCCGTCGCAAGATCGAGATCGGCTGCTACCAGGGTCTGCGCCACCGTCGTGGCCTGCCCGTCCGTGGACAGCGCACCAAGACCAATGCCCGCACTCGCAAGGGCCCGAAGAAGACCATCGCCGGGAAGAAGAAGTAATGCCTCCGAAGTCACGTAGCGCAGGCCCCAAGAAGGGCACCCGCCGTCGCGATAAGAAGAACGTCCCGCACGGCCACGCACACATCAAGTCGACGTTCAACAACACCATCGTGTCGATCAGCGACCCCAGCGGAAACATCATCAGCTGGGCGTCGTCGGGCCACGTCGGTTTCAAGGGCTCGCGCAAGAGCACCCCGTTCGCGGCTCAGCTCGCGGCCGAGAACGCTGCGCGCAAGGCCCAGGAACACGGCGTCAAGAAGGTCGACGTGTTCGTCAAGGGACCGGGCTCGGGTCGCGAGACCGCCATCCGCTCCCTGCAGGCAGCCGGCCTCGAGGTCGGCACCATTTCCGATGTCACCCCGCAGCCGCACAACGGTTGCCGTCCGCCCAAGCGGCGTCGGGTCTAGCGGGAAAGGGAGGAACAGAGAAACATGGCTCGTTATACCGGCCCCGCAACTAAGAAGTCTCGTCGTCTTCGCGTCGATCTGATCGGTGGAGACGCTGCGTTCGAGCGTCGCCCCTACCCGCCCGGCCAGCACGGCCGCTCGCGGATCAAGGAGAGCGAATACCTCCTGCAGCTGCAGGAGAAGCAGAAGGCCCGCTTCACCTACGGAGTGATGGAGAAGCAGTTCCGTCGCTACTTCGAGGAGGCGAATCGTCGCACCGGCAAGACCGGTGACGAACTGCTGAAGCTGCTCGAGACCCGTCTCGACAACGTCGTGTACCGCTCGGGCATCGCGCGGACCCGTCGTCAGGCTCGCCAGCTGGTCAGCCACGGCCACTTCACCGTCAACGGTGTGAAGGTCGACGTCCCCAGCTACCGCGTCAGCCAGTACGACATCATCGACGTCCGTCCGAAGTCGCTGCAGACCGTCCCGTTCCAGATCGCCAAGGAGCTCGTCGGCGATCGTCCGGTCCCGGGTTGGCTCCAGGTCGTGCCCTCGACCCTGCGCATCCTCGTGCACTCGGTGCCCGAGCGCGCTCAGATCGAGGTCCCGCTGCAGGAACAGCTCATCGTCGAGTTCTACTCCAAGTAGTTCCTCGAGCAAGACCAGCCCGACAGCTACCTGCTGTTCGGTTCACCCTCGAGGCCGTCATATAGCGGGCGGCCAAAGGAGAAAACGAAATGCTCATCTCACAGCGACCCACCCTCACCGAGGAAGTCATCGCCGAGAACCGGTCGAAGTTCGTCATCGAACCGCTCGAGCCGGGCTTCGGTTACACCCTCGGTAACTCGCTGCGTCGTACTCTGCTCAGCTCGATCCCGGGTGCTGCGATCACCAGCATCCGGATCGACGGTGTCCTGCACGAGTTCACCACCGTCCCCGGGGTCAAGGAAGACGTCACCGACATCATCCTGAACCTCAAGGGCCTCGTGGTCTCCTCGGACGAGGACGAGCCGGTCACCATGTACGTGCGCAAGCAGGGTCCGGGCACCGTCACCGGCGCCGACATCGTGCCCCCGGCCGGTGTCACCGTGCACAACCCCGATCTGCACATCGCAACCCTGAACGACAAGGGCAAGCTCGAGATCGAGCTCGTCGTCGAGCGGGGCCGCGGCTACGTGCCGGCCGTGCAGAACAAGGCGTCGGGTGCCGAGATCGGCCGTATCCCGGTCGACTCGATCTACTCGCCGGTGCTCAAGGTGACCTACAAGGTCGAGGCCACCCGTGTCGAGCAGCGCACCGACTTCGATCGGCTCGTGCTCGACGTGGAGACCAAGAACTCGATCAGCGCGCGTGACGCGCTGGCGTCGGCGGGCAAGACCCTGGTGGAGCTCTTCGGGCTCGCCCGGGAGCTCAACGTCGAGGCCGAGGGCATCGAGATCGGGCCGTCTCCGGCGGAGGCCGACCACATCGCGTCGTTCAGCCTGCCGATCGAGGATCTCGAGCTGACCGTCCGTTCGTACAACTGCCTCAAGCGCGAGGGTGTTCACACCGTCGGCGAGCTGGTTGCCCGGACCGAGTCGGATCTGCTCGACATCCGCAACTTCGGCCAGAAGTCGATCGACGAGGTCAAGGTCAAGCTGCACGCGCTCGGCCTGTCCCTCAAGGACAGTCCGGCCAGCTTCGATCCGTCGCAGGTCGCCGGTTACGACCCCGCCACCGGTACGTGGTCGGAAGACGCGTCGTTCGACGCCGATTCCGGTGAGGATTTCGCCGAAACCGAACAGCTCTAGTCGCGTCGCCGCGGCAAGCTGTCACGCTCGCCCAAACCCTGACTTCCCGCTCGAGCGATCGGGAGTCCTCCTAGGAGAAGACAATGCCCAAGCCCACCAAGGGTGCCCGCCTCGGCGGGTCGGCCAGCCACCAGAAAGCGATGCTGGCGAACCTCGCCACCTCGCTCTTCGAGCACGGCCGCATCACCACCACCGAAGCAAAGGCCAAGCGCCTGCGCCCGTACGCGGAAAAGATCATCACCCACGCCAAGGCCGGCAAGCTGGCCAACCGTCGTGAGGTGCTGAAGGACATCCGCAACAAGGACGTCGTGCACACGCTGTTCGACGAGATCGGCCCGTTCTTCGCCGATCGCAACGGTGGTTACACCCGCATCATCAAGACGCTGCCGCGCAAGGGTGACAACGCCCCCATGGCCGTGATCGAGCTGGTGCGCGAGACCACCGCGTCGAGCGAGGCTTCGCGCGCGACCCGCGTCGCCGCCTCGAAGAAGGCTGCGGAGACCGAGAACGTGGTGGAGGCTGTCGAGGCCGACGCCACCGACGCCGAGGTCGCCAACGCCGAAGCTGTCGCCGAGGCCGTCGACGACGAGTCGACCGCCGCCACCGCCGTGGAGGCGGAAGAGGCGACCGACCCCGCTTCGTCCGACACAGACGACGACAAGAAGTAGTCGACTGAGTCGAGAACTGCTGACCGAACCCGTCGGCCCGGATTCCGGTGCCGGCGGGTTCTGTCGTCTGCGCTTCGACCTCGGCTACGACGGCACCGATTTCGCCGGATGGGCACGGCAGATCGGTCAGCGCAGTGTGTGCGAGGAACTCGAGACCCGGTTGTCGACGATCCTGCGGGTGCCGGTCCGGCTGACGGTGGCCGGGCGGACCGACGCCGGTGTGCATGCGACGGGGCAGGTCGCGCACGCCGTCATCCCGGCCTCGGCGCTGGAGACCCGGTCGATCGGCGGGGACCCGTCGACCCTCGTCGGTCGACTGGCGAAGATGTGCCCGGATGACATCCGGGTGAAAGAAGTCCGGGTGGTACCTGACGCATTCGATGCGCGGTTCTCCGCGCTACGACGCCACTACCGGTACCGCCTGGACGATTCGCGCTGGGGCCCGGAACCCGTGGTGGCCCGGACCACGGCGACGTGGCGCCGACCGCTCGATGTGCGAACGATGAATGCCGCGTCGTCGGAGTTGTTGGGGCTGAACGATTTTGCCGCCTTCTGCCGTCGACGCGAGGGCGCGACGACGATCCGCGACCTCCAGCGTTTCGAGTGGACCCGCGACCCGGACGGTGTCCTCGTCGGTGAGGTCACTGCGGATGCGTTCTGCTGGTCGATGGTGCGGTCGCTGGTGGGTGCCGTCGCGAGCGTCGGCGACGGCCGGCGCGGCATCGACTGGTGTCGAGGACTTCTCTCGGAGAAGGTGCGCAGCCCGCAGGTTCCGGTGGCGGAGGCCCGCGGACTGTGTCTGGTTGGCGTCGACTATCCGGCCGACGACGAACTAGCCGCCCGCAACACGGTGACCCGCGACGTGCGCGGATCCACCGGTTGCTGCGGCGGCTGAGGTAGCCCTGCTCCCTGAGTAGCCCCGGAGCGTATCGAAGGGTCAGTTCCCGAGCTTGAGGCCGTTCTTGTCCCGGACGCTGCCGGTCAGCATCATGATGCCGTCGACGAGGGCCCAGATCGCCACGCCGAAGATCAGCACGAACCCGATCAGGAAGATCGCGGTGATGTAGCCGATGATGGTCAGACCGAGCTGGATACCGCCGATGGTGTTGTCGCCGATGTAGAAGCGGCCGACGCCGAGCGAGCCGAGGAAGATCTGGAGCAGACCCGCGACGAGCTTCGACTTGTCCGACAGCGGTTCGCCGGTCGCGGGATCGCGACCGTACGGAGCGGTGGGGTCCGGTGCGCCGGGATATCCGTAGCCAGCCGGTGCCCCGTACTGGGGTGCCCCGTACTGGGGTGCACCGTACTGAGGTGCTCCGTACTGAGGTGCTCCGTATTGAGCGGAACCGTACTGCGGCGAGGTGCCGTACTGCTGCTGGGCGTCATACCCCTGCGGTGACTGGTAGCCCTCGGGCGCACCGGGAGACGGCGGTGCCGCGTATCCCGCGTTGGGGTCGGTGCCGTGGGCCGGGCCGCCGTTCTGGGAGGTCTCCGCAGGCGGGGGCTGTTTCACGAACGGGTCGTACGGCTTGTCTCCGGGGTTCTCCGGACTGGTCATCGGGGTCGTCCTCCTCGGTATGGTCCTGCGTGGTGTCGAGCGTGCTCGGTGGTCGTGCGGTCAGGCCATCGCGGCCAGCGTGCGGGCGTAGTTGACGCGACCCGAGACGTCACCCATGGTGACCGGCGAAAACGCCGGGATGTTGGTGACGTGCAGGAAGCCGCCCGCGCCGCGCACGATCACCTGGATGTAGCCGCTGGTACTGCGTTCCTTCATCAGCAGGAACAGCAGGCTGAGAAAGCACACCATGAAGAACCCCACGATGGCCAGTACCAGACCGGTCTGTGACATCCGTTCGGTCGACACGGACATGTCGGTGACGGTCCACTGGGTACCGGAGATCGGACAGGTGCCCGAAGGCGTGATGACGAAGTTCTGGGTGCACGTGATGTCGCCGATCACGACGAGCGGTTGCTCGGGGATCGGTGCCGCGCCGTACTGGTACTGAGTCGGATCCGACTGTGGCGCACCGTAGCCGGGCACGGCGAAACCGGGGCTCGAGTCGTACTCGGAACGTTGGTGCGGGAACGGCGTGGTGCCGTCGGGCCCGCCACCCGGGTAGGTCATGGACCCATGGTGGCACAGACCTCCGACACGGGACGGCGGTGTGCTCGCTCAGGTCGCATTGCGTTCGTCTTCGAACGCCTCGAGTACCTCCTCGACCGTGTCCTCGTCGCCGGTGAACTGCTCGGGATGTGCTCCCTCGGACATCAGATGACGCCAGTTCAGCGGGTCGAACACGATGGGCTCGTGCCGCGAGATGAAGTCGATGACCACTCGGCAGAAGCGTTCCGGATCGTCGTGGAACGGGAAATGTCCGGAGCCGACAAAGGTTTCGAGTTCGGAGTGCGGAATCGCCGAATGCGCGAGTTCGGCGTGGTGATACGGGATGACGATGTCCTCGTCACCCCATACGAGCAGCACGGGGAGGCGTTCGGTGAGGTAGCTGCGGTCGAGCATCGTGACCGACTGTCCGCGCCAGTCGACCACGGCTCGCAGTGTTCGCAGGAACGCCGAACATGCCGTCGGGTCGGCGAGGCCGCCCAGGACGCGCATCAGGTCCTCGTGATCGGCGAGAAGGCGCCTGGGTGTGGTGCTCGCCGGCGCGAACGGGAGTACCGGGGCGGCCGCGGCGGCCTTCGCGGCGGCCCGGAGTCCGGGTACGACGCCCGGGATTCGGAGTGCCGACAGGGCCTGGTGGACGACTGGTAGGGAGATCAGGCGCAGGGCGGGGTTGACCTCCCTGGTCACGCCGCCGGCGGCGACGAGGACCAGGCGCTCGACGAACCGCGGGAACTGATAGCAGAACTGCATCGCCACACCGCCGCCGAGTGAGTGCCCGACGACGGTGACCTTGGAGTGCCCCAGGACGACGAGGAGATCGCGCATCCCGTTGGCGAAAGCCGGGACCGAGTAGTCGGCCCGGGGTTTGTCGGAAAGGCCGTGGCCGAGGAGATCCGGCGCGATGACCGTGTAGTGCTGGGCCAGGATCGGGATGACCTCATCCCACGTCGACGAGTTGTCGCCGATGCCGTGGATGAGCAGCAGGGCGGGACCGCTGCCGGCGATCCGGTAGGCGCGACGGTAGCCGTGGATCGTGTGGTACTCGACGCGGACGTCGGTGTCGGTGACGGGTCGCAAGGACGGGCCTGGTGTCTTCGACGGACCGGGGGTCTTGGACTGCACTGTGGTTCCCCCTTCTTGCTCGAGGTGTGCTGCTTTCCTCGAGTAAACCCCATCTCGTGGGAGGTCGCGCGCCGGTATGTGAGTGGGACGGATGACCAGGCCGGCCGTCGCCCGGACCTCCACCGGAATTCATCTGTTGGTCCGGTCCGAACAACCGTCTCACCTGCGCGAACCACTACTGTTGGCGCTGATGAATCCGTTCGATGTCGAATCCTTCGTGGCCACCGGTGGCCTGGTCGGTCTGTGCGTCCTGGTCTTCGTCGAGACCGGATTGCTGGTCGGTGTCGTCTTCCCCGGTGACTCGCTCCTGTTCACCGCGGGTGTCTTCGCCGCGCAACCCGACCCGTTCGCACCGGTCTGGCTGGTCATTCCCCTGGTGGCGCTGGCCGCGGTGGCGGGGGACCAGTGCGGCTACCTCATCGGTCGACGGCTGGGTCGCGGTGTCGTCGAGGGCCGGATGATGCGGAGCATCGGTCCCGAATATGTGGTGAAGACCAACGCCTTCTTCGACCGATTCGGTCCGCTGACGGTGTTTTTCGGCCGGTTCATCGGGATCGTCCGAACGCTGACGCCACTCGTCGCGGGCTTCAGCGGGATGTCGCACCGTGTGTTCACGCTGTTCAGCGTTCTGGGTAGCTTCGTCTGGGCGGGCGGGATAATCCTGGCGGGCTACCTGCTCGGCAACGTGCCGGTCGTCCGCGACAACATCGAGATCCTCATCATCGGATCTGTTTTCACGGTCGTGGTGCCGATGTTCGTGCACGCGGCGCGGCGCTGGCGGGAGACGCGACGACGGCAACGCGCCGTCGTGCCGGTGGACTCGGCCCCGTCGGAGAAACAGGTCCCGCCAGAAGCGACGTGAGACCCCGATCTATCCGAGGTAGGGATCTTCCCGCGGCAGCGTGGTACCCGAGAAATCGTCGGCGATGGTGGCCGCGAGCTCGACGAACGACCGCTTGGCGTCCTTCGACATCAGCTCGAGGTCGACGTCGGCGCCCTCCGCGAGATGGTCGTCGAACGGGATCTTGTGGACCGCACGGCACCTGGTCAGGAAGTGCTGGCCCAGCTGATCGGTGTCGATGGTCGACGACCCGGGACGCGACGAACTCAGCACAACGACGGCCCGCGACACGAGGTGCCCGAAACCGTGGGCCTCGAGCCAGTCCAGGGTCGCACCGGCGCTGCGTGCACCGTCGAGCGCCGGCGAGCTGACCAGGATGATCGTGTTGGCGAGGTCGAGGACACCGTTCATCGCCGAGTGGCTCAGACCGGTGCCGCAGTCGGTGATGATGATGTTGTAGAACCGCTGGAGGATGGTGACGACCCCGCGGTACTCCTCCTCGTTGAACGCCTCGGCCACCGCCGGATCACGTTCGGAGGCAAGCACTTCCAGGCGGCTAGGTGCCTGGGATGTGTGAGCCCGGACATCGGAGTAGCGGTACACGTTCTGATCGGCGAGCAGATCGCGGACCGTGGACCGCGTCTGCTGCGGGATCCGCTGGGCGAGCGTGCCGAGGTCGGGGTTGGCGTCGACGGCGATCACCCGGTCACCGCGCAGGGACGCGAAGGTCGAGCCGAGGCCGACGGTGGTCGTCGTCTTGCCGACGCCGCCCTTCAGCGACAGCACCGCGATCCGATAGTCGCCCCGCACGGGCCGGTTCACGCGTTCGAGGAGCTGCTGATGGGCGATGTCGCCCTGTGACTCACCGGGGTTGATGGCGCCGGCCGACAGGGTGTGGACCGCTCGTCGCCATCCGCGGCTCGGTGCACGACGCGCCTTGCGGATCAATGCGACCTCGTCCAGCGACGGTCCGCCCGGTGGCGGGCCGTAACCCGCAGGCATCGGCTGACCCGGATATGCGGGTGCGGGGCCGGTGCCCGGGCCGAACTGTCCCGGCGGCATCTGACTGTTCACCATCGGCGGGCCGGCGGGGCGGGCCGGGACGTGGGCTCCGGACTCCGGGAACGACGGAGGCAGGTGAGGTGCCGGTGGGGATGACTGGTCGAACGGGGGAGTGGGCCCGGCGTGGATGGGCGGTCCGGGCGGAGGCGTGTACGGGTCGGCTGCCGGATTCGTAGCGGGGAACCGGCCCGGCTCGGGCGCGGGCGGAACCGGCGGTGGCGTGTACCGACCGGCGGTCGCGGGCGTGGTGCGGCCAGCGGGATTCGTCTCGGGTGGACGCGGTGCGTCGTGGCCGGGCGGCGCCGTGGCCTTCGGCTGGGTGTGGCCGGGGATCGGCGGTAAAGCGGTGTCTAGGCCGTCTTTCGACGAGGGCGGTGGCGCCGGTGCCGACGGTGGTTGCGGAGCCGGTGCGGCCTCCGGGGGAGGCGGTGCGAACTGCAGCCACGGCGGTGGTGCCGGCGCGTCGGCGCCGTTCGGCGTCGAGTTCTCGTACGTCATCGGGAATCCTCTGGTCTTGCGGCCGGGCCGACCGGGCGAGCGGTGATCCGTGCGCGAGCATGATCACCGGCGGCATGCGAGGATCTGCTTGCACTGTGATCGACTCCGGCAGCGTCGACGAGAGTGTACCCAAGGGTGTGAGAGGATTTCGGACGAGATCCACAGTTCGTCTCACACCTGGGTTCGAGATATCGGATTCGGCGTGTGGTGGCGTTGATCGGATTGTGGCAGGATCAGGCACTTGAATCCCAGGTGCGAGGCGGGGCGGCACCGTGGTCATGGTGATGCATGACGCGGTGACCGTATCTGGGAGGTGGCTTCGTCGAACGAAAATTCGATGGAACCGGGAGGAACCCCGTCTGCGTCTAATTCGGCGTGAAGGGGGGTTCGGCTTCGATGAGCTACACCGATGAGACGGCAACGTATGCCGATGACGCGCGCGACGACGATCCGTGGGCGCCTGTGCATCAGTTCTCACAAGCACGTTCGCGATCTGGTGGCCTGGCCGTCCGGACAACGGCCCAAGGTCTGCCGGTTGCCGTGCACATCGCGTCCACCGAACTCGACAAACATCCCGAACTGCTGGCTGCTGACATCCTGCGCCTGTGCAAGCAGGCCGCGATGTCGGCCGGAATCCGGTTGCGGGAGAACCTGCTCGCGGCCGGAGTCGATCGCGATCTCGTCAACGAGATGAAGCTGCCGCGTCCGGAGGATCTGTCCGCGGCCGAAGAGCGTGACGACGAGGAAGCCGACGCCATGACGTCGTGGTTGCGCCGATGAGCTGGGCCATGGACGAACTCGAGGCGCGTGCCGCCCGTCAGCTGGACGGACTGCGATCTTTCCAGGAGAACCTCGAGGCGATCACGGTGGCGGTGACCTCGGCCGACGGTCTGGTGACCGCCGAGGTCGACGCGAAGGGGGCCCTGATCGATCTTCGCCTCGAGCGTGGCGCGAACGAACTCGGCGCCGCACGGCTGGGTGAGCAGATCGTGGCGACTTCGGCTCTTGCCGCACAACGGGTCTACGCCCGCGTGGCGGCCGTGACCGAGGACTTCAACGAATCGTTCGGCGACATGCTCGGTGCGCGTCCGGCGGGTGAATGACACCGACCGGCCGACAGGTGGCCGACCGAGAAAGACTTGCACTCACGAGGGGGTTGTGATGACAAACGTGAAAGTGACATCCGAAGCGCTCGAAGGCTTCGCGGCGACGAATGCGGCCATGGCGTCCGCCATCGGAACGGCCGGGTCGATCGACGCCGCCGCCAACACGGCTGCGATGGTCCCGGTGTTCGGCCTCATCGGTCAGGAGTTCCTCGCGTCGTTCATCGTGGCTCAGGCCAATCACCTGATGTCGGTCGGACAGCTCGCCGCGGTACACGCCGCGACCGCCGCCTCCACGGTGGCAGGTCTCGCCGAGTACGAGGGCACCGACGCGGCGACCGCCGCGGCGATCCGCTCGGTGCTGTGACCCCGATCCCTCCGTGGCCAGGCCCGCTGCCCGGCGTCCCGGACGTGCCTGCACTGAACCACATGACGGTGCAGGAGATGATCGACGCCAGTCCGCTGGGACCGATCCTCGACCGCACGGTTGCGGATGTGCTCGGGGGACTGGGACTTCCGCCCCTCCCCGCACTGCCGCCGTTGCCGCCGATGCCGGGTCTGCCACCGATACAGCCACCGAACCTGGACATGTTCATCAAGCCGATCACCGACCTGCTCGGTGGGTTCGGCAGCGGTGATCTCAACGGTGCCGGATTCGACCCGACGATCATCTTCGACAGCCTCACCAAGGTGCTCGAGACGTCGATGACGATGGGGCAGGGCGCACTCAAGCTCGCCGATCAGCTGTGGTCGGGCCAGGGTGCGGTCGGTGCGGCCACCAAGACTGCCGAGGCCGGAACGAACAGCACGGCCCTGGCAGCCCAGGGATCCGGCATCTCGATCGACACCAAGACCGCCGCCGCCATCGTCGCGAAGGGGTTGGCCGTCGTCCAGGGAATCGTCGCCGCCACGGTCGCCAAGATCTCGGCTCTGGTCCCCGTCATCATGAGTCCGGCGATCGCGGTCGGGCTCAGTACGGCGGCGGTGGTCGCCGGGGCCGGGCTGGAACTGGCCACCGCGGCGGTCGCGGTGACCCGGGCAGAGCTCCTCGCTCCCACGACGGCCATGACCGCGAACGGGGCGCCCGTCGCGGTCACCGGCGCGCCCACCGCAGGTGCCGGGCAGTCCCCGTTCGCCCTGGCCGGCTCGGTCCTCGACGTGGTCTCCCCGGCGGTGTCCACTGCCGCCGAACTCCCGTCCTCGTTGATGCAGCCGATCAGCAAGATGCTCGGCGTCAATCCCGATTCGGCGATCGTCGGCCCGGCCGGAATCCCGCTCACCAAGGCCAAGGCCGCCGGAGGCGGCGGCGGAGGGGGCGGAGGCGGTGGTGGCGGCGGAATCGGCGGAGTCGGCGGCATCATGGCGCCGCTGAGCGCTTCCCGTCCGACGGTGCCGACCAGTTTCGGCGTCGGCGAGCCTGCGATGGGGTCGCCGGCGGCGACTCGGGTCGCGACGACGCCGGCGGCGATGCCGATGGGCGGGGCGCCGATGGGCGCAGCCGGAGCCGGAGCGCGTGGAGCAGGTGCGTCCGAGGGGCAGCACAGCGTGCCCGATTATCTGGTCACCGAGGACAACGGGCGCGCGGTGGTCGGTGAAGATCCCGAGGTCGCACCCGCGGTCATCGGCCACGACGAGACGGCCGACACCGATTCCGGTCCGGACATCGAGCTACGGCTGGGCGTGCCCGGTCTGACACGAGACGAGGAAGTATGAGCAACACACAACTTCGCGTAGAGCCCGACGCATTGTTCTCGGCTGCAGGTGATCTCGACAAGATCGCGGATCGGCTGGAACTGGCTCTCAACGGTGCGGGGCCGAAGCTCGCGGTTCACGCCCAGGGTCGGGATGAGGTGTCGACCGCAACCGCGGCCAGTTTCACCTCGGTGGCCCGGGAGTTCGAGAAGGACACGGCGACCGGCATTCTCGAGCTTCGCAAGATCGCCGCCCTGCTCCGGGCGCAGGCGTCCGGATTCATCGAGGGTGAAGCCGAGGCCGCCGCCGCATTCAAGACCGAGGCGTGAACCCACATACCTGACCGACCGCCGCCACCGCGGCAGTCGACTCGGACATCGCACCAGACTCGTGGACCAGCAGAGGGGAGGGACCATGACCAGCACGACCGGAGCAGGCTTCACCGGCGTCAACTGGGACGCGCGTACGAGCGGACAACTTGCCGCCGACCTCGGGGCCGGGCCGGGTCCCGCGCCACTGGCGGAAGCCGGGTCGGCGTGGGCGTCGCTCGCGACCGAGATCGGCGAGGCCGGGATCGACTACGCTGCGGTACTCGCGCGAATGGGTGTGCACTGGCAGTCCGCACACACCAGTGCGGCGTTCGAGAAACTCACGGAGCTGGCTCCGTGGTTCGCCGACACCGCCGCCGAGGCTGCGGAGAATGCCCTGCGTGCGGAGGCGCAGGCAGCTGCGACCACCGTCGCGCGCCTGAACATGCCCAACCTCGCCGAGGTCGAGGTGGCGACGAAGCTCCACGAGATCGCCACCAGCGCAACCGCGGTCGCGCCGATCATCGCCGGGGCCGCGGCGGAGGCCGAACGTGCTGTCGCACAGCAACGTATGCGCGCAGCCCGGGTCATGCAGACGTACGAGAACGCGACGGAACCGGTGGGCAAACCCTGGCCGTCTTCGCGCCGGGCTCCCGACCTGGTGTCCGGCGAGGCGCTTGCTTCCGAGCAGGCCGCCGCAGCTCGGGCCGGGGCGCGAGCCGAGGTCACGCCACCGATGACGCCTCCGAGCGCGCCGATGACGGGTGTGATGTCCGGCTCGTACGCGCCGCCCGCGGAAAAGCTCCGCTACGCGCCGACGGTCGTGGCGAGTGCTGGACCCCCGTCTGCGACTCCCGTTGCGGCATCCGCGAGTACGGCGACCACGCCGGGGGCCGGTGTGCCGCCACCGATGGCGCCCGGAACGGCGGCCGCCGGCGATCGTGGCGCCACCATCCGCAGCGTCTCCGTCGACTCCGAGTCGTCCGATCCCGGCGATGGCCTCGCACGTGCGTCGGACGGCCTTGACGCCCCGCGCACCTGGGCCGACGTCGAAACCTCCGATCATCCTGCAGCCCACTATGTCTCGGCGCCGGTCTCCGAGTCTTCGAAGGTTGATCCGCGGTATCTGGCGGAGACATTGTTCCTCGGTGATCACGGGGACCGCGCATGATGCCGACGACTCACGACGACGCCGTCGCGCTCGACGCGGCTGTGCTCCTTCGCCTCGGGGATCGCTTCGGCGTGCAGACCTGGCCGGTGGTGCTCGACATGCCCGTCGGTGCTGAGGACGAGTCCGCGCAGCATGTGGCCGACCGCGAGAGCGATGCGGCCATCGCCGCCCTCGGCCTGGTGGACCACGACGAGCCCGTCCCGTGGCTGGCCACGGTTCTCCGCGTCCTCTCCCGGCCGCAACGTGAGATCGAGATCCGTTCCTTCACCGATACCGGTGTTCGCCGAATGTGCCTGGCACGCAGGGGTTATGAGCATGTTCTGGCCGAACGTTCCGGCGAACGGCTCGACCTGGCCGTCGTCGAGCTCGCCGACCTCGACGCGGTGGCCGACATCGTGCGCTCCCGGTTCGACGACGCCGCTGCATGCGAGTTCACCTCGTTCTCGGTACCCACCGACGAACTCGTCGACAGCCTCGGACGGAGTGGCACGGGTACCGAGGTCACCGACGCTCTGTACACGCTCGGCGTGCCGCTGGCCGATGCCGTCGTCATCTCCTCGGCATTCGCATCCTGCCGGGTGCGCACCGAGATCGTCGCCTCCTCGAACGAGGACGGACGATTCTCCCAATCTTCTGGGGCCCTAGCCGTTTTCGACACCGCCCGGGGGCGGATCGTGTCGAGTCCCAGTAAGTCTCCGGACGGTCGGGTGTGGACCACCCTCTCACCGGGTTCGGGTCATCGGATCGCGCAGGCCGTGCGCCTGCTGATCGAGACCCTCCCGGGCGGGACGTGGTCGACATGATCCGCATCGGGGGATCTCGCGGTCCACACCGCGAGAGACAACTGTCAGGGGTATCTGTGTCACGGATACCAACGGGGGCATCGCCAAACGGTGCCGTTACACAGGAGGACAACTCATGCTGAATCTGCCAGGTGCCAGTGGCCCCGGTGTGAAGGTCGATGTCGCGGAGGGCCAGGCCACCGCGGCCGGCGTCGGCGGGATCGTCGCCGATATGAAAGAAACGATCGACGTCATCGCGAAGCACGCGTCGAACGCGACGCCGACGTGGCAAGGCAAGGCGGGCGTGGCATTCGACGGCACACACACCGACTGGAACAAGGCCGCGAACACGATGAACCAGCTCCTCGATCAGATCAAGGCCCAGCTGACCAACGGCTTCACCGGCTACGAGGACCAGGACGCCGCCGCAGCCGGTGGCCTCAACATCACCGTCTGACCTGCTTCGCCTCTTCGAAAGGGACTTCCATGACCATCAACTACGATTTCGCGGCACTCGGTGACCTCAGTGGCGGACTGCAGCGGGCATTCAGTGAGCTCGACGCTCTCAACACGCAGCTCAAGAACCAGATCGCCGCGCTCGACGGCAACTGGAGTTCGGCTGAGGCGAAGGCGGCCTACCTCGACGCACAGATGAACTTCGACCGCATCTTCACGCAGTCGCGGGAGTCGCTGCAGTCGCTGCAGTCCGGCGTCAGCAACGCGAGCCGCATCATGTCGGACACCGACTCCTCGATCGCCAGCGGGTTCCGCTCGCTCGCCTGATCGACACGCCGACGGGGACTCCGCGGTCATCCCGCGGGGTTCCCGTTGTCGTCTCTGCTCATCGGGGAGCATCCGTCGACGGCATTCCGACAGGCCGACGTCAACGGGCCCGCGTGACGGGTGGGTGCGATAGCGTCGGAATCCGACGGTCGTCGGGGCACCCGTGTCTCGAGGACTCAGCGCCCGACGAGGAGGTAGCAGTGGCATCTGCGAACGCCGCCGGAGAGCCCCGGGAGTCCTTCACCCGGAATTCCGGCTTCATCTTCGCCGCAATCGGATCGGCGGTGGGGCTCGGCAACATCTGGCGGTTCCCCGGCGTGGCCTACGAGAGTGGTGGTGGGGCATTCCTCATCCCGTATCTGGTCGCCCTACTCACCGCGGGCATCCCGGTGCTGTTCCTCGACTACGCAGTAGGTCATCGTTTCCGCGGCACCGCGCCGTTGTCCTTTCGGCGGATCAAGAAGCCGGCCGAGGTCCTCGGTTGGTTCCAGACCGGCCTGCTGTTCGTCATCGGTGTCTATTACGCGGCGGTCATCGCGTGGGCCCTGAGCTACTTCTTCTTCTCGTTCGATCAGAGCTGGGGCGACGATCCCGCGGCCTTCTTCACCGGCGAGTACCTGAAGGTCGGCGACCCCGGGGTCTCCACGACCATCGTCGGCGGCGTCGCGTTACCGCTGATCGTCGTGTGGCTGGCCGTGCTCGCCGTGCTGATGCTGGGCGTCGCGAACGGCATCGAGAAGGTCAACGTCGTCTTCATCCCGCTGCTCTTCGTCGGCTTCGCGGGGCTGGTGATCCGCGCTCTCACGCTGCCCGGTGCCGTCGACGGCCTCAATGCCCTGTTCACCCCGCAGTGGGCGGCGTTGAAGGACCTCGACGTGTGGATCGCGGCGTACAGCCAGATCTTCTTCTCGCTGTCGATTGCCTTCGGGATCATGATCGCCTACGCGTCGTTCCAGCGGCGTAAGGCGAACATGACCAGCTCCGGTCTCGTGGTCGCATTCGCGAACTCCTCGTTCGAGATCCTCGCCGGCATCGGCGTCTTCTCCGCGCTCGGCTTCCTCGCCTACCAGCAGCAGGTCGCCGTGTCCGACCTCGAGGGTCTCACCGGACCGATCCTGTCCTTCGTGACGTTCCCGGCGGTCATCTCGGAGATGCCCGGCGCCGCGTTCTTCGGTGCGCTGTTCTTCGGCTCGCTGGTCATCGCCGGGTTCACGTCGTTGATCTCGTTGATGATCGGCGTGTCGAGTGCGCTGCAAGAGAAGTGGGGCCTGTCCCGGACCAAGGCCGCGGTCGGCGTGTCCGTGGTGTGCGGTCTCATCTCGGTCGGGTTGTTCTCGACCACTTCGGGCCTCATCGCCCTCGACACCGTCGACATGTTCGCCAACAACGTCGGCGTGGTCTCCTCGGCGATCCTGATGACGATCATCCTGATCTGGGTGCTGCGACGCGGCGACATGCTGCGCCACCACCTGAATGCGGTGTCGACGTTCAAGGTCGGCAAGATCTGGCTCGGGCTGGTCGGTGTGGTCGCGCCGATCTTCCTGACGATCATGCTCGTCCAGAAGGTCTGGTCGGTGATCGACGAAGGGTACGAGGGGTATCCCACCTGGTACATCAGCGTCTTCGGGTGGGGCACCATCGCCTTGATCGTCATCGCTGCCGTCGCCCTGACCCTGCCGTCGTGGAAGGGCCGCGACGAACCCGATTTCCTGCCGTGGCCACCACTGCCGGACGGTGTCCGCGGCGCCGCCCCCAATCCCACCGAGGAGGCCCTCCGATGAGTGGTGTCGCCATCGTCATGCTCCTCGTCTCCATCGGGATCGTGTGGGGAGGGCTGGTCGCGAGCATCATCTTCCTGAACCGTCGCTCCGAGGTGGATCTGTTCGAGGATCCCGACCTCGTGCGCGACGACGAGGAACGCGCAGCGCAGCCGCACCCGTTCCGCGACACCTGAACCGCAACGGCTGAGCTCAGTCGGGCCTGGTGGTCCCACCTGCGCTCGGCGTACGATCAGCCTCCGGTCAACTGGCCTGGATGAGCTGCGATGCGCGTCACCTTCGGTCCTAGGAGGCACGATGAGTAACCCGTTCAAGCGCATCAAGTCGGTCGAGCAGTCGATCACCGACACCGACGAACCGGATACCAAACTCCGCCGAGACCTCACGGCGTGGGATCTCACCGTGTTCGGCGTCGCGGTCGTGGTCGGTGCCGGCATCTTCACCCTCACCGCCCGGACCGCGGGCAATCTCGCCGGGCCGTCGGTGTCGTTGGCCTTCGTGCTGGCCGCGATCGCCTGCGCGCTGGCCGCGCTCTGCTACGCCGAGTTCGCCTCGACCGTGCCCGTCGCCGGCAGTGCGTACACCTTCTCGTTCGCCACCTTCGGCGAGTTCGTCGCATGGGTGATCGGGTGGGACCTGATCCTCGAGTTCGCCCTGGCCGCGTCCGTGGTCGCGAAGGGCTGGTCGCTCTACCTGGGCAACATCCTCGGCTCCGCGGCATCGGTACAGATCACCGACTCGATCAGCTTCGACTGGGGCGCGGTGCTGCTGATCGCCGTGCTGACGGTGTTGCTGGCTCTCGGTACCAAACTGTCGTCGCGGGTGTCACTCGTCATCACCACCATCAAGGTCTTCGTCGTCCTGCTGGTCATCGTGGTCGGCGCGTTCTACATCAAGATGAAGAACTACGACCCCTACGTGCCGCCCGCCGCGCCGCCCGCCGAGGGCGACACCGGCCTCCACCAGACGCTCTTCTCGGCGATCACCGGTGCCGAGGGCAGCACCTTCGGCTGGTACGGCCTGCTGGCGGCGGCATCGCTGGTCTTCTTCGCCTTCATCGGTTTCGACGTCGTGGCCACGACCGCCGAGGAGACGAAGAACCCGCAGAAGGCGATGCCGCGCGGCATCCTGGGATCTCTGGCCATCGTGACGGTCCTCTACGTCGCGGTCAGTCTGGTCGTGTCCGGGATGGTGCCCTACCCGGAACTGGCCGACCAGACCGATCCGGTGACCGGAGAGGTGACCGGGTCGACCCTCACCACGGCATTCGAGGCGAACGGTGTCACCTGGGCGGGCTGGGTCATCGACCTCGGCGCGCTCGCCGGCCTGACCACGGTCGTGATGGTGCTGCTGCTCGGTCAGACCCGCGTGGGATTCGCGATGGCGCGCGACGGACTGTTGCCCCGATCGCTGGCGCACACCGGCAGGCGCGGTACACCGGTGCGCTTCACCGTCGTCGTCGGCATCGTCTCGGGTGTGCTGGCGGCGTTCTTCCCCATGGGAACCCTCGAGGAGATGGTCAACATCGGCACCCTCTTCGCGTTCGTACTGGTGAGCATCGGGGTGCTCGTCCTCCGCCGGACCCGGCCCGATCTCGAACGCGGCTTCCGGGCGCCCTTCGTTCCGCTCATCCCGATCCTCGCCATCCTCGCCTGCCTGTGGTTGATGCTGAACCTGTCCGTGGAGACATGGATCCGGTTCGTGGTGTGGATGGTGGTCGGCGTCGTCGTGTACTTCTCGTACGGATACCGCCATTCGGTCTTCGCCCGGCGCGAGCGAGGTGAGCAGATCGGAACCCCGGGCGTAGCAGCCGGAGAACCCGGGCCCGACACCTGACAATGGGCTCGGCGGGCGTGGTCGGATAGCCTGGATCGAACGCATATCGCGCTGCAGACACGCGGCGTCCGACGCGAACGACAAGGGGATCAGATGACGACTGCTCAGGACGAGCTGAAGGCCGACAGCCGCAACGGGATCGACTACAAGGTGGCCGATCTGTCCCTGGCGGACTTCGGCCGCAAGGAGATCGAGCTCGCCGAGCACGAGATGCCCGGATTGATGGAACTGCGTCGTGAGAACGCAGACGTCCTGCCGCTCAAGGGTGCTCGAATCTCCGGATCGCTGCACATGACCGTTCAGACCGCTGTGCTGATCGAGACGCTTGTTGCGCTCGGCGCCGAGGTCCGCTGGGCGTCGTGCAACATCTTCTCGACCCAGGATCACGCGGCTGCGGCCGTCGTCGTGGGTCCCCACGGCACCCCGGACGAGCCCAAGGGTGTCCCGGTGTTCGCCTGGAAGGGCGAGACGCTCGAGGAGTACTGGTGGGCAGCCGAGCAGATGCTGACCTGGCCCGAGGCGGACAAGCCGGCCAACATGATCCTCGACGACGGTGGTGACGCCACCATGCTGGTGTTGCGCGGTGCCGAGTTCGAGAAGGCCGGTGTCGTGCCGCCCGCCGAGGATGATCACCCGGCCGAGTACAAGGTCTTCCTCGAACTGCTGCGCAAGCGTTTCGAGACCGACAAGAACAAGTGGACCACCATCTCCGAGTCGGTCCAGGGCGTGACCGAGGAGACCACCACCGGCGTACTGCGGCTCTACCAGTTCGCCGCCGCCGGCGAACTGACGTTCCCCGCGATCAACGTCAACGACTCGGTCACCAAGTCCAAGTTCGACAACAAGTACGGCACCCGCCATTCGCTGATCGACGGCATCAACCGCGGTACCGATGTCCTCATCGGCGGCAAGAAGGTGCTGATCTGTGGTTACGGCGACGTGGGCAAGGGTTGCGCGGAGTCGCTGGCCGGGCAGGGCGCCCGTGTCCAGGTCACCGAGATCGACCCGATCAACGCGCTGCAGGCCCTGATGGACGGCTACGACGTGGTCACCGTCGAGGACGCGATCGGTGACGCCGACATCGTGATCACCTCCACCGGCAACCTGGGCATCATCACCATCGACCACATGCGTCAGATGAAGCACCAGGCGATCCTGGGCAACATCGGTCACTTCGACAACGAGATCGACATGGCCGGCCTCGAGCGTTCGGGCGCCAAGCGCATCAACGTCAAGCCGCAGGTCGACCAGTGGATCTTCGACAGCGGCAAGTCGATCATCGTGCTGAGCGAGGGGCGTCTGCTCAACCTCGGCAACGCGACGGGCCACCCGTCGTTCGTGATGAGCAACAGCTTCTCCAACCAGGTCATCGCGCAGATCGAGCTGTGGACCAAGAACGACGAGTACGACAACGAGGTCTACCGTCTGCCCAAGCATCTCGACGAGAAGGTTGCGCGCATTCACGTGGAGGCGCTCGGCGGCAAGCTGACGAAGCTCACCAAGGAGCAGGCCGAGTACATCGGCGTCGACGTCGAGGGTCCGTACAAGCCGGAGCACTACCGCTACTGATCGGACCTGCGTCGCAAACCCACCACTGATGGAGAAATCCACCACCCGATCGGGTGGTGGAAATCTCCAAAAGTGGTGGGTTTGCGGCTTTTTCGCTGTTCAGGCACCGATGTCGGGTTCGGCGTCGGGGCAGTAGATCCACGAACCGCGTTCCTTCAGGAACCGCTCCTTGGACTTCTCGGATTCGGTGCGCTGGTTGCCCTTCTCGAGGTGGGACACGACCTCGGACTGTGCGACGTCGCCGTCGAACACGGTCCCGAGGAAGCCGTCGACCACGATGTTGCCGTCGTCGTCGGGCGGCGGGCCGGTGATCCGGTCGCGCGATTGCGTGCAGACCGCGGCCTTCATGCGCACGACGTCACGCGCGTTGCGAGCCGACACGTAGTTCTGGAGGGCCGCCCGGATCTGGGAAAGCGCTGCGTGGTCTGCGGATTCGGATTCCGATTCGTCCGCGGTGCTCGCGGAACCATCCGGCGAACTGTTCGACGAGGTGCTCGAACCCGTTGCCACGGTGGACTCGTCTGGTCCGGACGACGTCACCATGAGGGTGACCACGAGGGCGACGAGGGCCACCACCGCGACGCCGCCGGTGATCCAGGCGACGATCACGCCGGCGTTGCGCCGGGGTGGCGGGGGACCATAGGGGCCGCCCGGAGGGCCTCCGTGACCGCCGCGCTGAGCGTATGGCCCGGGACCGTAGGCGCCGTAGGGAGGCGGGGGGCCGTATGGTCCGTAGGGTGGTCGCGGCTGTGGCGCGGGGGGTGTCTGCCCGGGCGG
The DNA here is from genome assembly GCF_024733855.1 of Gordonia sp. GONU. Taxonomy (NCBI): domain Bacteria; kingdom Bacillati; phylum Actinomycetota; class Actinomycetes; order Mycobacteriales; family Gordoniaceae; genus Gordonia; species Gordonia sp. GONU. The sequence continues at coordinate 253,368 of NZ_JANRHB010000003.1, forward strand.
GAACTGTCCTGGACGGGGTCCGCCGGGCTGCCGCCCGCCGGGGCCCGGCCACTGGGGGCCTTGTCCGGGCCGACCGGGTCCGAACGGTGGCGGCGCACCGCCGGGTGGTGGCGGCTGATAGGTCATGCGACCCTCTCCCCAGTCATTGATTCAGGCTATCGAAGTGCCGTGGTGGCGGCAGAGCCCCGTCATCGCCGGTGGCGTTCGTCCGAATGACACCTGTTTCGGGTGTTGCGCGCGCCTTGGGTCAGGGAATCAGGAGATCGGCCAGCGCGGCGATGTCCTGCCCGTCATACCGGTACCACGGGGATGTCCAGTTGTCCTCGGCGAGCCGGCGGTACACCGCGTCGACGCGGCGCTGCAGGTCGCTGTCGCGTTCGTAGGCGTCGCGTACCCGGCTCGCATCGCCGGCGGCCCGGGTCCGGGCGCGCTGCATCGCCACCTCGGCGGGCACCCCCAGCAACACGTGTCGATCGGGTACGGGCATCCCGAACCGGCCGTATTCGAGGTCGGCGACCCATCGCACGACCTCTCCGTCGACGTCCTGTTCCAGGCGTCCGGCGTTGTAGGCCGCGTTCGACGCGACGTAACGGTCGAGGATGACGATGTCGTTGGCCGCGGTGGCCGCTGCGATGTCTTCCGCGGCATCGGCCCGGTCGAGGGCGAAGAGCAGGGCCATGGCGTACACGCTGTCCCGCAGGTCGCCGTGCGAACCGTGCAGCGCCTCGGACGCGATGTCGGCGGTCGCGGATTTCCCGTAGCGCGGGAAGGTGAACGTCGCGATCCGCAGACCCGACGCCGTCCAGCGCTCGACCAGACCGGTGACCAACGTGTTCTTACCGGCGCCGTCGAGCCCCTCCACCGCAATCAACTGACCCACGCGGAGGAGTGTATGTGGTGGGACGAATCGAGCCAGTACGTCCGGTACGGCGCGTCATTCACCACGCTTTCATCACGATGGTGTCACCATTGAACACATGAAGCCTCGCATCCTCGTCGTCGACGACGACGCCGCTCTCGCCGAGATGCTGACGATCGTGTTGCGCGGCGAGGGTTTCGAACCCTTCGTGGTCGGTGACGGGACGCAGGCACTCACCGCGGTGCGGGAGATCCGTCCCGACCTCGTGCTCCTCGACCTCATGCTCCCGGGCATGAACGGCATCGACGTGTGTCGCGTGCTGCGTGCCGACTCCGGTGTCCCGATCGTCATGCTGACCGCGAAGTCCGACACCGTCGACGTCGTGCTGGGTCTCGAGTCCGGTGCCGACGACTACATGGTCAAGCCGTTCAAGCCGAAGGAACTCGTCGCCCGTGTGCGCGCACGCCTGCGCCGGACGGACGAGGAGCCGGCCGAACTGCTCTCGATCGGTCCGGTGGAGATCGACGTCCCTGCGCACAAGGTGACCCGCGACGGCGTGCCGATCTCGCTCACCCCGCTCGAGTTCGATCTACTGGTCGCGCTCGCGCGAAAGCCGCGTCAGGTCTTCACCCGCGACGTCCTCCTCGAACAGGTGTGGGGCTACCGTCACCCGGCGGACACTAGACTCGTCAACGTGCATGTTCAGCGTCTGCGTGCGAAGGTCGAAACCGACCCGGAGAACCCCGAGGTCGTGCTGACTGTGAGGGGGGTCGGCTACAAGGCCGGCCCGCCGTGATCGGTCGTTCCCGACGACGGGTCAACAGCACCTTCGGACGCTTCACCCGCGCTGCCGGCGCTGTCGGACGTGCCTTCGGGCACATCTGGCGGCGCTCGCTGCAGCTGCGGGTCGTGGCGTCGACGCTGTCGCTGTCGGTCGTCGTGCTGCTCATCCTGGGTTTCGTGCTGGTCTCCCAGATCACCGACCGACTCCTCGACGTGAAGCTGGCGGCGGCGACCGAGGAGATCGACCGCGCCCGCATCTCGGTGGAACGCGACCTGTCCAGCGGCGCCGGCAACATGTCGGTGCAGAACCGGCTGCAGCAGACGCGGTCGCTGCTGACCGATCGTGATGCCGACACCGGACAGGCCTCTGGAACCGTCGGCGCATTCGACACCGTCCTGCTCGTCCCCGGATCGTCCGGGGGCAGTGCGTCCAGCGGCGTCGGCCCGACCGCCGAGGTGCCGTCGAACCTCCGGGACATGGTTCGGGGCGGCCAGGTGGCCTATCAGTACACCCAGGTACCCAACGGTTCCGGCGGGCACGCGCCGGCGCTGATCGTGGGCACGCCGACCAACGCGTCGGTTCCCGGTCTCGAGCTGTATCTGGTCTTCCCCCTGACCGCGGAGCAGAACACCGTCGACCTCGTCCGCGGCACCCTGCTGACCGGCAGCATCGTGCTGCTCGGGTTGCTCGCGGCCATCGCCTGGCTCGTCTCGCGGCAGGTCGTCATCCCGGTTCGGTCGGCGTCCCGGATCGCGGTCCGCTTCGCCGACGGCCGCCTCAAGGAACGCATGCCCGTGCGCGGTGAGGACGACATGGCCCGGCTCGCGATGTCGTTCAACGACATGGCGGAGAGCCTGTCCAAGCAGATCACCCATCTCGAGGAGTTCGGCGGGCTGCAGCGTCAGTTCACCTCCGACGTCAGTCACGAACTGCGGACGCCGCTGACCACGGTCCGCATGGCCTCGGACGTGCTCTACGAGGGCCGCGATGAACTCGACCCCGTCCGGAAACGTTCGGTCGAGTTGCTGGACAAGGAGCTCGACCGCTTCGAGACGCTGCTCAACGAATTGCTGGAGATCTCCCGCCACGACGCCGGTATGGCCGAGCTGGCGGCCGAGCGGATGGACATGGCCATCCCGATCGACGGAGCTCTCGCCACGGTGCGGCATCTCGCCGAGGAGACCGGGACCGAACTCGTCCTCGATCTGCCCGCAGAACCGGTGCTCGCCGAGATCGATCCGCGCCGCGTCGAACGTATTCTGCGGAACCTGCTGGCCAACGCGATCGACCACGGTGAACGGAAGCCGGTGACGCTCACGATGCGGTCCGATGGCGACGCGGTCGCCATCACGGTCCGCGACCAGGGCATCGGGCTTCGGCCGGGGGAGGAGAAGCTGGTGTTCAACCGGTTCTGGCGCTCGGATCCGTCGCGGTTCCGCCGCTCGGGCGGCACCGGTCTCGGACTGGCCATCAGCATCGAGGACGCCCGTCTTCACCAGGGCCGGCTCGAGGCATGGGGCGAACCCGGCAAGGGTGCGTGCTTCCGATTGACCCTGCCTCTGGTGCGCGGCCACAAGGTGCTCGGCTCGCCGTTGCCGCTGAAATCCGTCGGCTCGGCTCCCCGGACCGCCGCCAAGACGAGTAGCCGTACACCAGGCGTGGAGGCTGGTATCGAATGAGCGTCGCAGGTCGTCCGGAACACCCGCGTCGGAGTGTCCTGGGGTTCGTGATCGCCGTCGCGATGGCCACCGTCGCGATGGTGGTGGTGTCGGCGTGCGGGTCGATCCCGAGTGACTCGTCTCCGCAGCCCATCAAGTCCTTCCAGCGCGAAGGCGCCACCAACGCGGCCCCGGTGCCGCAGTCCGACATGGACCCGGAGGCCCTCGTCCGCGCGTTTCTCAAGTCGACGGTCGACCCGGACTCCGGACACGACACCGCGCGCGCCTTCCTGACCCCGGTCGCCTCGCAGCAGTGGGACGACCGCGGGGACGCGCTGATCCTCGACGAGATCAGCATCTTCGTCGACCAGCGCAACGAGGACTCCGTCCGCATGCGGCTGACCGGCGACAACGTCGGCACCCTCAAATCGGACGGGCAGCTGCTGCCCGCCTCGGGCCGGGTCGAGACCAGCATCAGCCTGACCCGGCAGGGCGACCAGTGGCGGATCGACGGGCCCCTGCCGAACGGGACGATGATCGACCGCGACCAGTTCGACAACACCTACCGTCCGGTCTCGCTCTACTTCTCCGACCGCACCGGCCGGCGACTCGTCCCGGACCCGCGGTGGTTCTACGCCGGGCAGGCCACCGACCCGACCGTGCTGGTCAACCGGCTCATCAACGGTCCGGCGGCCGACCTGTCCGCCGCTGTCGACAGCGGATTCCCGAGCGGGGCGACGCTGCGCGGACCGGTGGTGGGACTGGCCGGCGGCGGGGTACGCGTCGACCTCAACGGCATCGGCAACGCGTCGAGCAGGGATCGCACGGTCCTGGCGGCCCAGATCGTCTGGACCCTCGACGGAGCCGACATCTCGGGGCCGTACGTGATCGACGCCGACGGTGCGCCACTGGTGGGCGAACGGGCCTCGGGGTGGCAGCCCGCGGACGTCCGGTCCTTCGATCCGAACGCGGTGCCGTCGACCGACGTCGGTCTGAACATCGTCACCGGCGGGGCGTTGCGCGCGGTGACCGACACCGGGACCGTGCCCGTGCGCGGACCGCTGGGGTCGTCACGCGATGTGCGGGCGGCGACGATCTCCGACAACGGCGCGCGGGTGGCCGCGGTCCGGACCGCGAGCGACCGCCGGCTCGAATGCGTGATCGGCGACTACGGCGGCGACGTCGGTCCGATCGTCAGCGGCGTGTCCATCACCCGGCCGTCCTTCGGGGCGGACGAGAACTCCGTGTGGGTGGTCGTGGACGGCAAGCCCGTCCAGTGGCAGCGTGACGACGACGGGACCCAGACCGTCCCGGTCGAGGCGTCGTCGATCCCGACCGTGGCGCGCGGGGCCATCACCGAGATGCAGGTCGCACCAGACGGCGTCCGTGCCGCACTCGTCGTCGGCGGGCAGATCGTGTTCGCGGTGCTGTCGACGAACGCCGACGGGCAGGTGTCGCTGACCAGTCCGCGCATCGCCGCCTACAACGTCGGCAATCGTGCGGTGTCCCTGGACTGGGCGTCGCCGACGACGCTGGTCATCGCGCGGGAGGCACCCGAGTCCCCGGTCGTGCAGCTGTCGATCAACGGCACCCCGGCGGTCGGCCTGCTCAGCGGCAACGTGTCGCCACCGGTGCGGGCCGTGGTGGCGAACTCGTCGACCATCTACGTCGGGGATCAGCGTGGCGTGCTCCGTCTCGGCAGCAACAACGGGCAGCCCGACCAGTACTGGACCGAGGTCGAGCCGGCCATGATCGCCGGCGCCATCCCGGTGCTGCCCTGATCCCTCCCTAGGCGGCGGCCAGCACCACGACCGCCGCGACCCCGACGCCGGCCGCACGCAGTACGCGCACCGACTCGGCCGCGGTGGCACCCGTGGTGATGACGTCGTCGATCAGTAGTGCCGCGGCACCGTGCGGTGGAGACGGACCGGCGCGCAGACGGACCGCGCCCGCGAGATTGCGGGCACGCGCCCGGGCGTCGAGTCCGGCGGAGTCGCGAGCGGTCGCCGACGTCACCAACAGCGGCGTCACGACGACCCGGGACCCCAGAAGAGGTGCGGCGTGTTCGGCGATCGCGGTCACCCGGTCGCCGCCGCGACGCCGGGCGCTCATCCGGCGGGTCGGTGCGGGGATCAATGTCAGGCGATCCGCGTCGGGCATCTCGCCCCAGCCGGCCAGGACCCGCACGGCGTGGGCGAGTGCGGCGCCCAGCGGTGGGATCAGATCACGTCGATCGTGTTCCTTGACCGCGATGATCCCCTGCCGGTGCGGACCCCGGTAGCGCCCGAGAGCCCACACCGGAACACCCGGCTCGATGCGCGGCCGGGCGGCGACGGGAACGTCGTGCCACGCCTTGTCGCAGCGTCGGCACCACGGCGTCCCCGGCCGCCCGCACCCGCCGCACACCACGGGAAGAACCAGATCTGCCGCCGCGGCCGGCACCTGTCGCCAGGTCATGTCCCGACCCTAGGTCCGGTCGTGCTCCGACCCGGTGGCGTCGCGCCGGCTGTGGACGGATCGGCCTGTTGGACGGCGTGGGCCGAGACCTTGGGATCACCGTGCCGGGGCCTTCGTACCCCACTTGTCCCGACTCCGCCGACGCGGCAGGCCAAAACGTGGCCGATACCCGAACTTGCGACTACGGTCGTGGGTACATCGGGTTGCCGGGAGGACAACAAGCTCCCCGCGCCGGTAACGACCGGTTTTCAGGAGGTGGTGCCCCTGCCGTTGAGTGTCAGCTGTCAGTTGGCATGGACTAATCCTCGACGTCGACCAAATCATCAGTGCGACAACAGATCACGATGTATCAGGCGCGCCGGGAACAATTCAGGAGGTAGTTGAATGTCCAACGTCATCCACCGCAGAGGCCAGCGCGAACCCAAACTCGCAGAGCAGAGGCCGACCGTGGAGGAGGGCCTCGAGCCCGACCACCAACCCGCCCAAACCGACTCCGACGACCAGGAGTTCGCGTTCGTCCGCCCACCGGGAACGGTGGAGTCCGACGAACCCGCCGAGCCCATCGCCAAGATCGTGTTCAGCGGCCGGAACGTCGAAATACCCGACCACTACCGCATCTACGTCGGCGACAAGCTCGCCCGCCTCGAGCGATTCGATCCGACGATCTTCCAATTCGACGTCGAGCTGTACCACGAACGCAACCGGAGACAGTCCAAGGCCTGTCAGCAGGTCGAGATCACCGCGAAGGGCAAGGGTCCGATCGTCCGTGCGCAGGCCTGCGGCGAGAACTTCTACGCCGCACTCGAGCGGTCCCTGGACAAGCTCGAATCCCGCCTGCGCCGAGTCAAGGACCGGCGCCGTGTGCACCACGGCAACCGCCGTCCGCTGTCGGTGGCCGAGGCCACCGAGATCGGGGCGCCGCCGTTGCGGGACAACCAATTGTCCGTGGACGGGCTCGTCGGTGAGCCCGGGAACGCCCCGGCCGGCGCCACGGCGTCCGATCATGACGACGTGGACGAGTACACGCCCGGTCAGATCGTCCGCGTGAAGGAACACACCGCGGTACCGATGACCGTCGACGACGCGCTCTACGAGATGGAGCTCGTCGGGCACGATTTCTTCCTGTTCCACGACAAGGAGACCGACAAGCCGTCGGTGGTGTACCGCAGGCATGCGTTCGACTACGGCCTCATCCGCCTGACCTGAACGCCGCTGAGCCGCCCTTCCGGTGAGCCGCCGACGAATCCGAAGGGATGAAGTCTTCGGCCAACGTGCCGGTCGATCAGGGTCTGCTCAGCTCACCTCGCTACCATGGGATCCGGTCTGTGTGTTCGCACGGGCCGGATTCCGTGTGTTTTCTACAGGTGAGGGACTCGATCCACGGTGCTGAACAAGCTGTTGCGTGTCGGCGAAGGCCGCATGGTCAAGCGACTCGACGCGATCGCGTCGCACGTCGAGGCGCTGTCCGACGAGTTCGAGGCGCTCTCCGACGCCGAACTGCGAGCCAAGACAGACGAGTTCAAGAAACGGATCGCCGACGGTGAGACGCTCGACGAGCTGCTGCCCGAGGCCTTCGCGACGGCCCGCGAGGCGGCGTGGCGCGTGCTCGACCAGAAGCACTTCCACGTGCAGCTCATGGGCGGCGCGGCGCTGCACTACGGCAACATCGCCGAGATGAAGACCGGTGAGGGCAAGACCCTCACCTGCGTGCTGCCGGCGTACCTCAATGCGCTGTCGGGCGACGGCGTCCACGTCGTCACGGTCAACGACTACCTCGCCAAGCGCGACTCGGAGTGGATGGGGCGCGTGCACCGCTTCCTCGGCCTCGAGACCGCGGTGATCCTCACCGGCATGTCGTCATCTGCGCGCCGTGAGGCCTACGCAGCCGACATCACCTACGGCACCAACAACGAATTCGGCTTCGACTACCTGCGCGACAACATGGCGCACTCGCTCGCCGACCTCGTCCAGCGCGGCCACGCCTACGCGATCGTCGACGAGGTCGACTCGATCCTCATCGACGAGGCGCGCACCCCGCTGATCATCTCGGGCCCGGCCGAAGGGTCGAGCAAGTGGTACACCGAGTTCGCGCGCATCGCCCCGCTGCTCGAGAAGGATGTCCACTACGAGGTCGACATCAAGAAGAAGACCATCGGCGTGCACGAGGCCGGTGTCGAGTTCGTCGAGGACCGCCTCGGCATCGACAACCTGTACGAGGCCGCCAATTCGCCGCTGGTCAGCTACCTGAACAACGCCATCAAGGTCAAGGAGCTGTTCCAGCGCGACAAGGATTACATCGTTCGCAACGGTGAGGTCCTGATCGTCGACGAGTTCACCGGTCGTGTGCTCGACGGCCGCCGCTTCAACGAGGGCCTGCACCAGGCGATCGAGGCCAAGGAAGGCGTCGAGATCAAGGCCGAGAACCAGACTCTCGCCACGATCACCCTGCAGAACTACTTCCGTCTCTACGAGAAGTTGTCCGGTATGACCGGTACCGCCGAGACCGAGGCCGCCGAGTTCGACCAGATCTACAAGCTCGGGGTGCTGCCGATCCCGACCAACCGACCCATGGTCCGCAAGGACCAGGGCGACCTGATCTACAAGACCGAAGAGGCCAAGTTCGCCGCGGTCGTCGACGACATCGTCGAGCGTCACGAGATCGGCCAGCCGGTGCTCATCGGTACCACCAGCGTCGAGCGGTCGGAGTACCTGTCGCGCCAGCTGAAGAAGCGCGAGATCCCGCACAACGTCCTCAACGCCAAGTTCCACGAGCAGGAAGCCCAGATCATCGCCGAGGCGGGCCGTCTGGGAGCGGTCACCGTGGCCACCAACATGGCCGGCCGTGGTACCGACGTCGTGCTCGGCGGCAACCCGGACATCATCGCCGACACCCGCCTGCGCAAGGCCGGTCTCGACCCGGTCAACACGCCCGACGAGTACGAGGCGGCCTGGGACGAGGCCATCGAGGTCGCGCGCAAGGAGGCGACCGACGAGGCCGAGGCCGTGCGCAAGGCCGGCGGCCTGTACGTGCTCGGCACCGAGCGCCACGAGTCGCGTCGTATCGACAACCAGCTGCGCGGCCGCTCGGGCCGTCAGGGCGATCCGGGCGAGTCGCGGTTCTACCTCTCCGTCGCCGACGAGCTCATGCGCCGCTTCAACGGCGGTGCGCTCGAGGCGATCATGAGCCGTCTGCCCGACGACGTGCCGATCGAGGCCAAGATGGTCACCAAGGCCATCCGCAGCGCTCAGACCCAGGTCGAGCAGCAGAACTTCGAGATGCGCAAGAACGTCCTCAAGTACGACGAGGTCATGAACGAGCAGCGCAAGATCATCTACGCCGAGCGTCGCCAGATCCTCGAGGGCGAGGATCACCACGAGCAGGTCAAGCAGATGATCGACGACGTGGTCGGCGCCTACGTCGACGGCGCGACTGCCGAGGGCTACGCCGAGGACTGGGATCTCGACGAGCTGTGGACCGCCCTGCGCACCCTGTACCCGATCGAACTCGATCCCAAAGCCGTTGTCGGAGAGACGGAATACGGTGAGCGCGACGACATCTCGGCCGAGGAGCTGCGTGAGACCCTCGTCGCCGACGCGAAGGCCGCCTACGACAAGCGTGAGCAGGCCATCGACGAGCTCGCCGGTGAGGGTGCGATGCGCCAGCTCGAGCGCAGCGTCCTGCTGAGCGTCCTCGACCGCAAATGGCGTGACCACCTGTACGAGATGGACTACCTCCGCGAGGGCATCCACCTGCGTTCGATGGCGCAGCGCGATCCGGTGGTCGAGTACCAGCGCGAGGGCTTCGACATGTTCACCGGCATGCTCGAGGGTCTCAAGGAGGAAGCGCTCGGCATTCTGTTCAACGCACAGGTGCAGACCGAGCAGCCGGCACCGCAGGCGCCGCTGCCCACCGCCGCCGATCTGCGTGCTGCGGTCGGTGCCGGTGCACCCACCCCGGCACCGGCGGCCGATGCCGGTTCGCAGGTGCCCGCGGCATTGCGCGGGTCCGGCGTCTCAGACGGCGATGTGCCGATGACGTTCTCCGGCCCCGACGAGGGTGGTGGCACGGTCGTCCACTCCGAGGAGGAGGAACTGGCCGGTGCCGCCGAGTCGGCCAGCCGTCGCGAGCGTCGTGCGGCCGCGCGTGCGAACACCAAGGGCAGCCGCCCGAAGCCGCCGAAGGCCAAGAAGCAGCGCCGCTGAAAAATTTCGGGTGAAAGCGGAACCTGACAGGGGAGTGGCTGCGTCCAATCCCCATGCAGACACTCACTTCCGCTCCACCCGCCGGCGCACAGACGACGAGGGTTCGGATTCGGCCGGCCCCCACATATGAACCGGCCGGGCCCGGCGCGATGGGGGCCGGGGCGACCGGTGCCGGGACCGACCGGGAGCGCACCGTGTTCCCACGGCCGCGCTCCGGTGCGGGGCCGTCGCGCAAGACCGTGGCCGCCGCGGTGGAGGCCCGGAGGTTCACCGTCGCCACGTCTCGACTGCTCTTCGAGGTGATCGACCGCCGCCGCGGGATCGCGCACCTCGGCGACTCCGTGTCGCCCGCGATCGCCGACCAGGTGGCGGCACTGGTCCGCCACGACGCCTTCCGCGTCGCCGAGACGAGCGGTGCCCCCGGGGGACCGCCGGCTCGCGGTACGGTCCTCCACCGCGTCCACGTCCAGCTGCGTGACACCAGCAGCGCCGAGGTCTTCGGGTCGTACACCAGTGGCGGGCGGGTCCGCGCCTTCGCCGGGCGCGTCGAACGCAAGCCGTGCCGTGTGCGTGGTGCCGATCCGCGCGCCGGTGGCCGGGGTGCGCGAGCCGGCCTCGGTCAGGTCGAATACCGCTGGCAACTCGTGGCGCTCGAGTTCTGCTGACGCTGTCGATTCCGGCCACCACGCGTCCGGGCGGCTAGGATCGGCGGCGTGGTGAACCGTTTGTCGCCGCGCGACGCGATGTACTACTTCCTCGACGATGCCCGGTCGACGACCCATCTCGGGGCGCTGCTGGTCGTCGACCCCTGCGCCGGCGAAGGGACGAAGGCGGGTGACACGGCGACCGGGGAGAACGGTTCCGCTTCCGCTTCCGTGTCCCGCAGACCCGCGATCGACTATCAGTCGCTGGTGTCGCTGGTCGAGAACCGACTCCAGCGTGCGCCCCGGTACCGGCAGGTGGTCCGCGAGGTCACGCTCGGGCTCGCTCGCCCGGTGTGGGTCGACGACCGGGATTTCGACATCAACTTCCACATCCGGCGCTCGGGCCTGCCGCGGCCGGGCGGTCCCACCGACCTCGCCGAGCTCATCTCCCGGGTGATGTCCCGACCGTTGGATCGCACACGGCCGCTGTGGGAGATGTACCTGATCGAGGGTCTGGCCGACGGACGGCTGGCGATCCTGACGAAGTCGCACCGCTGCCTGATCGACGGTCCGGAGCACCCGGAGATCAGCGAGGTCATCTGCGACGACACCGACACGCCGGAGTCGCTACCCGAGGAACTGTGGATGCCCGGCTCCCCGCCGGGAACGACGAGCCTGGTCATCGGTGCGCTCGCCGAGGCGATGGCCCGTCCGGGCGACCTCGTCGAGACCATGGTGCACGGCAACGGCCTGGTGTCCGAGGTGCGTTCGGTGGTCGGCAACACCGTCCGGCGGTTCGGGGACGTCGTCGGTCAGCTCACCGACTCCGCTCCCCGCAGTCCGCTCAACAACTCGGGTACGACGACGCGGACCTTCACCACGGCGTCGGTGCCGCGCCGCGACTGCGCGAAGATCGCCGAACACCACAACTGCACCGTCACCGACGTCGAGCTCGCCATCATCTCCGGGGTGATGCGCAGGTGGATGCTGTCGGTCGACCCGGCCACGGTACCGGCCGACACCGTTCGGGTGGTGATCCCGTTGTCGACCCGGGACCCCGGGGTGGAGGTCGAGGCGGAGTCCGAACCCGGCTGGATCAGTGTCGGCAAACCGAGCTTCGTGACGGACCTGCCGGTGGGGGAATCGAACCCGACCGTGCGGCTCGCCCAGGTCGCGGGACTCGCCGACCGGTACGCGCAGTCGTCGCGACGCATGAGTACCGGCCCGAGTCCGCTGTTTCCCGAGCTGGGTATGGTGCCGTTCGCCGACATCAGTTCCCGGGCGTTCCGGTCTCTCGACAGCCGCTCGTACAACGTGCCGGTGGCGATGAGCACGGCCCCGGTCGCCGACCGTTTCGTGCTCGGTGTTCCGGTGCGCGAGGTTTTCTACATCCCGGTTCTCGTGTCCCCGCGGGCGCTCGCGGTCAGCGTCGTCGAGTACGGCGACCGGTTGCAGTTCGCGTTCATGGCCGACCGCGGTGTCATCCGGGACCTGCCCGACATGGCGGATTACGTCGCCGAGTCCTTCGAGGAGTTGCTGGTCACCGGCTAAGCCGAGGTCGCGGCTAAGGTGAGCGGGTACCGCAATCGGACCGCGAGGAGCGAAGGTCGAATGAGGGTCTACCTGCCGGCGACGTTGGCAATGTTGATGCAGCTCAACTCGGATGGAGAGTTCCGTCCGATCGGCGGTACCGGATTCTCCTTGACCCCGGCGCTGCGCGAGGCGTTCGTCTCCGGCGATGACGACGAACTCTCCGAGGTCGCGATGCGCGAGGCGGCACGGGCGTCGTTGCGTCTGCTCGCCGGGGAGGCGCCGGAGCCCGGCGATGCCGCCGCCGAGGGCGATCTCGCCGCCGACGAGGCCGTCACGAAGCCGGGCGACACCCCCTCGTTGCCGCCTCGTCGGGTCGTGGTGGCCGCCGACGTCGAGGAGGTGGAACTCCGTCCCGATCTCGACGACGCCGTGGTGAAGGTGGGCGGGCCGATTCCGGTCTCGGCGATCGCCTCGGTCCACGTCGACGTCAAGGAGGCGGAGGACAAGGTCCGTGCCGCCGTGGTCGTCATCGACGCAGCCGACATGGGCGACCTGGACGCCGAACTGGCCGTCGGCGACGCCGAGGACTTCGACCTCGCGTGGTATGCCACCCAGGAGCTGCCGTTCCTGCTCGAACTGCTCTGACCCGACTCGTCCCCGACTCCCGACGGCGCTAACCTACGGTTGCGTAGGTTAGAGTGTCATCGCAGTGTTCCTGACGTCGAAGGCGGTGTGTGGGTTGGGTCTGCTCGAGCGATTCGAAGAACCGGTGGCCGGGGTCGCGGCGCGTAGTCGCGGTGCCCAGTGGGTCCGTGCGGCGGTCACCCGCATCACCACGCCGTTGCTGCCCGACGACTACCTTCATCTCGCCAACCCGTTGTGGTCGGCGCGCGAGCTGCGCGGCAAGGTCATCTCGGTGATCCGGGAGACCGAGGACACCGCGACCATCCGGATTCGTCCGGGCTGGGGATTCTCGTTCGACTACGCGCCGGGACAGTACGTCGGGATCGGCGTGCTCATGGAGGGCCGATGGACGTGGCGCTCGTATTCGCTCACCTCGACCCCCGATACGTCGGCGAACGACAAGACCATCGCGATCACCGTGAAGGCGATGCCGGAGGGTTTCCTGTCAACCCACCTCGTGAACGGCCTGACGCCGGGCACCGTGGTGCGCCTCGCCGCGCCGCGCGGTGAGTTCGTCCTGCCCGACCCGCTGCCGGAGAAGATCCTGTTCGCCACCGCAGGCAGCGGACTCACGCCGATCATCTCGATGCTGCGCACCGTCAAACAGCGCAAGCAGAACACCGACATCCGCCTGATCCACTCGACACCCACCGAGGCCGACCTGCTCTTCGCCGACGAACTCGAGGAGATGGCGTCTTCGGGTCTCGTCGACCTGCACGTGCAGTACACCCGCACGGCAGGCAAGATCACCCCTGAGGTGCTGCCGGCCCTGTGCCCGGACTGGCGTGAGCGCCAGACCTGGGCGTGTGGCCCCGCAGGTTTCCTCGACGGTCTGCATCACCTCTACTCCGACGCCGACCTGGCCGACCGCTTGCACATCGAACGGTTCGCCCTCGAACGCGGTGTGGTGGGTGCGCAGGGCGGGACGGTGACCTTCGGCCGGTCCGGCAAGACCGCGGCTGTCGACGGCGCCACCACTCTTCTCGAGGCCGGCGAGGCCGCGGGCGCGATCATGCCGTTCGGTTGCCGGATGGGGATCTGCCAGAGCTGCGTGGTGATGCTCGACAAGGGCTGCGTGCGCGATCTCCGTTCCGGCGTCGAACATGTCGAGGGCGAACGCATCCAGACGTGCATCAGTGCCGCTGCCGGAGACTGCACGCTGGACGTCTGACCACCTTCTTCGTCTGTGACCCGGCGACGCCTCGGGAACAGACGGTACGCTCGGGAACGTGCGTGGTCACAGTGATGGGTCCCGTCGAGCTCAGCGTCCAGTTCGGTCTGGGGGCTGACCGGTGAAAGCCGCGGTCCCGATTCCCGAAAACGTCCCCGTTCTCACCGACGGCGGGGTGACACTGCGGCCTCATGAGCCCCGAGATCTCGATCGCATGGTCGAGCTCGCGGCTGATCCGGCCATGATGCGGTGGACACCCGTCCCGGCGCCCTACAGTCGCGCCGCCGCCGAGAGGTTCGCCCTCGACTATGCGCCCCGATCCTGGGCGGAGGGTTCCCGGATGTTGTGGGCCGTCGAGTTCGACGGCCGGTTCGTCGGCACCGTCGACCTCGAGGGGGAGGGTCCGCTCAGCAGGCTGAGTTACGACCTCCACCCCGACGCCCGTGGCTGGGGCGTGATGAAACGCGCGGTCCTCCTGGCGGTCGACTACGCCTTCACCGAGGCGGGCAAGGAGGTCGTCCGCTGGACCACGGTCGCGGGCAACATCGACGCCCTGCGCGTCGCGCACTCCTGCGGGTTCCGTCTCGACGCCGCGGTGCCCGACGGGATCGAGGTCCGCGGACACATTCGTGACGCGTGGGTCGGCTCACTGCGTGCCGACGATGTGCGGAAACCGAAGACGGAATGGCGCACCGACGTCTTCGAGACCGAGCGGTTCCGTCTCCGGCCCCTCGCCGAACACGATGATCCGCGCATCCGCGAAACCCTCGACGACCCGGTCTCCCGCAGATACCTTTTCGCACGACCCGACCCGCTGGAACTCGAGCACGCCGCGGCGGAACGTCTGCGCAAGTGGTGGACCGCGGCGCAGGGCCTCACCTGCACCTGGGCGGTCGCCGACCTGGAGACCGACGACTACCTCGGTGACATCACCCTGCTGCACATCGACGAGGTCACCGGTGCCGAGGCCGGCTTCTACACGCATCCCGAGGCACGCGGTCAGGGTGTTCTGGGAGAGGCGTTCCCGGCGTCCGTGCGCTATGCCTTCGAGAAGCTGGGGTTCCGGCGGTTGACGCTGTTCGCCGCCGACAGCAACGAGGGCAGCAAGAAACTCGCCCGCGCGGCCGGTTTCCGCGAGGTCAGCAGGCAGAAGCTGGCCGCCCGCTCCGACGGTGTCTTCGAGGACCTCATCGGCTTCGAGCTGTTCGTCGACGACTACCGCGAGGCCTCGTCCACGGACTGAGAGTCCCGTTTCATCTGCTGGTCGAGCCCCGTTGGTCTGCTGGTTGAGCCCGGCTGGTCTGCTGGTTGAGCCCGGCTGGTCTGCTGTTTGAGCCCGGCTGGTCTGCTGGTTGAGCCCCGTCGAAACCCTCGCCGCGCAAATCCGTGCCCTTGCTACGTCACATCGCTGGACACACACGCGACACGTAACCTACGCTTGCGTAAGTTACGGAAACGTAGGGTTTGGAACCCAGGCATGAGCCGCACCGGTTGTCGACGCCGACACCAGCGCAGCCACCCACCCGGCGAAGGGACCACACGTATGGCTATCACCGACATCCCCGAATACGCGCATCTGTCCGAAGCCGACGTCGAAGCACTCGGCGCGGAGCTCGATGCGATCCGCGCCGACATCGAGGCCAGCCGCGGCGAGCGGGACGCCCGGTACCTGCGGAACACGATCCGCTTCCAGCGCGGGCTGGAGCTGACCGGACGCGCCCTGCTGTTCGGGTCGACCAAGAAGTCGGCCTGGTGGGCCGGTGCCGCTGCACTCGGAGTGGCGAAGATCGTCGAGAACATGGAGCTCGGCCACAACGTGATGCACGGGCAGTGGGACTGGATGAACGATCCCGAGGTCCACAGCACCACATGGGAGTGGGACAACACCGACCCGTCGGCGCACTGGAAGCACACCCACAACTACATCCATCACAAGTACACCAACGTGCTCGGCATGGATGACGATGTGGGCTACGGCCTGCTGCGCGTCACGCGTGACCAGCGCTGGCGGCCGTTCAACTACGGCAACCTCGTCTACAACACGATCCTGGCGCTGGCGTTCCAGTACGGAGTCGCCGTGCAGCACCTCGAACTCGGCAAGAAGCGCCGGACGCCCGAGGAGAAGGAACAGTACAAGCGCGACGTCGCCGACGTGCTGTCGAAGGTCGGCAAGCAGGTCGCCAAGGACTATCTCGCCTACCCGGCGCTCGTGGCCGCCACCACCGGACACAAGGTGGGATACGTCAACGCCTACCGCAAGGCGGCCACTGCGACCGCCCTGGGCAACGTGATCCGCAACGTGTGGAGCAACGCGGTCATCTTCTGCGGGCACTTCCCCGACGGTGCGGAGAAGTTCACCAAGCAGGACGTCGACAACGAGACCCAGGCCGAGTGGTACCTGCGTCAGATGCTCGGCAGCGCCAACTTCGACGCCGGTTTCGTGCTGGCGTTCATGAGCGGCAACCTGTCGTACCAGATCGAGCACCACATCTTCCCGGATCTGCCGAGTAACCGGTACGCCGAGATCGCGGTGCGCGTCCGGGCGCTGTGCGACAAGTACGACCTGCCGTACACCTCCGGGCCGTTCCCGGTGCAGTACGCCAAGACGTGGCGCACCATCGCCAAGCTGTCGCTGCCGAACAAGTACCTGAAGGCGACGGCCGACGATGCGCCGGAGACGGCGTCGGAGCGGCGCTTCAAGCAGGGGCTCCCAGAAGGTGCTCGGCTGCAGGCGACCATCGACGAACAGACCGGCACCCGTCGCGGACTGCGATCGGCCATCGCGGGTCTGCGCGAGCGGCGGCGCGCCGGCCGTGGAAGTCGAGCCGTCGTGACGCCGCTGCGTGCGACGCGCGACGACGACGAGGCTGCGGCCTGATCCTCGGATCGTGGTCGGGGGGCGCGTCGGGCGTCCGCCCGACCGCGCCCGGGCACGGATTCGACAACGTCGGCATAATGGGACGCAATGGCGATCACTGACATCAACGAGTACGCGCATCTGACGGACGCCGATGTGGAGGCGCTGGGTGCCGAACTCGATGCCCTCCGCCGCGAGATCGAGACGGACCGGGGGATGCGGGACGTCAAGTACCTGCGTCGCACGATCCTGGCGCACCGCGCCCTCGAGGTGACCGGCCGAGTAGCTCTGCTCGGCAGTCGGTCGCGGCCGCTGTGGCTCCTCGGGACCGGGGCGCTCGCGCTCTCGAAGATCATCGAGAACATGGAGCTCGGGCACAACGTGATGCACGGGCAGTGGGACTGGATGAACGACCCGGAGGTCCACTCGACCACCTGGGAATGGGACATGGTGTGCGCGTCGCCGCACTGGAAGCACTCCCACAACTACATCCATCACAAGTACACGAACGTGGTCGGGATGGATCACGACGTGGGTTACAAGATCCTCCGCGTCACCCGCGACGAGCCGTGGGAGGCGCGACGCCTCTTCCAGCCGTTCTTCAACGTGATGCTGGCTGCGACCTTCGAGTGGGGGATCGGCCTGCACGACATCGGCCTCAAAGAGGTCATCGCGGGCGAGAAGCCCAAAGAGGTCGCGATCCCGCAGATCAAAGAGTTCGGCCGCAAGATCGCGAAGCAGGTCGCCAAGGACTACGTCCTGTTCCCCGCGCTGACCGGACCCAACTTCAAGCACACGCTGACGGCCAACCTCACCGCGAACCTGATCCGCAACCTGTGGGCCTATGTGGTCATCTTCTGCGGCCACTTCCCGGACGGCGCAGAGAAGTTCACGGTCGAGTCGCTCGAGGACGAGACCCAGGGTCAGTGGTATCTGCGGCAGATGCTCGGCACGGCGAACTTCGACGCCGGGCCGGCGATGGCGTTCCTCAGTGGCAACCTCTGCTACCAGATCGAGCACCATCTCTATCCGGATCTGCCGAGCAACCGCTACGCCGACATCGCCGAACGGGTGCGGGCGCTGTGCGACAAGTACGACCTGCCCTACACCACGGGTTCGCTTGCGGTGCAGTACTTCCAGACGCTCCGCACGATCAACAAGCTGGCGCTGCCCGATCGGTTCCTGCGCGCGACCGCCGACGACGCCCCGGAAACCGCGTCGGAGAAGCGTTTTGCCGGGATGCCGAGGTCGACCGGGCTCAAGACGGCGATTCGTCAGCTGCGGGCACGGCGTCGTCGTCGCTGAGTGTTCCGCTGACGGCCGCCAGTAGGTGCCGGACGGCCATGCCGCGCCGGTAGGAGTGCCCCTCGAGGTCGTCGAGCCGGCATTCGGGATCTGCCGGCGGGCCGAGATGCGTACAGCCCCTGGGGCATTCCTCGATGGCGTCGCGGAGATCGTCGAACGCCGCGATGATGTCGTCGGGACCGACATGCGCGAGTCCGAAGGATCGGATGCCGGGGGTGTCGACGACCCAGCCGCGCGGGATGCCCGTCCCGGGTAGCGGAAGCGCCACCGACTGGGTCGAGGTGTGGCGTCCCTTGCCGACACCGGAGACCACCCCCGTCGCTCGATATGCGTCGGGCACAAGGCGATTCACGAGCGTCGATTTTCCGACGCCGGAGTGTCCGATGAAGGCGGTGATGTGCCCGCGCAGCGCGTCGAGGATGTCGTCGATGGGGTCGTCGCGTCCGGCGCGGATGACGGGTAGGTCGAGGTCGGCGAAGGCGGCGGTGAACTCGGTCGGATCGGCGAGGTCGGATTTGGTCAGGCACAGGATGGGGGACAGGCCGCCGACGTAGGCCGCCGCCAGTGCTCGTTCGACGAACCCCGTGCGCGGCGGCGGGTCGGCCATCGCGGTGACGATCAACAACTGATCGGCGTTGGCCACCACGATCCGCTCATACGGGTCGGAGTCATCTGCGGTGCGCCGCAACACACTTCGACGCTCGGCGACACGTACGATCCGCGCCAGGGTGTCCGGCTTCCCGGAGAGGTCGCCGACCACCGACACGTCGTCGCCGACGACGATTGGAGTCCGGCCGAGCTCTCGGGCCCGCATCGTCACGACGCGACGGTCCGGATCGCCGCCGAGGACGACACCCCACCGGCCGCGATCCACCGACACGACCATGCCCTGCTCGGCATCGTCGTGGGACGGACGTTGTTTGGTGCGCGGACGCGTGCCTTTTCCCGGACGAACCCGGACATCGGATTCGTCGTAGCTCGCCGCGCGGCGGCTCAAGGGCGACCGATCATCTGCTGCCACATACCGGGGAAGTCGGGCAGGGTCTTGCTCGTCGTCTCGATGTCGTCGACCACGACATCGGGCGTGACGAGTCCGACGATCGCGCCGGCGGTGGCCATGCGGTGGTCGGCGTAGGACTCCCAGGTCCCGCCGTGCAGCGTCGTCCCGGTGATCCGGAGCCCGTCCTCGGTCTCGGCGCAGATCCCGCCGAGCCGGGTGATCTCGGTGGTGAGGGCGGCCAACCGGTTGGTCTCATGGCCGCGCAGATGGGCGATGCCGCGCAGTTCGGATTCGCCGTCGGCGAGGGCACACAGGGCGGCGATGGTCGGGGTCAGTTCGCCGATGTCGCGCAGGTCGAGGTTCACCGCCTTCAGCACCGCGGGACCGCGGACGGTCAGCGTGCCCTCGAGGTGCTCGACGGTGCAGCCCATCGCGGCCAGCACGTCGGCGATACGTGCACCGGGCTGCGTGGTGACCGCCGGCCAGTACGGCACGCGGACCTCTCCGCCGGTCACCGCGGCCGCGGCCAGGAACGCCGCGGCGTTCGAGAGGTCGGGTTCGACGGTCCAGCCGACGGCCCGGATCGCACCGGGGGACACGCGCCAGACATCGGCCTCGGAGGTGTCGACCTCGACGCCCGCGGTCGCCAGCATGTCGACCGTCATGTCGATGTGCGGTGTCGACGGGACGGGCGGCCCGACGTGGCGGATGACCAGTCCCTCGTCGAACCGGGCGGCCGACAGCAACAGACCCGACACGAACTGCGACGACCCGGACGCGTCGATGGTGACCTCGCCGCCTCGCACCCGGCCGGTGCCGTCGATGGTGAAGGGCAGGCGGTCACCCTCGATGGCGACCCCGAGACCGCGCAGGGCGTCGAGGATCGTGGTCTGGGGCCGGACGCGGGCCTGCGGGTCTCCGTCGAAGCGCACCCGGCCGGTGGCCAGCGCACCCAGCGGCGGCAGGAACCGCATGACCGTTCCGGCGAGGCCGCAGTCGATGTCGGCTGCGTGCAGCGGCCCGGGGGAGAGGGAGACGGTGGTCTCGGCAGCAGGATCGACGCGCACCTGCACACCGAGCGCCGCCAGAGCATCCAGCATGAGGTTGGTGTCGCGGCTGCGGAGGGTTCCACGGACGGTCGACGGGCCGTCGGCGAGCGCGGCCAGGACGAGCGCGCGATTGGTGATGGACTTGGAACCGGGCAGCTCGACGGTGGCGTTCAGACCGGCGTTCGGGCCGCTCGCGCAGGTGGGCGCGTTCCAGGAACTCATGCGAACCAGTTTGTCATGCCCGGTCCTGCCGGTTTCACCACCGCCGAGGCCGTCCGACTAGCGGGTGTCCTTGCGCAACGGGTGATCGGCGGGGATCTCCACGACGATGATCCGGCGTCCGTCGGGGTCCTCGGCATGCATCTCGATCAGGCCCCACGGTTCGGTTCGCGGCTCGCGTGTGACGCTCACGCCGCGGTCGCGGAACTGCTTCTCGGTGGCCTCGGCGTCGCGGACCTGCAACCAGAGCGCCGCGTTGCTCGACGGGTCGGGTGCGTCGGTCTTCATGTGCGACGAGATCTCGATGAGTCCGTTGCCGGCGAAGAACACGATGCCGCCGGGGTACTCGCGGTGGATCGGGAGACCCAACTGGTCACGGTAGAAGGCCTGCAGTCGTTCGGGATCTGCCGAGAGCAGGAGTACTCGGCTGGACAAGACCTCCATCTACTGCCCCTCGGTGCTTCCGTCGGACCCGCCCACCGCGTGGCCACGGTTGTAATCGGCGTGTCCGGCCGCCTCGTACGCGGCGCGTTCACGTGCCAGGCGATCGGTCTCGCCGATCGGCGTCGAATCACCGAAGGCGAAGGCCGAGGCGTGCGGCCATTCATGCGGGACGTCGGGATCGACGATGTGTTCGTCGGGGCCCGATTCCTCGGGGTCGAGTCTGGAGGCCATGTCCACAACGATATGCCCATTCGACGGCCCAGGATGCTCGGAGCGAGCGATGCGTCGGCAGATGTCGCCGATCGTGCCGCCCGCCGAGACGTTCGACGACATCTGACGCGTTTCCGCGATGATGTGTGGGTGACCGCTTCCACCACTCGCCGCAGCGCAGGAATCCTGCTGTTCCGCCGGACCGACTCCGATCAGGGCGTCGAGGTGCTCCTCGCCTATCCCGGCGGTCCGATCTGGGCCCGCAAGCCCGACGAGGGATCGTGGTCCATCCCCAAGGGCTTGATCGACCCGGACGAACCGGAATGGGAGGCAGCCCGACGCGAGTACCTCGAGGAGGTCGGCACCCCGGTGCCCGACGGCCCGCACATCGAACTCGGCGAGGTGAAACTCAAGAGCGGGAAGATCGTGATCGGGTTCGCCGTCGAAGGTGATCTCGACGTGTCGACGGTCATCAGCAACACCTTCGAGATGGCCTGGCCCCCGCGGTCGGGGCGGATGCAGTCGTTCCCCGAGATCGACCGCGCCGAGTGGTTCGACCCGGAGACCGCACGGAAGAAACTCAACCCGGCGCAGGCGGCGTTCGTCGACCGGTTGCTCGAGGCACTCCCGCCTGTCCCCTTTTAGAAGGGCGGCGGGTTGGCTGTGTCCCACTCGTCGAGTTGTCGACGATGAGTTGTGGTGCGGGCGGCCCGCTCGTCTGCGAGTCGTTGCCGGGCCGGGTGATCGGGTGGTTTCCGGGGCGTCAGGGCACCGAAGAGGTCACGTCCGGTGAACGCGTTGCCCAGATATGTGTGGCCGGTGGGTGCTTCGAACAATACGGCGAGGTAGTCGTCCTGGTGGTCGCGCCACCTCCCGAAGGTCTTGATGCGATGGTGGAACCGGCACAACGGTTTGAGGTTGCGTTCGCTGGTCTTCCCGCCGCGGTCGGGGGTTTCGGGCGCGTCGGCGGATGCGTAGGTGGCGCTACTCTTTTCGGCGCTCACCCTGTCGGCGCTCACCTTGTCGGCGGGCTCCGGTACGTCGCGCTCGGTGGGCGCGTCGCCGGGCTCGCGGGCGTCGAGCTCCTGCTCAGCGGGTTCGGGCGTGCAGTCCGGGCAGAGGCAGTCCAGGGCTCGTTGCCCGTGAGCCAAGGCGAGGAGGGCGTCGGCGCGGCGTTGGTCGATGGTGCGCCCGTCACCGGGGTGGGCGGTGGTGGCGATCGCGGTCAGCTGTGCGTTGAGTGCGGCGGCGTCGGTGTGGGGTAGGTGGCCGGTGGTGCGTGACCGGCCGGGCTGGAATCGGTCCGGGCGGATCGTCACACCGCGGTCGCGGGTGGCGTGGTCGTTGCGTCGGCGTACCGCATCCGGTGCGTGCTTGTGCACGACCTGGTCGACCAGGGCGGTGAATCGCGTGGTGGACAGGGGTTCACGTGACAGGATCGCTTCGGCCAGGTGCGCGTCCACGATCCATGACCAACACCATACGATCAGCCACCGACAATCCTGCCCGACGTGCAATCGTGCGGATCGTCCTGGTGACAACGACTTTCGGTAGTAGAAGCTCCCGCTTATCGGTTTCCTTCCCGCCTATTGAGCTCAATAGGCGGGAAGGAAATGGTCAAGCGGGACCTCGATACGGTCCTCGGTCAGCAGGAGGGCGGGGCCTCACTTGTCCACCAGGTACACCCGGATCATGTCCTTCCACAGCGGCAGGTGCGGGTCGGTGCGCGGGTCGCGTCGATCGATGAGGTAGGTCGTCGCGGCACCGCGCATGCTCGTGAACAGGATCGGGTAGAGGTCTGCGTACCGCGGCGACGCCGTCAGTTCCGGCCCGAGGAACCCGGCGACCGCCTCGCGCACGGTCTTGCCGATCTCGCGTTCGGTCGGCAGCAACGCGGTGCGCAGGTTCTCGTTGGTCCGGGCGGCGACCCACAGTTCCATCGACGCCACGAAGTACGGCTGATGGAACGTCGACCACCCGACGTCGGTGGCGAGCGAGATGCGGGCGATCGGGTCGTCGGGCCAGTCCACCCGACTGGGGAGTTCCTCGATCCGGGTGCGGGCGAGGTGCCCGACCGCGGCCATCAGCAGTGCATCCCGCGACGGGTAGTGGTGCAGGAGCCGGCCGCGACTCATGCCGGCCTCGTTCTGGATGGCGACCGTGCTGGCACCGGAGTAGCCGCGCTCGACGAGCACGCGGATCGCTGCGTCGAGGATGCGGGTACGCGTCACGCCACTGCGTTGCTGGACGGCGGGGCGTGCGCCACCGGGTGAGGTGGTCACCTCCGCATCCTAGATCGCACGGCTCACACGTCGAGGATGTGCGGGAGGCCGGCGCGGTAGCGGTCGCGGTCGATTTGTTTGAGGGGGTCGAGCATCGGCAGCTCCCACAGGGGAAAGAGCGTCGCATTCTTCGCGGGACTGTCGGCCGCGGCGATGATCGCGTTGGTGACCCGACGACCGGATTCGTTGGCGCCCTCCATCGTTGCCAGGTCGATGTTGCTGCGGACGTGGTCGCCGCCGATGAACAGGTTCGGGATCCTGGTGTGCGCGTTCGGCCGGTTCGCATACGACCCGGCGGTGTTGACCATCAGCGGGGTCGCGTTGGCGATGTTCGGCGACCACGTGATCCCGGGATCGAGCGACCATGTCACGATGTCCGCGGAGTTCAGGATCTTTCGTCCACCGGCGTTCATCGCCCGGCTCATCTGCGCCCACACCTCCCGGGCGATCTCCTGCTTGGTGCACTGCTTCGCAGGCTTTCCGTACAGGATCCCGGGCTTCTCCCACTCCGAGATGTCGATGGACAGGCAGTCTTTCACGCGACCGTCGCCGTACTTGCGGGAGAAGTCGACCTTCCAGGGCGGCGCTTGGTACAGGCCCGTCAGCGCCCACGGGGTCCCGAGCGCGGCGATGTGCCCCGGTGGCAACTCCGATCGCCTCGACAGGAAGTACTGGATGCCCACCATCCAGTCGTCCTGGAGCTGGTGGATGCCCGCGAGCGTCGGGTCCGCGGAGACCAGCTCGGGCGACAGCAGCGGCTTGAGCCGGTCGATCGGCATGGCTGCGACGTACCAATCGGATTCGACCGTCGAGCCGGTGGTCAGCCGCGCACCGGTGATCCGGCCACGGGCGACGTTCAGCTGCGCCAGACCCGCCCCCATCGCGAATCGGACGCCTCGACTCCGGAGATAGGCGACCCACGGGTCGATCCACGCATGGTTGGTGGGCCGGTTGAGAATACGGTCGACGTCACCGATGACCAGCCCGGACTGGTACTGCGGGATCAGGCCGCTGGCGGCGGTGGTGAGGGCCAGGCCGATCTGGCCGATCGTACGGGCCGACGCCGAGTCGGGTTTCGCGGCCACCAGGGCGCGGGTGAGGGCACCGACGAGGTAACGCTGGTAGGAGCGCGATTTGCCCTTCGCCTTCACGAACTGCATCCAGGACTGGTTCTCCCACTGACCGATCCGGCGTTCGGTGCAGCTCGTCGCGATCACCAGCTCCCGCGACACGAAGTAGGCGAGTTCGGTGAGGGGGACGTCGACGACGAACTTCAGTCCGGTCATCATGGCGTTGCGTAGGTTGTCCAGGGTGACGATCTCGGGTGCGTGGTCGACGAAACCCAGGAGTGAGGCGGGCGCCGTGGTCGGTGCGTAGCCGGATTCGTCGAAGGCGATCGTCGCCGATTCGACGCTGATCAGGTGTCGTTCGCGAACGCTGCTGCGGCCCGCGGGGATTCGTTCCATCATTTCCGGAACGTGCTGATAGCAGCTGGGGAAGAAGCGGAATCCGTGCTCGCCGGGCAGCGCCAGGCGGCCGCCGCTCGCGGTGCCCGGCACGTCGTGGCTGCGGGCTTTCCCACCGAGGTGTGCGGGCTCGTAGACGGTGACCGCGAAGCCGCGCTCGACGAGCTCGTGCGCGGCGGCGAGACCGGACATCCCGCCGCCGAAGACGGCGACGTCGCGGCCGCGCCCGTGGCGCGGCACTGCCCGAGCCGATGGCACGTGCGCGTGTGGGAGTGCCGTAGCGGTGCCGGCGAGCACGGCCGCGGCTGCCGATCCCCGCAGGACCGTGCGGCGGGAGAAGCCCTCCCGGGCGGTCCCGTCACCGGAATCGCTCACCCTTGATTGCTGGTCATCCGACATGTGTCCGACCCTCCATCGACCCCAGAACAGTCAGTGCTGACTCATCTGGTGTGATGTCTACCACAGCGGTTGGCGCCGTCGGACGGATTTCCGAGAACGTCTCGGTCAGTCGTCCAGGTCGTCGGTCGGGTCAGGAGCGAAGGAACGGTGCCACCCAGTCCGGCGACACCTCGCCGGTGATCGCCGCGGCGGTCGGATCGTCCACGTCCACCAGCGAGTAGTGCTCGGAACCGGCGGCCGTTGCGAGGATCAGCGTGCTGACCCCGGCGCGACGCTGAAAGACCGACGCTCTGCTCGCCCAGCCGATGACGCCGTCACGGTCGATGACGATCCGCTGTCGGGCGACGGTCGGGGGTGCGATGACGACCGACGACGAGGTGAGGCGGTGGCCGAGGTGCCGCGCCCGGACCGCGCCGAGGCCGATCGACCCGGCGAGCGCGAGCACACCCACCGCGATCCAGCCGACCGGGATCGCGCCGGTGACGACCGGGACGGTGATACCGACGAGGATCACCAGACCCGCGAGGAACCCGCGGTTGAGCCGCCGGAGGTAGGCGACGCGGCCGTGCCCGGTCAGCGATGCGGTGAGTTCGGAACGTTCGTGGGTGACCAGATCGGCCACCCGCATCGCCTCGTCGATCGGAGCGGGCGGGAGCAGGAGCGGGTGTTTGGTTGCCCCGGTGGCGATCGCCTGCAGACGAGCGCCTCGAAATGGGCGCATCAGGACGGGTTCGGTGAGATGGCTGCCGCGGATGCGCTTCTCGTCGAAACTGATCGCGGTGGTCGTGAGGAGTCCGCGTTCGGTGCGCAGCGTTCCGTCGGGATGTCGGGTGAGCCGGAAATCCCAGTAGCTCAGGACATATCCGATCACCGACAGGACGGCGCCCACGAGGATCACCGCCACCACGCCCACGGCGATGATGAGCGCGAGCGGGATCGACCGCAGGCTGTGGAACGCGTCGCGCGCCAGCCCGACCCCTTCGTCGAACATGCCTGCGTCGTTCGCGATCTGGAGTCCGATGCCGCCGACCGCGGCGGCGATCGCGAGACCGCCGAGGGAGAACGGTGAGTACCGCAGCCAGGCGTTCTGGAATCGCGTCAGCACCTCGGGTGCCGCCGCCGGTGTGTCGGGAGAGGCCGGCGAATTCGACGCCGCTGCAGCCGGTCGGGCTCCTGCCGTCGGCATCAGGTCGTCGTGGAGTGCGCGCGCTTCGGGGAGGGTGACGGCGCGGAGTTTGACCTGCGACGCCTGTTCGTCGCCGCCGGTTCCGATGGTGACCTTCTGCAGGTTCAGCACCCGGTGGACGAGGGACGCGGTGAGGTCGACGCTTCGGATCCGGTCGCGCCGGGCAGTGGCGACCTTCTTGGTGACCAGTCCGCTACGGACCCGGACGTGTTCGTCGGTCACCTGGTAGTGCGTCGTCAGCCACGGTACGACGGTCACCAGCGGCACGATCACGATCGTCGCGATCAGTGTGATCAACGGCGCGCCCTGACCCGCGAAGACCAGTGCGATGAGGATCGGCACCAGCGAGGGGAGTTGTTCGACCGGGGTCACCGCCATCATCCACGGCGACAGGCGATGCCACTCGTCGGGGGCGTCGATGTGCAGGCCCGGCACCGGGGTCGGTGGCGACTCGGGGCCGGGCTGCGGATCAGGTTGCGTCATCGGTGAACGCCTGCGTGCGGATGGTGAGGTCGGATGCGGTCGCGCGGGCCAGCTCGGCGTCGAGGCCGGCGATGTGGATCGTGCCCGCCGACGAGGCGGTGGTCACGGTCAGCTTCGCCAGCCTCAGCAACTGCTCGATCGGTCCGGCCTCGGTGTCGACGACCTGAATACGTGCGATCGGGATGATCACCCGGTGCCGGACGAACCAGCCGGACTGCGCGTACACCGCGTCCTCGCTGACCTCCCAGCGGTGAAAGCGATACCGCCACAACGGGACCACCGTCGTGTAGAACACGGTCAGCACCGCGAGCGCGATTGCGGCGAGCGCTGCGCCCCATCGTGCGTCGGCCACGACGACCGCGACCACGATCGCCGCGACGGTGGCCGGGACGCCCAGGATCAGGGGTCCGATGCGCCACAGTGTCTTGGCCCGGGGGTCGACCTGGTTGACCGGTTCGCGCAGGGTGGGATGCAACGGATTGTCAGGAGCGGGTACGGATTCCATTGCGGCCAGTCTAGAGCCGCATGGCCGTCGAGCGCCGCAATCGCGTGCCCGGTCTAGGTGATCGTCACGCCACCGTCGACGGCGAGGGTCTGGCCGGTGACGTACCCGGCTGCCGCAGACGACAGCCAGATCGCGGTGGCGGCCAGCTCCTCGCCGTGGCCGGTGCGGCCCAAGACGACCCGCGGCATCTGGGAGTCGAGGTAGCCGGGCTTGTAGGTGTCGGTCATCTCGCTCTCGAAGAAGCCGGGTGCGATCGCGTTGACCCGGATGCCCTTGCGGGTACCCCACTGCTGGGCGAGGTCGCGGGTGAGACCGATGACACCGGCCTTGCTCGCGGCGTAGGCAGCCTGCGGCAGTCCGGCGGTCGTGATGCCGAGGATCGACGAGATGTTCACGATCGCACTGCCCGGCAGCATCACCCGCCCACACGCCTGCGCCATCCAGTACGAGCCGTTGAGGTTGATGTCGATGACATCCCGGAACTGCTGAGGGGTCTCGCGGGTGGCGGGGTACGCGGTGCCGACACCGGCATTGTTGATGAGGACGTCGACCTTGCCGAAGGTCTCCATCGCCGCGTCGACGACGCGCTGGCACTGTTCGGGATCGGAGACGTCGGCGGGGACGACGAGCGCCTTGCGCCCCAGCGCCTCGACGGCAGCGGCGGTGTCGGCGAGTTTCTCGGCCCGACGCGCGGCGAGCACGACGTCGGCGCCGGCCTCGGCGAAGCCACGGGCGAAGGAGACACCGAGTCCCGACGAAGCGCCGGTCACGATGACCACCTTGCCGGTGGTGTCGAACAGATCCATCACGGACATCGTTGTCTCCCTTGCATATTCTTACGTGACGCGGCGCATCGGGCGCCGCGTCGATGTGGTGGTGAGGTCAGAACCAGGACGGTTCGACGTCGAGCGTGGTCCGGTCCAGAGCGGTCAGGAGATCGAGCTGCGGACCGGTCTTCGGTAGTTCATACCGGAAGAAGTACTGGGCCGCAGCACGTTTGCCATCGTAGAAGTCACCGGTCCGGCCGTCCGCGGCGAGCAGCTGCTCGAGCCACATCCAGGCGATGACGATGTGACCGGTGGCCTCGAGATAAAGCGTTGCGTTGGCCAGGGAGAGCTTCGGATCGCCCGCCGACCAGATGTGCGCGGTCACCTTGACGAGCCGGTCGACGGTCGACTGCAACACCTCGGCGTGGGCCGTCGCATCGGGTACCTCGAGTGCGCGCGCGACGGTCGCGCCGATGGTCTCGGCGAGCAGCGCCAGCCCGGCCCCGCCCTGCATGATCACCTTGCGGCCCAGCAGGTCGATGCCGTGGATGCCGTGTGCCCCTTCGTGGATGGGGTTGAGCCGGTTGTCGCGGTAGTACTGCTCGACGTCGAACTCGCGGGTGTAGCCGTATCCGCCGTGGACCTGGATCGCCAGGCTGTTCGCCTCCAGGCACCACTGCGACGGCCAGCTCTTGGCGATCGGGGTCAGCACCTCGAGCAACAACTCGATCCGCGCGCGTTCCTCGGCGTCCGCGGCCGTCGCGGCCTGGTCGACGAGGACACTGCAATACAGCTCGAAGGCGAGTGCGCCTTCCACATAGGACTTCTGGGCCAGCAGCATCCGCCGGACGTCGGCGTGTTCGATGATCGGCACCGGCTTGGTCGACGGGTCCTTCTGGTCGACCGGCCGGCCCTGCGTGCGGACCTTCGCATACTCCAGCGACGCCTGATAGCCGGCGTAACCCAGTGCGGTGGCGAGGAACCCGACGCCGATCCGCGCCTCGTTCATCATGTGGAACATGTAGGAGAGGCCGCGGTGCTCCTCGCCGACCAGGTAGCCGACAGCGCCCGGCGTCGTGTCGGGGGAGAAGGTGCCGTCGCCGAAGTTGAGCAGCGTATTGGTGGTCGCGCGGTTACCCATCTTGTGGTTGAGACCGACCAGGGCGACGTCGTTGCGGGTGCCGTCGGGCAGGAACTTCGGGACGATGAACAGCGAGATCCCCTTGACGCCGGGCCCGCCGCCGGGAACCTTCGCCAGCACGAGATGCACGATGTTCTCGGTCAGTTCGTGGTCGCCGGCGGAGATCCACATCTTGGTCCCGGTGATCCGGTAGGTGCCGTCGCCGGCCGGTTCGGCCTTGGTCGTGATGTCGGCCAGCGACGATCCCGCCTGCGGCTCGGACAGGCACATGGTTCCGGAGAAGCGGCCCTCGACGAGAGGCCGGACCCAGGTGTCGCGCTGCTCGGCGGTTGCGTATTCCGCCAGCAGGTTGGCGTTGCCGACCGTGAGGAAGTTGTACGACGACATGGCGGCGTTGGCCGCCTGGAACCACACCGCCGACGCCTGCCGGATGACGGTGGGCAGCTGCATGCCGCCGAGCTCCTCGTCGAACGAGGCCGCGATGAGGCCGGCCTTCCGGTACTCGGCGAGCCCCGACACCACCTCGTCGGGGAGCACGACCTTGCCGTCCTCGCCGATGTAGGGCTCGTTCGCGTCGCCGATCTTGTTGGCCGGAGCGAAGCATTTCATCGCGATGTCGGCGCTGAGTTCGAGGACGGCGTCGAAGGTGTCGCGTGAATGCGCGGCGAAGCGGTCCCGTGAGGTCAGTGCCTCGACATCGAGCCATTCGTACAGCAGGAACTCGAGATCCCGCCGGGACATGGGTGTGGTCATCGCACTTCCTCGTGATCGGACCGCTGTGTGGTGCCCGTCTCACGGGGCACTTGTTCATCATGCCCCTGCCGATCGTCCGCTCGGTATCGGGCCCTCGGTCGAGGGGTCGGGCCGCGCCGGAATCCAGCGATCGCGGCCGGCTGTTACGACCATCACACCTTGACACTTTTGCTTGTCACGGTGCGCGGAACATGTTGGACTATCCGGGATTCACGATCGTGAACAACTTCGGTCATGCCGTGCTCGTGCGGCCCACCGGGGACGATGCCATTCGGCGGGGGTGGCATCGTCCCGATCTGCCGGCCTCCCGATCTGGCCGCTAGACGTCGATGCCGAATTCCTTGATCTTGCGATAGATCGTCGCGCGCGAGATGCCGAGCGCGTTCGCGGCCGCGACCTTGTTCTGGCCGTTCTCCTCCAGGCTCCGCACGATCGCATCCCGTTCGAGTGCCTCGATCCGCGTGAGGGTGTGCCGGCTCTGTGCGCGATACGTCGGTGGAAGATGCTGTGCGGCGATCGTTCCCGACCGATGGTGGGTCACCACGTCGCGCAACGCCTGGCGTAGCTCCGCGACGTTTCCCGGCCACGTGTACTTGCTCAATTGCCGCATGGCGTCCGGCGCGACGTCGAGTTCCCGTCCCCGCGTGAGCTGTCGGAGGATGGTCGGCACCAGTACCTGGAGGTCCTCGATGCGATGGCGCAGCGGCGGTACCTCGATGGTGTGCGAGAAGAACGGCAGGAGCGTCGCGCCCAGCGTCGGCATCGCGTCGCTTGTGCTGAGGGTGATCCCCAGCCAGCCTGCGTGCTCGCGTCCCTGCAGCACCTCGGCGACGTCGAACAGCATGTCGTCGTCGAACTCGTCGACATCGCGCAGGATGATCGCGAACCCGTCCGTGTCGATCTCGGCGGCGAAGCCGTCGATCGTGTCGGTGTCCTGGAAGTCCTCGGCGGCGAACACCCGGGTCGTCCCGCGTCGGTACTGTCCCGCCGCCGCCCGCAGAACCGCCGACCGGCCGGAACCGCGTTCGCCCGAGACCGCGATCCATTGACCCGCCGCGACATGCTGGGCGATGCGCTCGCATCCCTGCCGCCACGAGGAACTGCGCCCGACGATCCCGGGTAACACCGAGGCCTTCGCCGGTTGGCGCTTCGGTGGTGTGGTTGCCGAATCCATCAGGTGCACATGGAAAATCGCGATACCCGCGTCGGCGTCGGAGAACTCGGTGACCGGTGCGAGTCGTACCGAGCGACCGCTGGGCAGCGTGTTCACCCGACGACCCGCGGCGATGTCGAGGGTCTGGTCGACGGCATGCTCGAGCATCGACACCTGATCCTGTGGGTCGATGCTCTGCCGGAGACGCCGGTTCATCAGCACGACGTCGGCGGCGAGGGCGAGCACCATCATCTGCGGTGCGCGCCGGCAGGTGGCGAGATAGGCGGAGAGAAGCCGGGATTCGCGTTCACTGGCGTTGGTGAGCATCTGTTGTTCGATCTGCACGGTCGCCGACCTGGCCAGCGACAGCAGGAGAGAACCGCCCTCTTCGACCCACCCGGTGAGGTCGAGGGCACCGACGACGCCGCCGGAGAAGGGATTTCGGATGGGCACCCCGGCGCAACTGAGCTGCGCGAGGCATCCGGCGTAGTGTTCGGCACCCGTGACGAGGGTCGCCTGCCGGGTCTCGAGCGCGGTTCCGATCCCGTTGGTGCCGGCGTGCTCCTCGCTGTAGCTGTAGCCGGGGGCGAGGGACACCTCGTCGAGCCGGCCGAGGAGTTCGCCGCTGCCGGCCGCGCGGGAGAGCACGACGCCGTCCGGCGAGGTGAGGATGATGCTCACGGGTTCGGACGACAGGTCGGCGGCAAGCTGATCGAGGACCGGTTGGGCTGCGGTCATCAGCGGGCTGTCGGTGTTCGGCTCCCGCACGAACGGGAGTTCCAGGCGGTCGGCCTGGACCTTGAACGACCGGGATCGGCGCCACGAGGTGGAGATCGCATCGCGGACGGCGTCGTCGAGGCGACCGTCCGCGGAATCGTCGGCACTGAGGAACTTCTCGCGAGCCCGGGCCACGTGGGCGATGGGTTCACGAGAGCGGGCTGTAATTGGCTTGGGCTTCACCGGGACTGCAACTCCCTACTGTGATGTAGGTCTCATGTCCACCGCAGTGTATCGGACAAAGCGCTGGTCATGGGGCGTTAACGACCAGTCGTGTCGACCAGGGTCATACCTGGTCAGGAGTCCGCAGACAGCGGAAGTGGGCCGGTCGCGATCGACGCCGAGAACGAATCCGCAATCGCGACCGGCCCCCGTCGCCGCTGCAGCGGCGACGTCCCCGCCGGGGTCTTGGGGGGAGGGAGGACTAGTA
Organism: Gordonia sp. GONU; assembly: GCF_024733855.1. NCBI lineage: Bacteria > Bacillati > Actinomycetota > Actinomycetes > Mycobacteriales > Gordoniaceae > Gordonia > Gordonia sp. GONU. The sequence continues at coordinate 285,787 of NZ_JANRHB010000003.1, forward strand.
GATGTTGGAGGGCCGCACCATCCCCTCGGCGAGATCACCGAATCCGGGGGCCTCGATCGCGCCCGGGTGCGTCAACACCTCCTCGACCACCGCGGTCTCGGTGGTGATCAGCAGCGCCGCGATCGACGCGGCGCTCTCCAGCGCGGCCTTGGTGACCTTGGCCGGATCGATCACGCCCTCGTCGAACATGTCGCCGTAGTTGCCCGTCATCGCATTGAATCCGTGGCCGAGGGGAAGACCACTCACGACCTTGACCACTTCCTCGCCGTCGAATCCGGCGTTGGTGGCGATCCAGAACAGCGGTTCGGCCATCGACCTGCGGACGACGTCGATGCCGGCTCCTTCGTCACCTCCTACGTCGCCGAGGACGTCGAGGGCCCGGTGCGCCTGGGCAAGTGCGGTTCCACCGCCGGAGACGATGCCGTCCTCGACCGCGGCACGCGTTGCGGCCAGGGCATCCTCCACACGGAGCATGCGTTCCTTGAGTTCGACGCTCGTCACGCCGCCCACCCGGATCACCGCCACGCGGCCCGTGAGCCGTGCGATACGCAGCTCCAGGCTGTCCCGGTCGGCGTCGATCCGGGCGCGCGCGTGTTGCGCCTCGAGTTGGGCGACCCGCGCATCGACGAGGGTCTGGTCGCCGCGTGCACCGACGATCGTGGTGGCGTCCTCGGTGACGGTGATCCGGTCGCACTGGCCGAGATGTTCGAGGGAGACCTCATGCAGTTCGAGGCCGGTGTCCTTGGCGATCACATGACCGCCGAGCGCGACGGCGAGATCCTCGAGTTCGGCGACGCGGCGATGACCGAATCCCGGCGCACGAACCACCACCGACTGCATCGTCTTGTGCATGTTGCCGCCGACGAGCAGCTGCAGAGCGGGACCGTCGACGTCCTCGGCGAGTACGACCAGCGGACGGTCGGCCCGTTTGGCCGCCTCGATACTCGGCATGATCTCCTGCACCGAGGTGATCTTCTTGTTGGTCAGCAACACCACCGGATTGTCGAGAACCGCTTCCATCCGTTCGTGATTGGTGACCATGTACCCGGAGATGTAGCCGTGGTCGAACTCGATGCCGTCGACCACGTCCACCGACAGTCCCAGGGTGTCGCTCTCCTCGGTGGTGATGACGCCGTTGCGGCCGACGTACTCGACCGCGGCGGCGATCGCCGAACCGATGACCTCGTCGTCACTCGCGGCCAGGGTCGCGATGCGTTCGAGATCGCCACGGCCGCCGAGCGAGACGGACTGTTCCGACAGCGCATCGATCACCGTGCTGATCGCACGCTCGATCCCGCGGCGCACGCGCATCGGGTTGGCACCCTGTTCGACCGCGCGCAGACCTTCGCGAACCATGGCCTGCGCCAGCACGGTTGCCGTGGTGGTGCCGTCACCCACGACGCCGTTGGTCTTCATCGCCACTTCCTTGACCAGCTGTGCGCCCATGTTGGCGAACGGGTCCCGCAGCTGGATCTCCCGGGCGATCGTCACCCCGTCGTTGGTGATGGTCGGTGGGCCGGTGAGCTTCTCGAGGACCGCGTTGCGGCCCTTCGGTCCCAATGTCACCTTGACCGCGTCGGCGAGTGCGTTCACTCCTCGCTCGAGCCGCAGTCGCGCTTCGGCGTTGTAGCGCAACTCCTTGGCCATGGTCGTCCTGCCTTTCTGTGGTGTTCTCGGCTTGATGTTCTCGGCTGGGTACTGCGGGAAATCTGTTGTGCCTTCTGCTCGCTGCGGTGCGAGGGGCGGGTTCGGCCTGCGTGGGGCTTCGACGCGGTGCCTCGCTTCGCTCGGTACCGGCTCAGCCGGCGGGGGGGGGCCTCGCTTCGCTCGGTACCGGCTCAGCCGGCGGGGGTGCCTCGCTTCGCTCGGTACCGGCTCAGCCGGCGGAGCGCGCGTCCTCTGCTCCCTGAGGTGCGAGGAGCGATAGCGACGAGCCTCGAAGGGTCAGGGGACGAGGATCGCGCGGCCGCGTACGCGACCGGCGTCGAGATCGTCGAGTGCCTGCTGGAAATCGGTGAGGGCGTAGGTGCTGGTGTGCAGCTTCACCTTTCCCCGGGCGGCGAGGTCCATCAGCTCACCGAGGTCGTTGTAGGAACCGACCAGGTTGCCGATGAAGTTGATCTCGGTGGAGATCACGTCGATGGTGGGGACGTCGATGTTCTCGCCGTAGCCGACCACGAAGAAGCTGCCGGCGCGGCGCAGCATCGCGGTCCCTTCGGCGGTCGCCCCGCCCTCGCCGACGAAGTCGAGCACGGCCTCGGCGCCGTGTCCGCCCGTCAGGTCGAGGACCTGCTGCACATGTGTTCCGTCGGCGATGATGCCGATGTCGGCGCCCACCTCCTTCGCGAGTTCGACCGCATCCGGATTCCGGTCGACGACGACGATCCGCAGCGCGGAGATCGCGGAGAGCACCTGGATTCCGATGTGCCCCAGACCGCCTGCGCCGATGACCACGCACGTGTCGCCGGGTCGGGTCATCCGCGCGACCTTGGCGGCCGCGTGATAGGCGGTCAGGCCGGCGTCGGCGAGTGCGGCCACGTCGGCGGGTTCGAGGGAATCGTCGATCTTCACCACGCTGCGGGCGGTGGTCTTGAGGAACTCCGCATAACCGCCGTCGGTGTCGATACCCGGGAACTGGCTGTTCTCGCAGTGGACGTCGTCGCCGAATCGGCAGGCCCGGCAGAGACCGCAGGTGATCAGCGGGTGCAGAATCACCTTGTCGCCGACGGCGACGTTGGTGACGGCGTCACCGATCGACTCGACCCAGCCGGCGTTCTCGTGACCGATCGTGTAGGGAAGCGCGACACCGCTCTTCGCCTCCCACTGACCCTCGAGGATATGCAGATCGGTGCGGCACACACCGGCGCCGCCGATTCGGACGATGACGTCGTGGGGTCCGGTGATCTCGGGTGCCGGGACCTCGTTGAGTTGCAGTTTGTCGTGATAGCCGACGACCTGGACTGCGCGCATGGCTTACTCCTGTTCGCTTCGGTGGTGTGCGCGAGGGGTTTCGCGGAGATTGGTGATGACCGGGCCGCTGGCCCCGTCGCATTCGTCGTCGTCGGCGTAGCGGGTGGCGAGCAGGCCGCGGCAGAAGTGGCTGTTGCCCTCCATCGAGATACGCACGGAGCGCGCGAATCTCAACCGCATGGGGACCTGATCGGCCGGCAGTGCGTGCCCCTCCTCGTCGACGACGACGAGGCTGTTGGGGCAGATGCTGAGGCCCAGTTCCATGCGTCGTCGCAGCAGCGCCGACTTGTGGTGTCCGCGTGGCAGATCGCGCAGTGCCAGCCGATCCACCTCGGCCACCGTGGCCCGTCCCGCGGAGATCTCGGCGGCCACGGCGCGTTCCATCGCGGCCGTGTGGGCCTTGCGCTGGAACGTCAGGCGCAGTTCGTCGAGGCTATCGAGTGCTTCGACGCCGAACGTCCCCTTGTAGCCGGCACGGGCGTCGAGGCCGGCGTTGATCTTGTCGCTGTCGTGATGATCGTCCAGCAGCACCCGGACCTGACCGATGCCGTTGACGTCCTCGAGCGCGTCGAGGGCATCCGACCCCATCAGATAGGCGAAGTTGGGCGAACAGAACGACGTCGGGAGCCGGAGGTGGACGGTCACACCCGCCTCGTCGATCAGGATCGACCGCACGAACCTCAGTCCGGTGATGGGCTGGTCGAGTTCGGGATCGAGCACGGTGTCGAGTGCGGCGAGGACGTCGCGCTCGAGTTCCACCGCGGTACCGGCGACATATCCGGGAAGAGGTGCGACCGCGGTCATGCCGTCACCGCGTCCTTCGCGCCGGCGGCCACCTCGACTTCCGGATCGGCCGCACTGGTCGGGAGCTTCAGTTCCTCGGGAACCTCGATGTGCGGGTACAGGGCGGCCGCGTTGAGGCCGAGGATCTTCTTCTTCTGTTCGACGGTGATCGGGGCGTATTCGGTCATGTCCTCCGGGATCTGGAAGTCGACGAACCGCTCGACCAGCCACTGCGGCGTCCACAGGGCGTAGTCGCTGGCGAAGAGGATCTTGTCCTCGCCGATCCAGTACAGGAGCTCACCGATGATCTGCGCGAAGTAGCGGGGCCGCGTGTGGATGAACGGAATGGCCACGGCCAGACCGCCGAAGACGTTGGACTCCTGCGTGGCGATCCAGCAGAAGTCCTCGAGACGCGGCAGGCCGACGTGCTCGATGATGAAGTTCAGATCCGTGTAGTCGGTGGCCACCTTGTCGACGTCGGCCACGTCGAAGGCGTCCCGGTCGAGCGGCCGGATGGTCGGCCCCTTGTGGACGTGGATGTTCTTGATGCCGAGCTTGAGGCACTCCTCGAGGTAGCGGCGTGACCACGCGTCGTCGAGCTTGTAACCCCGCGAGTCGCCGAACCATTCGGCGGTGTAGAGCTTCACGCCCTTCAGATTCATGTTCTCGGCGTCCTTGCGGAGCTGCTCGAGACCGGCTTCACCGTGGCGCGGGTCGTAGGCGTGGTTGTACGTGAGCAGCCCGGGGTTGTCCTCGCACAGCTTCAGCGAGTCGTCGACCTGGGCGAAACCGTTGACGTAGAAGTCTTTCAGGATCGTCGCCTGGAAGATCGCATGGTCGGCCGGGCCGTTCTCGAACAGGTCGCTCATGAGGCGTTCGGGACCGTAATAGGTGTAGGTGTCGTAGTCCCAGACCTCCTCTTCCGGACTGAGATTGCGGTGGTAGTCGTAGAAACAATCGATGAACTGCTTGCCGTGGATGTTGCGCTGGTTGGATTCACGGCCGTCCCAGAGATGGACGTGTGCGTCGACGATGAAGTACTTGTCGCCATTCTTCTCGTACATCGATGACTCCCTTGTGTCGTGGGCTGGTTTCGAGGGCGGGGATGGTGATGAAAGGTGTTGGCGGGGATGGATGATGATGAGCTGGTGGTGGGTACGTCGTGACCGCCGGGCTCGGTCACCGGCGGTCACGACGTAGTCGTGTGGGGCGTCGGTTCGGTTCGCCTCGCGTCAGCTCTCGGCGGTGAGATCGAACCCGATGAACTCGGCGGCGTCCTCGGGGCTCGCGAACAGGTAGGTCCGATCGTCGAGGTGCACCATCCGCCCGTAATGGGTGGAGCTGATCTCCTCGAAGACCGAGCCGTCGAACTCCTGGCCCAGGGCGTCGGTGAGTTCGTCGTAGTCGAACTCGAGCCGGTTGACGCCGTCGACGCGGATCATCGACGGGTACTCGGTGAGTTCGACGCCGTCCTTGGCGCCCATGACGTCGGCCACCACGCGGCCGATGGGCGTGTTCATCAGGGTGACGCCGCACATGTTGGAGAACTCGGTCTGTGCGCCGAATTGCATGGTGCTCACTGGTTCAACTCCTCGGGGATGTCTACTTCGATGGCTTTGAGGACGTCGCGGAACTTCTCGGTCGCCGCCTCGAGACTCGTGGCGAAGGTGACCGACTTGTCCGCCGGCTGGGACCAGATCGGTTGCAGTCCACGCGCTGCGTCGAGGCAACGCGGCACCCACTCCGACAGCCACTGTCCGAACAGTTCGCGGTTCTGCGCGCCGTACTGTTCGTCGCGGGAGAGCATCTGGAACAGGGCCCGCGTGTAGTTCAGGTCGCGGTCGTAGTCGTACTCACCGGTGCCGACGATCGTCGGCGTGATGTAGTCACCGTTGCGTGCCGCGACCTGCATGATCAGTTCGGTCCGGAACAGCGACCCGACGAGTTGCTCGAAGACGATGTTGGTGCAGAACAACAACTTCGCCCAGTCGCCGATCGCGGTCAGCCGTTCGACGGCCTCCCGGGTGGGCTGCCACTCCGGCGCGGACTGCCACACCTCCTTGTGTGCCGATCCGTCGAAGGCCTCCTCGGCCTCGGCGAGATCCAGGTTGAACAGTGCGAGGTCCTGGGCGAAGCGCAGCTTGTGCGCCGCACTCACCGCGACCGCGTTGTTGATCATGTTGGTGGGTGCCGACCTCTGGATCGAGGTGAAGACATGCAGCCCCATTCCGCTCTCGGCATGCATCCAGGCGCCGAGGTTGCGCTCGATGAACTTGAGCCACGAGGGATTCCATCCGTCGTAGACCCGCGCCCGCTTGGCGTTCTGCAGGCACAGGTCGACCTGGTGGACCACCGCCGAGTTGTTGCGGTAGATGGTCTGTTCCCACTCCTCGTTGGGGTCGAGGAAGGCATGCCAGTTGCTGGACTTCGCCGCCGTCCACTCCTGCGGATAACCGCCGGGACCGTTGCCGAAGCCGTAGATCCAGCCCTGGGTCAGGTGGCGTTCCGGGTCGGGCTGCACGTCGACGGTGACGTCCTCGTAGACGGTCGCCCGTTTCTTGGCCGGCTGATAGTAGTTGTACTTGCGGCTCTTGCTGCTCGGGAACTCCTTGGCGCCGGCCTCGGCGTCGGTGAATTCGATGGTCGGGAAACTACGTTCGCGCTGAGGAGATCCCGGAGAGGACTTCGGTGCGGTAGGTGCGGACATACCTTTCGTTCCTGTCGTTCGGCGACTTCTAGTCGAAAGCCGGGCTGGTGAACTTGTCGTAGAAGATCTGGTCCCGGGGGACCGAATGCTGGTCGGCGAGAGCGAGTGCCGCATCGACCATGGGTGGGGGGCCGCAGAAATACACCTCCGTTCGGGCGAGATCGGATTCGTGCTCGTTGACGATGTCGGTGACGTTGCCCTCGGCGACCTCGACCCCGTCGGGGGCGCCGTCGGCGGACTCCGACAGGCAGGCGAGAAACCGGAAATCGGCGATCTTCTCGCCGAGCGCGGCGATCTCGTCGAGATAGAACAGATCCGCCGCGGTCCGGGCGCCGTAGTAGAAGCGCACCGGCCGGTTCAGGCCGGTCTCGCTGACATGACGCAGCAGCGAGAGCAGCGGGGCCATGCCGGCCCCGCCACCGATGCAGATGATCGGCAGCACATGGCCGTTGCGCAGGGTGCAGGACCCGTACGGACCGTTGACCATGATCTCGTCGCCTGGCGCGAGCCCTTCCTCGAGCAGGCCGGCGAAGAGACCGCCCGGGTACTTCTTGATCAGGAACTCGAGCTTGTCCGGGGTGGCCTGGGTCGTGGCGATGGAGAACGAACGCTTCTCGTCGGTGCCGGGGACCGAGAGGTCCACGTACTGGCCGGGTTTGAACTCGAAGGTCTCCGGTTCGACCACGTCGAGGCGCAGCGACACGATGTCGGAGGTGACCGGCTCGATGGCGGTGACCCGGGTGCGGACGTCCTGGATCGGTGCGCCGCCGAGCAATTCGTCCTCGTCGAAGTTGAGGAGTTCGATCTCGCAGTCGCTGTAGGCGTAGGACCGGCACAGCAGCACATAGCCCTCGGCCTCCTCCGCCTCGTTGCAGGCGAAGGTGGAGTAGTCATCCATCTGGACGTCGCCGTCGAGCATGTACGACTTGCAGGCCGAACACCGGCCCTCGCGGCACCCGTGCATCAGGTGGATGCCCTGCCGGAACGCGGCGTCGAGGATCGACTCGTCCTCGGTGACCTCCATCTCGATGTCGACGGGGGCGAAGTTGATGCGATGTGTGTCGGCCACGAAAACTCCTTCGGACGGTGACGACGGGAGGACGGGGAGGCGGGGGCGCCAGGGGGACGCCCCCGCCCGTGTGCCGTCAGGCCGGCACGGCCCCATTGGGATTGGCGCGATACGCCGCGATGTGCGCATCCCGCTCGGCGTCGGACATCTCGTTGAGCAGCACGTTGGGACTGTTGAAGACGTTGCCGCGGACGTCGTCGAGCGTCCACATCTTCTTCGGGTCCAGGTTGAGGTGCGGCTGTGGGATCAGGGTCTTGCCGTCGTCGCGGACGTAACCCAGATCCGTGATGATGTCGGCGAGATCCTTGCCGTGGTGCAGGGTCTCCCATTCGCGGAAACCGGTGAGGCGACCCATGTTCGGGGTGTCCCGGCCGTCGTAGTGGTCGCGGAAGGCGACTGCGTCGGTCCAGTGACAGGTCTCCGAGCAGTAGGTGCGCCACTGGTCGTCGACCTTGTCGACCACCATGTCCTCACGGATGAGACAGGGCACCATGCAGGTCCAGCATCGATGCGGGTATTCGTAGTCGACGTCCTCGAAGGCGATCGGCTTGTTGCGGCCCGGGTAGGCGAGGCGGTTGTAGTTCTCCCACCACTTGCCGAACTTGTTGTACCAACCGGGATACTTCTCCTCGAACCACTCGAAGTCCTTGTCGGTCATCGCGTCGATGCGCCAGTAGTTGACCGGCCAGCCCGTCGCGAAGAACCGCGCCACCTCGTGGACGTAGTGCTTGTTGGTGATCCGGTTCCAGGCCTCCTCGACCAGGTCGTGCGGGATGGTGAGCCCGTACTTCTCCAGCGGCAGAAGGTAACTGCGGTAGTAGTCGTCGTAGATCCACCGGCGCCACATCTCGGCGTAGCTCTCGCGGTCCTTGCGTCGGTCCTTGGTGCCGTACTCGATGAAGGTGCCGATCGCCGCGTCGACGACGCAATGGTTGTTCCACCACGCGTACCGCAGATCACGTTCCAGCAGAGGGCGATTGCGCTCGTCGGCCAGGGCCATCAGCAGGATCGAGTAACCGTTGGAGATGTGCCGCGACTCGTCGGACTGGACCGAGTGGAAGACGGTGGGCAGCAGGTAGTCGCCGTTGGCGGCCGCTTCGTCGGGCATTGCGACGAACAGGGTGTTGGTGAAGGCGGTCTCGGCGACCACGGTGAGGTAGATGTTGGCGGCGGTGATGGCGTCGCCGGTGATGAACCCCTCACCGAACTGGCGTCCGATGGTGCCGGCGTAGTTGTTCGCGAAGGCCTTCTCGGTGATGTCGAAGCCCGCCGGGTCGATGTAGTTGTTCATGTACAGCTTCTTGAGGTTCATCTGGATCGTCGAATGACGAACCTCGTCGATCATCTGCACGGCCAGGCCGTTGTGGATCTCGGGGTTGGGTACCGCGTCGATGGCCATCGGCATCGCGCGAGCCGCGGAGATCTCGGGGAACGGGATGATCGACAGGAACAGCTTCTGCCATTCCAGCCAGCGTTCCTGGACCTGGCGGAACATGTTGCCGCGGATCGCGCCGTCCATGGCGCCGTACACGCGGTTGTCCTTCTCCTCCTCCATCGGGAAGTACGACCGCATGATCTGCTTCAGCGGGTCCTTCTTCGGAGCTTTCTCGAAGGTGTAGTCGGTTCCGAACCGGGTTGCCGGGGTCGCAAAGGTGGGCTCCCAGGACAACTCGGTGATCTTCGCATGGGCTTTTGTCAAGCTCTGCCTGCTCAAAGTGCGCCTCCTCTTAGAGGGAGCCGACGGATGTGCCGGCCCGCATGGACTGGAGCGACTTCGATACAACCCTGTGATGCAGGTAACAAACGTCTCACTGTGAGACGGACGACCTACCTGGCCGGCGTCTCGCGACGAAAAAGGAGGGCCCGCAGCGCGGACCCTCTTCGTCGATGTGACGTCGACCTGCGGTTATGGGGTGGAGGCGTAGAAGCCCGACGGGGCGAGCGGCTCGTTGAGCCGCTGTGCGTACTGGTCGAAGTACACGCGTGCGATGAGTTCACGACGGCTGCGGACGCCGGCCTTGTCGAAAATAGACTTCAGGTGATCCTGCACCGTGTACGCCGATACGTGCAGGGTGGCGGCGATGTCCTTGGTCGCGACACTCTGCAACACCATCTGGGTCACGTCACGCTCCCGCGCGGTGAGCCCGAATGCCTCGACGACCAGCGGGATGATCTCCGGTGGCCGTGCCTCTTCGATCGTGATGACGACCTCGCCGGACCGTCCGTCGGCCGAGGACAGCGGAGAAGCGTTGATGACGAGCCACATACCCGACTTGCCGCGGACCCTCAGGCGGGGTGGTACGTCGGTCTCGCCCGCGCCGTAGCGCCGTGCGGCACCGATGAGTCCGAAGATCGGGTTGCCCGGCGACGCGGTGTTCGGCCCGGCCGCCAGGTCGTCGATGCGTTCCTGGCTTCCGGCGCTCATCTGCGCGATCTGGTTGTCGCGGTCGATGATCAGGACCGCCGGGCCCTGTGCGATCGACGTGCGTTCCTCGGCGACGATCGCGGTGAGCAGCCCGATCCGGACCCCGTGGGCCAGCGTCTGCGACAGCGAAGCGAGGAACCCGATCTCGTCCTCGTCGAACGGACGACATCCGGCGCCGCTGCGGAACATGGCGACCCCGGCCCACACCCGGTCCCCGTCGCGCACTGCCAGACGTGCCTCGTCGTGGAAGCAGTACTCTGGAATCATCAACTGCGCCATGCGATCCGAACGATGGGGCTCGCCCCGGGTCAGCAGGTTCATGCCGATGGCGTCACGCTTGTGCGCCACGAGTTCCCGGAACGCCGAGGGCTCGACCCGGCCGTATTCGAGGAGTCCGAATTCGGGGTCCTTGTGGTCCTGCCCCAGGAGATCGCCGTACTTGCGGGCGGACGTCAGCATGACCGTGTTCGGGTCGAAGGTCGCGACGCATGCGGCGTCGATCGGTACCGCGCGACGCAGCGAATCCACCGCCTCCGCGAAGAAGTCGTCGAGACCGAGACCCGCGTGCGCCACGACGTCGATGTCGCGGCGCACGCGTTCGGCGGTCAGGCTCGAGGTCATTGGACAATCATCGGCATGAGCTGCAGCGATGTCTATCCCACAAAGCTGGGATCATCCACTCGGAGGACACCGGTCGGGTCGTGGCGGCGCCGGATCGTCTCGAGGCGCATCCGCTGCTCGGGCGTCCACAATGCCGCCCGCTCGGCGGCGCCGAGGCCGCAGAAGTTGAGCAGTGCACCGCAGGACCACGGGGCGAGAGCCGCGGTCACGGCGCTCAGGTGTGCTCCCACCTGAGCGCCGAGGGGGCCTGCGGGCACACCGATCGCGATGACGTTGAAGGCGCCGTACCGCCCGGCGACCGCGTTGGGCACGCGCTGCGGTCGCTGCAACGCGCCGCCCATCAACCGGACCTCGACGATGGCCAGCGGGCTCGCGACCTGTGGTCCGGCCGCTTCGAGGAGGGCGTCGACGGCCGACGCCGGGAATTCGCTGAGGAGGCTGCCGCGCTCGGCGCTCGGCATCGGCCCGGGCGGGTCCATGTGCACGGCATCGAGTGCGGCGGTCGGCAGCACGTCGATGTTCTCGAGCAGGATGGGGCCGGCCGACCGCATGGGCGCGAGAAGCGCTGCCGCAGTTGCCGGGTCGCCGGTGTGGGTGTAGCGGACGTGCACGGCGAGCTGACCCTGCAGCGGGGCGGGCAGGTTGGGGTCCGGCGGGAGACGCAGGATGGCGACCGAGGTGCCGGCCTCGTCCGGGAGCGTCGGCGCCCACTCACGCCACGCGTGGAGGACGTCTGCCGCGGCCGAGCCGGCGAAGAAGATGCCGCCGCCGTAGACGGTGGGGAGCTCGAAGAGTTCGAACTCGATGGCGGTGACGATGCCGAAGCCGTCACGTCCGCCGAGGATCGCCCAGTACAGATCCGACCCGGCCGAGGGGTCGACCGTTCGGATGATCCCGTCCGCGGTCACCAGTTCGATCGACCGGACATGATCGGCGGCCCAGCCGAATCGGCGTCCGAGCGGGCTGAGGCCGCCTCCGAGGTGATAGCCGACCACGCCGACCGACGATGCGGACCCGACGATGCCGGTCAGTCCGTGCGGGGCGGTCACCGCGGCGAGGTCGCGCCAGCGGACGCCGGCGCCGACGCGGGCGGTCTTGGCGACCGGGTCGACGACGATCTCGGTCATCCGCGACGTGGTGACGACGACCGTGCCGCGCCCCTCGATCGGTGCCCCGTGCCCGGTGGCCCGCACGCCGACTCGCAGTCCGTTGGAACGCGCGTATCGCACTGCGGCGGCCACGTCTTCGGCAGTGGTCGCGCCGACGACGACCTGTGCGGCCGGGGTTGCCACCAGGTTGAAGCCGGTGAGTTCGGCGGTGTAGCCCTCGTCGGCTGCTGTCAGGACGGGGCCGGCGACCGTTGTCGCGAGGGCGTCGATGTCGGCGAAGTCGATGGGTTCGGAGGTGATCGGTGTGTTCATGGCACTCAGAGTCGCTGAACGCCTTTTGTTCCCGCCATCCCTCGAACGCCGGAAATCTCCTCGCCAGCATTCTGGATGAGTCGTACCCCCAGAACTCTGGGGGTCCCGGGGACGTCGCGTGACGCGCTTCCCGGCCGGACCGGTCAGGTGTCGTCCTGCGGTCCTTTTCCGTCTGGCGTCGCGCGCCGGTACCGGCGGCGTTTCCGCCGCTCGCGTCACGCGATCTCGGTGTCGCTGCCCGAACGCACGCCGACGAACGCCCCGAGACGATCGACGGCGAGGGCGAGATCCTCGGTCGAGGCCGCATAGGACAGCCGGACGAACCGGTCGGCGCCGGCCAGTCCGAAGTCCTTGCCCGGTGTGAGGGCGACGTGTGCCTCACGCAGGGCGCGGTCGCAGAACTCGGCCGCGGTCAATCCGGTCGAACTCACGTCGACGTAGACGTAGAACGCGCCGTCGGGGACGACCGGCACGTCGAGCCCGATGCGGGCGAGTCCGTCGATGACGAGGTGCCGACGACGTGCGAACTCCCGCCGGTTGTCCTCGGCGACGGCCAGCGACTCCGGGGTGAAGCACGCGAGTGCGGCGTACTGGGATGGGGTGGGCGGACAGACGTAGAAGTTCTGTGCGAGCCGTTCGACGACCCCGACCAGCTCGTCGGGCACGATGCACCAGCCCAGGCGCCAGCCGGTCATGCCGAAATACTTGGAGAAGCTGTTGACCACGATCGTCTCGGCCGTGCCCGGGGTATCGACGGCCAGGATGCTGCGCGGTGCGCGTCCGTCCGGACCGGGGTCGGAGAGCCCGAGGTAGATCTCGTCGACGATGGTCCAGCCGCCACGGGCGGCGACGAGATCGGTCATCGCGACCAGCTCGTCGTAGGGCACCGAGGTGCCGGTGGGATTCGAGGGGGTGGCGACGATGACGCCCCGCGTGGTGTCTGTCCACGCCCGCTCGACGTCGTCGGTGGTCAGCTGGAACCGTGTCTCGGCGCTGGTCTCGATCAGGCTGACCTGTGCCCCGAAGGCGTGGGCGAACTGGCGGTTACACGGGTACGACGGATCCCCGATGAGCACTCCGTCGCCGGGATCGATGAGCGCGGCACACGTCATGAGCAGTGCCGCAGAGGCGCCGGAGGTGACGGCGACCCGTCGAGGGTCCACATCGGCGCCGAAGTGGCGTCCGTAGAAGTCGGCGATCGCGATCCGCAGCTCGGGCAGTCCGAGTGCGCCGGTGTACGCGAGAGGTCTGCCGTCGCTGACCTCACGAGCCGCCGCGAGCACCGCCGGCGGCGGTCCGAAGTCGGGTTCGCCGATGTTGAGCTTGACCACGTGGTGGCCCTGCTCTTCCAGCTCGGCCGCGTTCCGCGCGAACTCCATCGCGTAGAACGGGGCGATCCCTTCGGCTCGTCGGGAGATCCTCATGAGTTCCATTGTGCGCACGGCCGATGCTCGCCACGTCGTGCGGGCGGGCAGGATGTGGGGATGCCCATTCCCGACTTCATCCGAGACCTGCGCGCCCACGTCGGCCATCGCGAACTCTGGTTGTCCGGTGTCAGCGTCGTGGTCCGCGACGCCGACGGCCGGTTGCTGCTCACCCGACGCGTCGACAACGGACAGTGGGCGGTGGTGTCCGGGGTCCTCGAACCAGGGGAGGAACCGGCTCGTGCGGCGTTGCGCGAGGTCGCCGAGGAGACCGCGGTGACCGCCGAGATCATCCGGCTGACCAGCATCGACGTTACGCCTCTGATCACCTACCCGAACGGCGATCAGACGCGCTACCTCGACGTCTGCTTCCTGGCGCGGTACCTCGAGGGTGAACCGCGGGCCGCCGATGACGAGAACTCCGATGTCGACTGGTTCGCGCCCGACGCGCTGCCCGACGATCTCACCGACACCTCGCGTCTGCGGATCTCCAAGGCGCTGAGCGGCAATCCCGAGGCCTGGTTTCAGCGGTAGGGCCCGACCTCAGGGAAGTCCCTGAACTTCGCCCCATATCCCGGCCGGCCGGTCGATTTCCGGGCTACGGCGGCGGAGACTCGAGGCATGAGCACATCAACGGATTCAGGAACCACGTTCTGGAAGGTCCTCGGGATCATCGCGGTCGTCCTCATCGCGCTGGCGGTGATCGGCCCACTCCTCAAGGGGCTTTTCTGGATCGCACTCATCGCACTGGCCCTCTACGGCGGCTACATGCTGTTCCGCTCGAAGTCGAAGGGCAACCATCCGACGCCCCTGTGACGTTCGTCCGGTGACGCGTCAGAAAGCCGGGACCGGGTAGCAGGCCCACGGGACGCAGATCTGCTCGGGAACCTGGATCTGCGGGAATCCCGGGACAGAGGGACGTGCGGGCTTCTCCGGTGTCGGCGCGGCGCGCCCGGCACCGGTGACCGTGACCCGGATCGGTGCGCCCGCCGTCGGGGTGATGTCCGTCAGCGGCGGGTTGGTGCCCCAGAACTCTTCGCGGGCGGAACCCGGAGGCAGGGTGATGGTGGCGCAACCCCAGTAGATGTCGTAGGTCCCGTTCGGGATGGTGCTGGACCCGGTGGGCTTCGGCGGCGTGCCCGTGGCGACCTGCATCGTCACATTCTTCGACGTGCCGGGCGAGATGAGGGCGCCGAGTTCTTCGGGGGTCTGATAGCCGAAAGCCACACCCGACGCGGCCGGAGGGGTATTCGCCGCCACGCCGAAGATCTCGCAGCCGATGCGCTTGGCCGATTTGTTGACGACGTTCAGCGTGATCGTGTTTCCCGACACCGACGGTGACACGGTGACGTCGGCCGGAGCTGCCGTCGCGACCGGTGCCAGTGCCGTCGCGAATGCTGCGGCCGCGATGAAAGCCGTTCCAGCGGTGAGCGTTCGGAGGCGAGTGGTCATGATCGTCCTTCCCTCGCGGAAGTCGGGCGGCCGCGGTCGGTGAATGTGTGGGTACTCCGCAAACGAAGGAAACGGAAATCGGGACGAGTTTCCTCGCGGTTCACGAAATATGCCGATGATCTCCGCACGGTCTCGGCGTGAATGTTCGGCGAACGTCATTCTTACAGATTTCTCGTCGGTCGGCAGAATCGGGGCCGATATGAATTTCCCGGCCGCTCGAATAATCGCCACTTTCACTGTTCCGCGCGATGCGACGGACGACCACCGGCGTCGAGTCCGCTGCGGCCGGCGCCGACTGCACGGCCGAGGTTCAAACCGGATTGGACGCCGGCTCGTCGTCGGCTCCTCGACGGCTGGGTCGACGTGCCGGACCGTCTCCCCGAGACCGACGGCATCCACTTCGGCCGGCCGACTGCGCGCCGAGAGCCACCCGGTTAGTCTGTCTCGCGACGGGCACCACCGAACAGACCGGGGACTCCCATGCCGACGGTGATCGCGACCATCAGCCTCAAGGGTGGGGTCGGGAAGACCACGCTCACGGCCGGTCTCGCCGATTTTCTCGCCGGTGTGTTCGGCAAGAAGGTGCTCCTCGTCGATCTCGACGCCCAGACCAACCTCACGACGATGATGATCGGGGAGAAGACCTGGCAGGCGTGCAACGCGCGCGGCCACACCGTCGCCACCCTCTTCGCCGACGTCCTCGACGGCACCCGTCGCTTCGATCTCGAACGCACCGTGCAACGCGGTGTCTCGTCGATCGACGGGGTCGCGGGAATCGACCTCGTACCCTCGTCGCTCGATCTGATCGACCTACAGGAGGAGATGAGCGCGCACCGGGTCGTCGCCGACGATCATCTCGCCGCGGTCGGGGTGCTGCGGGGTGCGTTGGCGCCGGCCATGTCCCGCTACGACTACGTGCTCATCGACTGCCCGCCGAACGTCGGCCCGTTCAGTCTCAACGGATTGTTCATGGCCAGTGGATATCTCCTCCCGACGATCCCGGATGTGTTGTCCACCTACGCGATTCCGCGCATCCAGCGGCAGGTCGCCGATTTCGGCGCCGAGATCGGCCGAACGATCGTCGAACTGGGTGTCGTCATCACCAAGTACCGGTCGTCGTCGTCGCTGCACCGGGACACCGTCCACCGGCTCCGGCGCGATCCGACCATCCAGAACATCCTGCCGGCATACCTTCACGAGGCCAACGCGATCGGCGCGGCCGCCGCCCACACGCGGTGGCCGAGTCTGCATGCCAAATACGGGTATCACGGACACTACGAGCAATTTCGGGATCTGACGCGTGCGGTCATGGTCGAAGCCGGGGCCAAACTGCTGCCCATCGGCTGAGCCGCCCTGCTACGCCCAACGACGGCGAGATCCCCACGTTTCGGTTCCAACCCGCAGCTCAACGGCTAGATTCGTCTCAGTCCGCCGCCCGGCGGCATTCACGACTGCCCAGGAGTTCCCATGATGAACAAGGTGCACATCGCTTCAGTCCTCGGCGCGGCGGCACTGGCGATGGCCGTCACCGCATGCGGCTCGGACGACTCGGGTTCCGACGGTACCGACGCGGAGGCTTCGGTGACCGTAGACGGCAAAGAGGTGGAGCTGGCGGACAAGAGCGTCGGCTGCACCAACGCCGGCGACAAGGTCACCATCGGGATCGGTTCCGGATCGGGAACCTCCGGTGTGGGCGTCGTGCTGTCGTCGGGTGATTCGCCCGAGGTGGAATCGGTCGGGCTCGGTTCGGTGGACGGCGTGACGCTGGGCTTCCAGAAGGGATTGGGCGACGGCAAAGCCGAGGCCTCCAAGGACGGCGACACCTACACGATCACCGGCGACGCGACCGGAATCGACCTCGCCAACCCGACCCAGAAGGTGACCAAGTCGTACGAGATCAAGGTGACCTGCCCCTGACTCCGGTCACTCCGCCGACCCCCGGAAACGGCTGACCTCGGACCGGGCCGCGTCTGGGCTGCTCGGAGGTGTCGGTTGAGGCATCCGAGGGTCTCGATGCGCATACAGATCGAGGGCTCAGGTGTGAAGGGTGCGCGATCTGGGTACGTTCAGCCTTGTAGCAAATCGCACGATCTGGACGATTCGGACGATTTACACACGCAGGATCAACGACGACCTAGGAGGCAGACATGCTGGGAATTGGCATCATTGCGTGGATCATCATCGGTGGCCTGGCCGGCTGGATCGCCAGCAAGATCATGAAGACCGATGCGCAGCAGGGGATCATCCTCAACATCGTCGTCGGTGTGATCGGTGGTCTGCTCGGCGGTTGGTTGCTGACACTCTTCGGCGTGGACGTCGAAGGCGCCGGATGGATCTTCAGCTTCATCACGTGCCTGGTCGGTGCGTGCATCCTGCTGTTCCTGGTCAAGCTCGTGACCGGGCGAGGACGCCGCACACGCGTCTGACCGACCCGACCGTGACCCCGCCCCGGTTCCCGACGCACCACGCGTTCGGGCCGGGGCGGCGCCGTTCGCGGGTGAGTACGTTGGGAGAAGTACGTGTGTTCCTCGACTGCGAAAGTGAGCAACCAGTGACCCGAGTGGCCATCATCGGTGGACACGGCAAGATCGCGCTGCGCCTGGCGAAGATCTTGGCCGACCGAGGCGATCAGGTGACCTCGATCATCCGCAATCCCGAACATGCCCAGGACGTCGCGGAGACCGGCGCGGTGCCCGTGGTCGCCGACGTGGAGACCCTCGACACGACCGGGATCGCCACGGCGATCTCCGAACACGATGCCGTGGTGTGGTCGGCGGGTGCGGGCGGAGGCGACCCGGCACGGACCTTCGCCGTCGACCGTGACGCCGCGATCCGTTCGATGGACGCCGCGGCGAAGGTCGGGATCAACCGGTACGTGATGGTCTCCTATTTCGGCGCCCGCCCGGATCATGGTGTTCCCGAGGACAATTCGTTTCACGCATACGCCGAGGCCAAGGCGGCTGCCGACACCTACCTCAAGTCGGGCGATCTCGACTGGACGATCCTGGGACCCAGCCGGCTCACCGACGAGCCGGGGACGGGGAGGATCGCCGTCGGCGGGACCCGCGGCGGGGGTGACGAGGTCAGCCGCGACAACGTCGCCGCGGTTGCCGCAGCCGTTCTCGCGCGGCCCGAGACCGTACACAAGGTGATCGAGTTCAACGACGGACCCACGCCGGTCGCCGACGCGGTGGCACAGGTCTGACACGATGCCCGCGCGTGCGCATGCTCTGGTGACGCAGCTGCGCGACGTGGTCGGTGAGGGCCACGTCCTCACCGATCCCGAAGCGGTCGAGGGCTTTCTCGTCGACTGGACGGGCCGGTACCGGGGCGAGGCCGATGCGGTCGTGCGGCCGCGCACCACCGAGGAGGTCTCCCGGGTCGTCGGTGAATGCGCGTCCGTCGGTGCGCGGATCTGCGTGCAGGGTGGGAACACCGGACTGGTGGGCGGGTCGGTCCCGCCGGCCCGGGACGACACGGGACGACCGGTGATCGTGCTGTCGACGGTCCGGATGACCGACATCGACGAGGTCGACGCGGTCGGACGCTGCGTGGGCGCCCAGGCGGGGGCGACGATCGACGCGATCGACGGCCGGGCCGCCGAGGCCGGTCTCGCGTTCCCCGTCGACCTCGCCTCCAGGGAGTCGGCCACCGCCGGCGGGGTGGTGTCGACCAACGCCGGTGGCATCCGCATGATCCGTCGCGGTAACACGCGTTCCCAGGTGCTCGGGATCGAGGCGGTCCTCGCCGACGGTCGCGTCCTGCGCCGGTGGACGTCGCTGGTCAAAGACAATGTCGGATACGACCTCCCGGCACTCCTGGCCGGCAGTGAGGGCACTCTGGCGGTCATCACGCGCGTGCTGTTCAAACTCGTCGTGCCGCCGTCGGCGGCGACGGTCGCGGTGGCCGCCGTCGAGCACGTCGAGAACGCGATCGGGCTGATCGGGGCCGCATCGTCACGCGGCCTCACCGTCGAGGCGGCCGAACTCATGACCGAGGCCGGCATCCAACTCGTCCACGAGCACGGACAGCGTCGCCCGACCGCGACACCGGGCCCCTCCTACGTTCTGCTCGAGGTGTCCGGGGTCGGCGACATCGAGTCGACCATGGCCGAATTGTTCGGCGAGACCGACGGACTCATCGACGCCGTGCTCGAACCCGCGCCCGCCCGTGCGCTCTGGGGCGCGCGCGAGAGTCACACCGAGACGATCGCACGGTCGAGTACGACGCCGGTGGTCAAACTCGACATCTCGGTACCGATCAGGGCCCTGCCGGAGGCCTTCGCCGAACTGGCCGAGGTCGGCGAGATGAGCGAATTCCCCTGCCGGCCGATACTTTTCGGTCACATCGGCGACGGCAACATCCACGTGAACCTGCTCGACGTCCCCGAGGAACACACCGGGACGGTCACTGATCGGGTGTTCGGGATCGTCGCGGCCAACGGCGGGTCCATCAGCGCCGAACACGGCATCGGCCGCGCCAAGACCGCCTGGACGCACCTCGGCCGGTCCGACGTCGACCTCGACACGATGCGGCGCGTCAAGGCGTCCTTCGATCCGCAAGGGCTGTTGAATCCGGGCGTCATATTCGGTGCTCCTGCTTCCTGAGCAGCCCGGAGCGTGCGGAGGCGTCGACCGTTCCCTGAGTAGCCCGGAGCATGCGGAGGGCGTATCGAAGGGACAGTCAGCAGACCCATCTGAATCCTGAGACGATGGCGAGGTGGCTGACGTGAACCCCGACAGGTTGACCGAGCTGGCGCATCGTCACGGTGTGGCCACCGAGTATGTGGGCTGGGACGAGGAGACCCACGACGTGAGCGCGGAGACGCTCGTCGCCGTCCTGGGCGCCCTCGATGTCGCCGCGGACTCGGCCGAGGCGGTCGAGGAGTCGATCCGCGAGGTCGACGAGCGGCCGTGGCGCGAGTTCGTGCCCTCGGTCACCGTGGTGACCGAAGGCACCGGCCACACCTTCTGCGTCCATGTCCCGCACGGGAATCTGGTGAAGGTGTGGATCGCGACCGAGGACGGCCGCGACGTCGCACCCGAACAACTCGACGTATGGGTGGAGCCGCGCGAGATCGACGGCGCGCTCGTCGGGCGGGCCACCTTCGCGATCCCGGACGACCTCGAACCCGGATACCACCACATCAAGGCCCTGGACCTCGACGACTCGACGGCGTCGAGTGCACCGCTGATCGTCACCCCGCGCCGGCTCCACACCGCTGACCGGCTGCTCGGGCGGCAGCGGTGGGGTCTGGCCGTGCAGTTGTACTCGATTCGCTCGGCGCATTCGTGGGGCGTCGGCGACTTCGCCGATCTGACGGGCATCTGCGAGGTCGCGGGCAGCGCGTTCGGCGCCGACTTCGTCCAGGTCAACCCGTTGCACGCGGCGCAACCGCACCCCCCGATCGAGGCCTCGCCGTATCTGCCGGTGACCCGCCGCTTCCTCAACCCGCTCTACATCCGGGTCACCGACATCCCTGAACTCGACGGATTGTCGAAGGCGCAGCGCAAGTGGGTGCGCAAGCTCGCCCGCGGGTTCATGGGCGAGAACACCGCCACCGACAGGATTCGGCGCAACAAGGCCTACCGGGCCAAGCTGGAGGCGCTCGAACTGATCTACGACGTGCCACTGAGCCCGGAGCGGAAGACCGCCCTGCGCGAGTTCCGCCGGCGGGAGGGCAAGGGCCTCAAACGTTTCGCCACGTGGTGCGCGCTGGCCGAACGCTACGACGCCGACGACCCGCGCTGGCAGGACAAGTTCCTCGATCCCGTCCACCTGAAGAAGAAGCGCCGGAAACTGGCGCGGCGCATCGACTTCCACATCTGGTTGCAGTGGATCTGCGACGAGCAGCTCGCCACTGCGGCGCATGCGGCGAAGTCCGCCGGGATGTCGGTCGGCGTGATGACCGACCTCGCCGTGGGAGTGGGCCGGCACAGCGCCGACGCCTGGGCGCTCGGTCACGTGCTCGCGTCGGGGGCGACGGTGGGCGCGCCGCCGGACGGCTTCAACCAGCAGGGACAGGGCTGGGATCAGCCGCCCTGGCATCCGCGGCGTCTCGCCGAGGCCGGCTACGAGCCCTACCGCGACATGATCCGCACCGTGCTACGGCATGCGGGCGGCGTCCGCGTCGACCACATTCTGGGCCTGTTCCGGCTGTGGTGGATTCCCGACGGCATGACTCCGGCCGGCGGCACCTACGTGCACTACGACAGCGAGGCCCTCATCGGAATCCTCGCGCTCGAGGCGCAGCGGGCCGACGCGGTGGTCGTCGGCGAAGACCTCGGCGTCTTCGAGCCGACGGTGCAGGAGACGTTGCGCGAGCGCGGAATCCTGGGCACGTCCATCCTGTGGTTCGAGCAGGACCGCGCAGCCGCGATCGCGCCGGAGCGCTATCGCGAGCTGTGCCTGACGTCGGTGACGACCCACGATCTGCCGCCGACGTCGGGCTATCTGGCCGGCGACCACATCGCGCTTCGAGCGCGGTTGGGCCTCCTAGAGACAGGCGAAGAGGCCGAACGGGAGCGCAACGAACGCGAACGTGACGCCGTCCTCGAACTCGCCTACGAGCGCGGGCTGCTGTCCCGGGACACCCCGCTGTCGGACCCCAAGGTGGTCGATGCCCTGTATGCCGTCATCGCCCATTCGCCGTCGGTGCTGCTGAGCGTCGCCCTGGTGGATGCGGTGGGGGAGCGGCGGATTCAGAACCAGCCAGGTACCAGCGCCGAGCAGTACCCGAACTGGTGCATCCCGCTGGCCAACGCCGACGGCGAGGTGGTGCTGGTCGAGGACCTCGTCAGCAGCGTGCGGTTCCGTCGCCTGGTGAACGTGCTCAACGAGTGCGGTGTGCCGGGCTCCTGACCACAAAGATCGTCAGTATCAGCGCCACCAGCGCGAGCACCGCGACACCGATGTTGAAGGCGATCCCGGCCGGGCGCAGACCCCACTGTTGCGCGGCCACGCCCTGTCCCACGATGGGCAGCGAGATCGCGACGTAGGCGACCACGAAATAGGTCGAGGTGACCTCCGCGCGCCGATCCGCCGGGCTCGCCGCCACCACTGAGGCCAGTCCCTTGCTGAAGGACATGCCCTGCCCCACACCGCACACCACGGCGCCACCGAGCAGAGCGCCAGTCGACGCGGCGGTCAGACCGACGATCGACAGGCAGGTGCCGCCGATGAGGATCGCACAGCCGGCGATCAGTGCCGGGTCGGTGGGCATGCGCCGCACCACGATCTGCGTGACGGCCGACGAGGCGAACAGCACGAAGACGATGAATCCGGTGAAGGCGCGGTCGTCGATGCCGAGGATGTTCACCACGAAAGAGGGCATGACGCCGGTGAACGTCCCCATCACGGCGAAACCGGCGAAGGCGGCGATCGACGCGCGCACGAACACCCCGCGCATGTCGGCGGGCACGGACAGTCGCTGAACACCAAGACGTGCACCGGGTTTGACGTCGACCGTCTCCTGCAGTCGCCAGATCCCGACGCCGGCGAGCGTCAGCAGGACGAGATCGACGAGGAACGGGGTGCGCAGTGGTGACGGTGCGTATTCGGCGAGCAGGCCGGCCACCAGCGGTCCCAGTCCGAGACCGCCGATGTTGGCCGCGGTCGCCACCGCCGGCGCACGACCCCGCCACGACGGTGGGGCCAGTTCGATGACCGCGGTCGTCGCCGCCCCGGCGTAGATGCCCGCCGACAGCCCGGACAGCACCCGCCCCACCAGCAGTTGCCAGACCGGTCCCGCGGTGAGGAAGACGACGGCGCTCGCGGCGGACAGCAGTGCGCCGGCGAGGAGCAGCTTGCGTCGGCCGACGACATCGGACCAGCGGCCGAATCCGATCAGTGCGGCGATCACGCCGGCCGCATACACCCCGAAGACGACCGTCGTCGTCGCGACCCCGAATCCGAGCTTCTCGCTGTAGATCGAATACAGCGGCGTCGGCAGGGTGGTCCCGAGCATGACAACGGCGAATGCGTAGACCGCCGCGATGAACGACGGGGTGCTCGATCGATCAGACATGAGACTGCCAAACTACCGCCGGACCGGTTCCGAGCGTTCACCGGGAACAAATCCTCGACGTCTCGGCGCATCGCCGGACCGGGCGCCGTCGCGTCGCCTATGGTCCGTGGCATGCAGGCTTCTGAACCTCGTGTCCTGGTGACCACGTCACGGATGCCGTTCGCCGTCGACGAGATCCACAAACTCGGCGAGACCGGCCGCGATGTCACCGCCGCGGACACCTTCGCGGCGGCGCCGGGCAGCCATTCGCGCGGCGCGCGGAGGCATCTGGTGTTCCCCGCCCCCACCCAGCAGACCGCGGCCTTCATCGACGCGGTGATCGAAGCGATCGGCGATCACGACATCAACTGGCTGCTCCCGATGTTCGAGGAGGTCTTCTACCTCGCCAGGCATCGTGACCGCATCACGGCGGCGCATCCGGCCACCGAACTGTTCTTCCCCGACTTCGAGACCCTGGCCCGCGTCCACGACAAGGTCGAATTCACCGCACTGTGCCGCGAACTCGGGCTTCCGGCCGCGGAGTCGGTGACCACGACGAACCGCGACGAACTGCGCGAGGCCACGCAGCGCTGGCCGCACTGGTTCGCCCGGGCCGCCTACGGCCGTGGCGGACTCGACGTCCTCACCAACACCGGCCCGCTGGCCGGGGAGTCCTCGATCGATGACATCACCCCGACCCGCGACGATCCGTGGCTCGTCCAGGAATACCTCACCGGTGTCGACCGGTGCAGTTGGAGCGTCGCGCATCACGGGGAGATCGTGCTGCACTCCTGCTACGAGCATCCCCTCGCCATCGACGACCGCGGCGGTATCGTCTTCGAGTCGGTCGACTCCCCGGAGTCGCTCGCCGCCGCACAGAGCCTCGCGCGAGAACTGAACTGGCACGGGCAGATCAGTTTCGACTACCTCGTCACCGACGACGGCGTCCACCACATGGTCGAATGCAATCCGCGGCCGACCGCCGGGTGCACCGTCGCCACCGCCGACGAGTTCGACACCGCGTTGTTCGACCCGGGTGAACTGGTCGTCGTCCCCGCGGGGCGCAAGAAGATGATCACGGCGGCTGTACTGCGTGATGCGCTCAGGCATCCATCGCATCTGCGCAGGGACCTGGCCGCGGCCAAAGGTGCAGGCGGTGTCTACGACCAGCCGCACGACCACCTACCGCTGCTCTATTCGGCACTGTCCCTGCAACACATCCTGGCCTATCGCAAGGAGCTCGGACTCAACCGCGACACGAGCGAGGAGCTGATGGCGACGCAGTTCTTCGACGTGCTGTGGGACGGGACCGCGATCGCATGACGGCGATGAGCGCCATGCGATGTCATTCCGGTGGCGCGACTTCCACCGAGTTCGCGGAGCCGGACCGATATCGCATGCGACGTCAACTCGGCGAATTCGGTTGTTGCGCAACTGGACACCCCGGGCCATCACCGGCGCCGACGCCCCGCCGCCGACTGATCGAACCGCCGCGAAACACGCCCGGCGGCGAGCCGAACGTGCCCGCAACCAGCGCGAGCGGGAACGTCGTCAGCGGGCGGACGGTCCGGCGCCTTTCTGAGGCGATCCGGAGCGGTTCCGGGCCGCCTGAGTGTGTGCTACGTTACGGTAACTGTCGGTAACAGTTATCGGGGATTTTCCATGCAACCTGCACACGACGCTCCTGCTCATAAGGCTCCTGTCCACGACGTCCTGATCGTCGGCGCGGGATTCGGTGGGATGGGCGCGGCCATCGCATTCAAACGCCTGGGCATCGGCAACATCGCGATCCTCGAGCGGGAGGACGATCTCGGCGGGACCTGGCACGTGAACCACTATCCCGGTCTCGCCGTCGACATCGCCTCGGTCACCTACTCGTACTCCTTCGAGCCCAACCCGAACTGGTCTCGACTGTTCGCCCCCGGTCCCGAGCTCAAGCGGTATGCACATCACGTCGCGGACAAGTACGACCTCAAACGGCACATGGAATTCCAGACGACGGTCGACGGCGCCGAGTGGGACGACACCGCGCGTCTCTGGCGGGTGCGCACCGGTGACGGAACCGAGCGCACCGCCCGGTACCTGGTGACCGCGACCGGCTTTCTCTCCCAGCCGCACGTCCCGGACTTCCCGGGGATCAAGAACTTCCAGGGCACGATCCTGCACACCGCGGCGTGGCAGGACGGCTTCGACTTCACCGGTAAGAAGGTGGCGGTCATCGGCACCGGCGCCACCGCCGTCCAGCTGATCCCGGAGATCGCCGAGCGCGCCGATGCGCTCACCGTCTTTCAGCGGACGCCGATCTGGGTGGTGCCCAAGATCGACTTCGCGATCCCGTCGCCGGTGCAGCAGCTGTTCCGGCGAATCCCGTTGACCCAGCGCGCAGCACGGCTGGTCAACACCTCGTTGCTGGAAATGCTGATGGTCTTCGGCGTCCTCCACTTCAAGCAGTTCAAGCCGGGCAACAAGCTGGCTGCGGGACTCGGCAAGGCGCACCTGCGATCACAGGTCCCCGACCCGGAGTTGCGACGAAAGCTGACGCCGGACTACGACTTCGGATGCAAGCGTCCCACCTTCTCCAACACCTACTTCCCGAGCTTCACCAGACCGAATGTGACGCTGGAGACCAGCGGGATCGCCCGCCTCGAGGCGGACGGCATCCTCGCCGGCAACGGCACCAAGACCGAGATCGACACCCTGGTCCTGGCCACCGGATTCAACCTGTGGGATGTCAATTTTCCCGCCTTCGAGATCATCGGCCGGGAGGGCCGGGACCTCGGGAAGTTCTGGCGGGAGGGCCGATTCCAGGCCTACGAGGGTGTCGCGGTGCCGAAGTTCCCCAACTTCATCTCGCTCAACAGTCCGTACTCCTACAGCGGTCTGTCCTACTTCACCACCATCGAGGGGCAGATGAAACACATCACCCGCCTCTTCGGTGAACTCCGACGCCGCGGCCGGGACACCTTCGAGGTCACCGAGGCGGCGAACGCCGCCTTCCTCGACGAGGCGACCCGCCGCCTGCAGTCGTCGGTGTTCTACAACGGCGACTGCACGACGTCGCGGAGCTACTACTTCAATCAGCACGGTGAGGCGACGCTCCTGCGTCCTGCCTCCACGCTGCGCACCCTGCGCGAGATGGACTCATTCCCTCTGAGTGACTACGTATTCCGCTGACCGGAGCCCGTGTCAGTGGTCGGGGAGTCCGAGATAGCCGCCGAGTAACCGGCGGATCATCGCGGTGATCTCGGCCCCGTCCGCGTTCGCAGGTGGCGACGTCGCCGTCTCGGAATGCTCGGCACCCAGTGACCTGCACGCCTGGACGATCACCGCGTCGATCAGCTGGGCCACCTCGAGTGGACGTTGCTCGCCGTGCGCGACGAGGGCTTCGACGAGCGGCTCCTGCAGTTCCCGATGGAACCGCTGCATCGGTTCCTGCAGGACACTCGGATCGACCACCCGGGCAAGCGCATTCGCCACAGCCTGCTCCGAACCGACGAACAATTCGACGTTGGCGCAGATGTAACCCCAGATCTGCTGTCCGGGTTCGGCTTGTGCACCGACACGATCGCGGACGAACCGGCCCCAGCTGGGGAAGAGATCAGCCACGACCGCGGCCAGGAGTTCCTCGCTCGACGAGTAGTACTGGTAGACGCTGGAGCGGGCGAGTCCGACGCGCTTGCCGACCGCGGCGAGGGTCGGCGCCTCGCCGGTCTCGGCCAGGATGGCCTTCGCGCCGGCGAGGATCGCCTGGATCTGCTGTCGTCGATGCTCGGCGACAGTGGGCGCTTGAATGCGTGGCAAACGCCCACCTCCTCAGCTCATCTGGATGCCGGCGATCCCGGCGTGAGCTTTCCGTCGACCATTTCGTACACCTTGTCACAATGCGCGACGACCTCGTGGTCGTGGGTCACCATGACCGTCGCGACGCCGTGCTCATGGGCTTCATGGGCCAGGAGCTCGACGATCTCGTGGCTGCGCCGGCGGTCGAGCGCGGCCGTGGGCTCGTCGACGAGGAGTACATCCGGCCGGGTCATCAGTGCCCGGGCGATGCCGACACGCTGCCGCTCACCTCCGGAGAGCTGGTGGGGACGACGCTTGGCCTTGTGCGACATGCCGACGTCGGCGAGGAGCTCGTCGGGCGAGCGGGGGTCGGTGACGCGGCCGAAGGTCAGTGGCAACCGCAACTGGTCCTCGACGGTCAGTGCGTCGAGGAGGTTGCCGCTCTGGAAGACGAATCCGATGTGTTCGCGCCGGATGCGGGTCAGCTCTTGTTTCGACGCGGTGCTCAGGTCGGTGTCGTCGACGGTGACCGTCCCCGAGGTCGGAGTGATCAGACCGCCCGCGACGGCCAGCAGGCTGGACTTACCCGAACCGGACGGTCCCATGACGGCGACGAACTCACCGGGCGCGACGTCGAGGCTCACGGTGTCGAGTGCGGTGACGACGTCCTCGCCGTCACCGTGCACGAGGCTGACCTCGGAGAGGGTGAGTGCGCTCATCGGTTGCCTCCCAGGGCGGTCAGGGGATCGACGCGGGTGATGCGGAGGACGGCCACGGCGGCGCCGATCATGCCGAACAGCACGAGCAGGGCGCCGGCCCCTGCGACCGAACCGGTCTCGAGGGCGAAGGGCATCGGGGTGGAGCCGATGGCGGCCCCGAGGCCGACGCCGATGCCGATACCCACCCCGGCCGAGACGAGCAGCAGGATGAACGACTGCATCAGCGAGTCGCGCAGCAGATATCCGGTGGAGGCGCCCATCGCCCGCATCACCGCAATCTCCTGTCTGCGCTGGATCGTCCAGACGGTGAAGAACGCCCCGACGACGAGTGCCGAGATCGCGTACAGAAAAGCCTCGATCAACGTCAGGGTCGACGTCTCGGCGGTGTATCCGGGTGAGGCGCCGAAGGATTCGTCGAGGGTGAGCGAGGTGGTGTTCGCGGCCGCGTCACCGGCCGCCAGGTCGACGCCGCTGCCCGCCTTCACCGCGACGGCGGTGATGTCCTCGTAGACGCGAGGCGGCACCGGCTCGCCGGGACGCGACCCGGCGCGGATCTCCTGCCAGGTGCCGAGCGGCACATAGGCGACGTCGACGTGTCCGAAAGTGCTCTGACCGTCGAGGATTCCCACGACGCGAAGCTGCGTGCCCAGCGGCTCGACGGTGACCGTGTCGCCGATCGCGAGGCCGTCCTCGGCGGCGGTCTGGCTGATGACGAGCTCTCCCGGTGCACCGGAGAGCGAGTCGCCGACCGCCGCAGTGGGATTGACGAAGGTGCTCGGTTCGACGCCGAAAAGCGCGAGGTCGATGTCGACGCCGGTGTTGGTCCGGCCGTTGATCAACGTGTTGCCGAACGGGGCGGCGTCCTCGACCCCGGACTGCTGCGTCCACTTCTCGACGGCCGAAGTCGGCACCAGGGAGCGCGAGAAAGCGGAATCGGTGGCGACGTCCTTCTGGAACGCGAAGGAGGTCACCGGCAACTTCTTCAGGCCGGAGACGCCGTCGTTCACCAGACCGACCGACAGTCCGCTGAGCAGCACCATCAGGATGGCGATGAGCGCGACCACCGAGCCCATCAGGGCGAATCGTCCGCGTGCGAATGAGAGTTCACGTAGTGCGAGGAACATGTCACTGCCCTCGCAAGTTTGCCGACACCATGTCGGCAACGATACCGACACTGTGTCGGGATGTTGTCCTCGGTCCGGTGTGAGACCGGTCATGCGCAACACCGCGCCATGCGGTGCGGCCGGGTTTAGCCTGAAGAGCATGCGTGCTTGGGCAGTGGCCGAGCCTGGTCCGATCGACACCCGACCACTACGGCTCGTCGACAAACCGGAACCGCGGCCCGGGACCGGCGAGTTGTTGGTGCGGGTTCGTGCCTGCGGTGTCTGCCGTACGGATCTGCATGTCGCCGAGGGGGATCTGCCGGTCCGCCGCACAGGCGTGACACCTGGTCACGAGGTGGTCGGGGAGGTCGTCGAACTCGGTCGCGACGCCGACGGTTTCGCGGTCGGTGACCGGGTCGGCGTGGCCTGGCTGCACAGCACCGACGGCACCTGTGATCGTTGCGTCCGAGGTGCCGAGAACCTCTGTGCGGCATCGGTGTACACCGGATGGGAGGTCGACGGCGGCTACGCCGAGTTCGTGACCGTGCCTGCGGCGTTCGCGTATCCGCTGCCGTCCGGGATCGACGATGTCTCGACGGCTCCGCTGCTGTGTGCGGGCATCATCGGATATCGCGCACTGCGGCGGACCGGCCTGCTCGACGACCCGGGAACGGGGCATCCGAAGAGGTTGGGACTGTATGGTTTCGGCGGTAGCGCCCACCTGTGCGCGCAGCTGGCGATCGCGCTCGGGATCGAGGTGCACGTCCTGACGCGTGGGGAGCAGTCCCGGCGATTGGCCGCCGACCTCGGCGCGGCGTCGGTGGGAGACGCCACCGCCGCCGCGCCGGTGCTGCTCGACGCGGCCATCAC
Organism: Gordonia sp. GONU; assembly: GCF_024733855.1. NCBI lineage: Bacteria > Bacillati > Actinomycetota > Actinomycetes > Mycobacteriales > Gordoniaceae > Gordonia > Gordonia sp. GONU. The sequence goes on from NZ_JANRHB010000003.1 coordinate 315,136, forward strand.
CTTCGCCCCGGTCGGCGAGTTGGTCCCGGTCGCGATGCGCGCACTCGACCGTGGCGGCGTCCTGTCGATCGCCGGCATCCATCTCAGTGACATCCCTCCGCTCAACTATGAGCGGGAGCTGTTCTACGAGAAGGAGATCCGCTCCGTCACCGCCAACACTCGCGCCGACGGCGCCGAGTTCCTGACGCTGGCCGCCCAGCATGGCGTCCGGGCGACCACCCACCGGTACCCGATGTCGCAGGCCGATCGCGCACTCGCCGACCTCGCGGCGGGACGCTTCGACGGGGCCGCCGTGCTGGTCGCGGACGCGTGAGGCGGCGTCACAGTGGGTTGAGCAACTCCGGTCCGTTGTTGGCGACGCGGTTGACCAGCGGGGCGACCTCGCGGATGTCGATCGCCTCGGCGAGACGCTCGGCGGGCGCCGCGAACAGGTCGTCCGGTGCCCGGTGGTCGGGATCGAGCCAGGCATCCCAGTTGTCGAACGGCATGATCAGCGGCATCCGGTCGTGGACCTCGCGCAGTTTGCCGACGGCATCGGTGGTGAGGATCGAGCAGCTCAGCAGGGGCGGGGCGGATTCGGAGTTCTTGTCGTGCCACACCGACCACAAACCGGCCATGAACAACCGGGTGCCGTCCTGCGGGGACATGTAGAACGGGATCTTGGTGGGCTTGCCCTTGCTGTCGGGCGGACCCTTCTTCCACTCGTACCAACCGTCCATCGGCACCAGGCATCGCTTGGACTTCACCGACGCTCGGAACGAACTCTTCTCCGCGGCGCTCTCGGCCCGGGCGTTGAACAGCAGCGGACCCTTGCCGACCTCCTTGGTCCACGGCGGCACGAGCCCCCACCGCATCGCGCGGATGCGCAGCAGCGGGTCGTCGTGCGGGTCCTCCGGTGAATGCCGTTTGACCACGGTCATCACCGTGGTGGTGGGCGCGACGTTGTAGTTCGGACCGGGGGATCGTGGCCCAGAGGACTTCCGACCAGGGGAGTCCAGGTCGGCCGAGTCCTCCGCCGGGGGTTCGGGTACCTCGTTGACGGCGTCGATCTCCGCCGCCAGCTTCGCCGGATCGGTGGTCACCGCATAGCGTCCGCACATGGTCACCATGCTGCCCTACGCCTGCGAGACAAGGGACCTCACACGGCGATGTCGGCGACCACTGCCTTGGTGACCGCTACGAGGTCGGCCGGTGCGAGGGAGATCTCGAGTCCGCGTCTGCCTGCGCTGCAGAGAACCCGGTCGAACTCGAGCGCCGAGGAGTCGACGACCGTCGGCAGGGCGGTGCGCTGGCCGACGGGTGAGACGCCGCCGAGGACGTAACCGGTGCTGCGGGTGACGGCCTTGGCCTCGGCCATCTGCGCCTTCGACGCACCGAGTGCGGCGGCGGCCGCCTTCACCGACAGCTTGCGGGGGACCGGGACCACGGCGACGGCGAGCCCGGGGCGATCGCCGCCGGACAGTTCGACGACGAGCGTCTTGAAGATCTGTTCGCCGACCACCCCGAGCGAGTCGGCGAGGGCCTCGACGGCCTCGGCCCCGTAGGCCTCCGACCGCGGGTCGTGGTCGTAGCGGTGCACGGTGTGCACGACCTTCGCGCGTTCGAGTGCAGCGATCGCCGGTGTTGCCGCCATGGTCGGGAGCCTCCTGGGGGACGGAGTCGGGACGGGGAAAGCGTATGCGAGCCGCCCCGGTGCACCGTTGTCGGCGGAGGTGCCCTGCTCGGGTCGACATCCGCCGATGTGACGGATCACGTCGGGAACAAACCTCCCGTCCCGGCCTGTTGTGACTGGTTGCGACGTGATGATCGGGAGCGCATGCGAGGAGGTCGAACCGATATGAGCGCAACGGCGGTACTCGAACCACCGGAACTCGTGGAGGCGAGGCCTCTCCTGCCCGGGCCGAGGTCGGTAAGCTTGACCGGCAACGTCCCAGTGACGCCTCTCATCGAAGGGATCGTAGTGGCCGAAGCCGAGTCAGCCGACACCGAGAAGGGGTCTGCCGAGAAGGGTGCGCCGCGGCGCACCGATCCGAGCGAGTCGCCCGCGGAGCTCACCGAACGGTTCGAGCGCGACGCCCTGCCGCTGCTCGACCAGATGTACGGTGCCGCCCTGCGGATGACCCGCAATCCCGCCGATGCCGAGGACCTCGTCCAGGAGACCTACATCAAGGCGTTCACCGCCTTCGCGTCGTTCCGGGAGGGCACCAACCTCAAGGCGTGGCTCTACCGGATCCTGACCAACACCTACATCAACGGCTACCGCAAGAAACAGCGCCAACCCGCGCAGTACCCGACCGACGAGATCACCGACTGGCAGCTCGCGTCGACTGCCGAGCACACCTCACAGGGGTTGCGCTCGGCGGAGATCGAGGCCCTCGACGCCCTTCCGGACGACGACATCAAGGCCGCGCTGCAGGAGCTCCCGGAGGATTTCCGGATGGCCGTGTACTACGCCGACGTGGAAGGCCTGCCGTACAAGGAGATCGCCGAGATCATGGACACCCCCATCGGCACCGTCATGTCCCGACTCCACCGGGGACGCCGTCAGCTGCGTGAACTGCTGGCCGACGTCGCACGGGAGCGTGGTTTCAACCGATCCGCCAGCGCGAAGGGTGCGGAGGTGGCGCGATGAGCGACATCGATCCGGAACTCACCCAGCTCGACTGCTCCGCGGTGATCGCCGACGTCTGGCTGCTGCTGGACAACGAATGCGACGAGAACGCCCGCAGGCGGCTCCAGGGGCACCTCGACACCTGCCCGTCCTGCCTCGCCCATTACGGCATCGAGCTGCAGCTGAAGGCGCTCGTCAACCGCAAGTGCGGCGGAGACCAGGCACCCCAGGGGCTGCGCGATCGTCTTCGAGTGGAGATCCGTAAGACAGTCATCGTCCAGGAGATCGCCGAAACCGACCGCTGAACCCGATCCGGCCTCCGTCCGCGCGGAGGCCGGACACGAAAAAGCCCGGGCGGCCATGGTGGCCGTACCCGGGCGTTTTTCTTGGTGCTCGTTCGCCGAACCCCGCCGAGAGGCGAAGATCAGGCGTTGGGACGCTTGCCGTGGTTGGCAGCGTTCTTCTTACGAGCGCGCTTCTTGCGTCCGCGCTTTCCCATGACGCATCTCCTTTTGCCGGCGGATGGGGACATCACAGTGTCTCAGGCATTCTCCCACGTGCCAAAACCCGGTCGGTCATCGCCCGGCGCCGACGTGGCCCCGACCGATCGTCGGCCGTCATCACGTGGGCTAACTTATGTGCATGGCAGAAGACGTGGTGGCAGAGATCGTCGCGAGTGTCCTCGAAGTCCTGGTCGTCCCCGGACAGCAGATCGAGGTCGGTGACAGCCTGGTGCTGCTGGAGTCGATGAAGATGGAGATCCCTGTTCTCGCAGAAGAACCGGGCACGATCGCCGACATCAAGGTGCAGGTGGGCGATGTCATCCAGGCCGGCGACGTCATCGCGACCTTCGAGTAGCCCGCCACCGCCCGCCCGCCGGTCCGCGACCCCGGAGCATCCCCATGTCGACCCTTTCCGACCTGCTCGCCGAGCACACCACGCTCTCCGACGCGGCTGCCGCGCACCTGCAGCGTCTGGTCGCCGAGTGGCAGTTGCTGGCCGACCTCTCCTTCGCGGACTTCCTCCTGTCGGTCCGCACGGATGACGGCGCCGTGGTCACCGTCGCGCAGTGCCGGCCCAACACTGCGTCGACCGTCTTTCCCACCGACGAGGTGGGCCGCGTCATCGACACCGCGGTGCATCCGCAGGTGCTCCGCGCCTTCGACTCCGACAAGGTGCTCCGCGACGAGGACCCCACCTGGTTCGGGGCGACCGCCATGCGGCAGGAGGCGGTTCCGGTCGGTTTCGACGGGGCGGTGATCGGCGTGCTGACGCGGGCCGTCGACCTCACCCACCCGCGGTTGCCGTCGCCCCTGGAGCTCGCCTACCAGGACTCCGCGGACGATCTGTGCCAGATGGTCGCCGATGGCACGTTCCCGCACGAGGAGGGCAATCCGCGGGGTCTGTCGACGCCTCGGGCCGGTGACGGGTTCATCCGGCTCGACCGGACCGGCACGGTCACCTATACGAGCCCCAACGCGCTCTCGGCGTTCCACCGCATGGGCTGGACGGCGGAGCTCAACCACACCAGGCTGTCCGACGTCGTCAAACAACTCGTCACCGAGCCGTTCGAGGCCGACGACGTCGCGATGATGCTCGACATCGCCGCCGGGGTCGCCCAGGTACCGACCGGGCCGTACCGCGACATCGGCATGCGCGTGGAGGCCGACGCCCGACGCGCGACGGTCCTCATCCGGGCGGTGCCGCTCCGCCCGAAGGGCCAGGAATCCGGGACCGTGGTCCTGATCCGTGACGTCACCGAGGTCAAACGGCGCGACCGCGCACTGATCAGCAAGGACGCGACCATCCGGGAGATCCACCACCGGGTCAAGAACAACCTGCAGTCGGTCTCGGCGCTCCTGCGTCTGCAGGCCCGGCGCACCTCCAACACCGACGCGCAGGAGGCCCTCAACGAGGCCGTGCGCCGCGTCGCCTCCATCGCCCTGGTGCACGAGCTGTTGTCCGGCAGCGTCGACGAGGAGGTCGATCTCGACGAGGTGGTCGATCGTCTGGTTCCGATCCTGGTCGATGTCGCGTCGAACGAGTCGCGGGTGACGGTGCGTCATCGCGACCGTCTCGGGGTGCTCACCGCGGAGCTCGCGATGCCGCTGGTGATGGTGCTCACCGAGCTCATCCAGAACGCGATCGAGCACGGCTTCGACGGCTCACCCAGGTCGGACGCCGAGATCGCCGTCATCGCCGAACGTGACGTGCGTAACCTCCGGATCGCCGTGCGCGACAACGGCTCCGGCCTACCCGAGCACTTCGACCTGTCCACCTCGGATCACCTCGGACTGCAGATCGTCAAGACGCTCGTCTCGATCGAACTCGGCGGCGAACTGGACGTCCGTGCCAATCCCGAGGGCGTGGGAACCGAAGTCGGAGTGAACATTCCCCTGCGGTCATGAGGGGTGGTCGGCAAAACCGTTGCCGGGCACGAAAAAACCCGGCCGTGGCCGGGTTTCTTCGAATCCGGGCGAACGCCGACTCGGATGAGCTCTAGACGCTGCTCCGGGTGCGGGTGCGTGCGGTACGACGCTTCAGTGCGCGACGCTCGTCCTCGCTCATGCCGCCCCAGACGCCTGCATCCTGGCCCGACTCCAGGGCCCACGAGAGGCAATCGGCGGTGACGGGGCACCGTGCACAGACGAGCTTCGCGTCGGCGACCTGTGCGATGGCCGGACCGCTGGTTCCCACGGGGAAGAACAGCTCCGGATCCTCGTCGCGACAGATGGCCTTGTGACGCCAGTCCATTCCACTACTCCTTCAGGCGCGTTTCCGCGCACCACTCGATTGGCTGATTGCTGATTTGTTGGCTGGTAACTCTCAGTTCACGCGGGCGCACCGTATGTTTCCGCGTTGTTGCTTGTGAATACTTTCACGAATCCGGCCGAAGTCAATGGTTCTCGGTTAACACGTGGGCAACATCACGTCTCGCGCCTACCACTCCGGCCAGAGCGGGGCCCACGGGGGGTACGGACAGCAGGTTCACCGCCCGTGTAGTAGCCTACGCGCACCCCGCGACAACTGTCGATGAGTTTCCGCAGGTCGCGCCCCTGACATGGCACGAAATAGCCCGTGACGTGGACAGACCCATCGAGTACTCTTGCTCACATGCGTCGACGATGTTGATCCACACCACGCCGATCCGGCCATGACGGCCCGAGTCCACAACGGCGACTAACGGCCGCGGCCGTGAGCGCCGCCCTCTTCGAGGACCTGATACCGCTCTACCCGGTCTACGCGATTCTGTTCGCCGATGCCACCGTTCCCGGGGCCGGGCTGTCGGCCGTCGAGATCAGCGCCCTGTTCGCGCTCTGGTCGGTCTCGACGGTGGTCGTCGAAGTTCCCACCGGAATCCTGGCCGACCGGTTCTCACGGCGCCGCCTGCTCGTCGCGGGGCCGCTGGTCACCGGTGCCGGCTTCGCGCTCTGGACTTTCGCTCCCTCGTTCCTCTCCTTCGGGGCCGGCTTCGTCCTGTGGGCGATCGGCGGCTCGCTGCGCTCCGGCACGAGCCAGGCGCTCGTCTACGACGAACTCGTGCATCTCTGCAGGTCACCGGACTATGCGCGTCTGGCCGGTGCGATGCGCGCGGCCGCCGCGGTCGGGCTGATCGGCGGCACGGCGCTGGCGGTGCCCCTGCTCGCGTGGGGCGGATACGCGGCGGTCGGTATCGCAAGCGTCGCGGCATGCGTGCTCTGCGCGGTCGCATCCGCGGCGTTGCCCGAGACCCGGCGCACCGGGTCGCGACGCACCGAACAGGATGTGGCACCGGGCGCCGTCATCGCTGCCGTCGACGATGCGCCGACGGGGTGGCTCGCGATTCTCCGCAGTGGGCTGCGCGATGTGCGCGAACAGCCGGTCGCCCGCCGGATGCTGATGCTCGTCGTCGCTCTGACCTGGGTCGCGGCGCTCGATGAGTATCTGCCGCTGCTGGTCGAGTCCTTCCTGGCCGATTCGGTCTCGGGTGCCCCGACCCCACAGTCGGTCGCACTGCTGATGATCGTGGTCGCCGCCGGGGACATCTGCGGTTCCCTCGCGGCGCGGCGCGTCCGCGACTCCGCCGCGGTCGGCCCCGCGGTGGGAGCCGGTGCGGTCCTGTTGATCCTCGCCGCGCTGTGGGGTCACCCGGCCGGTGTCCTCGGCGTGGCCGTCGCATTCGGGATCTTCGGCTGGGCGCTGGTCGCCGCCGACGCCGTGCTGCAGGACCGGCTGACTTCGGCGTCGCGGGCGACGGTCACGTCGATCGCCGGCGTGGGGGAGGAGGTGGTCGCGCTCCTGGCGTTCGCCGGATGGGCCGCGGGCTCGGCACATCTGGGCCCGGCGGCACTGTTCGCGATCGCCGCGCTGCCCTATGCGGTGGCGGGCGGCGCGATGACGCTGAGGGCGTCGCGACGATGGCGAAAACGTATGTCGCGGAACGCGCCGATGTAGTCGCCGTCCATCTGCACGTCGATCGGGGCCTCGGCGACGAAGCGGACCTCGTCGACGTCGTCATCCCGAAACAGATGGTGCGCCTTGGGATCTGCTTGTGTCAGCAATCGAGTGGCCAGGGGAAGGTTGCGCAACACGCCGGTCGATGTCGCCACGAACACGCCCAGACCGGTGTCGAAACCGGTGGTCGGATTGGTGCGGATCTCGCGCGGCCCGAGATAGGTCCAGGGACTTGTGTTGGAGACGAAACCGAAACGGGCGCCGACGATCCGGTCGCGGCCGGGGATCTCGACGTCGAAGGTCGCCGAACTGCCCGCCTGCTTGAGGAAGCTGGTGACGGTGGTCCACAGATACCGGGCGGGTGTGGCGGCCTTGCCCGCATGGCGCTTGTCCTCCATCGCATGCACCACGACTGCGTCCATACCCATTCCGGTGTTGAACAGGAACCACCGGTCGTCGGTGTGACCGAGGCCGATCCGACGGCTCGCCCCCGCGTCGAGGAGTTCGATGATCTGCCGGGTCGCGAGCAACGGGTCGGGGTCGATGCCGAGGGTGCGCGCGAAGACATTGGCGCTGCCGCCCGGGATGACGGCGAGGGCGGGCCGGTGACGCGAGGGGTCACTCGTCCCCGGCGGATCGAGGAGACCGTTGGTGGCCTCGTTCACCGAGCCGTCGCCACCGTGGACGATGACCGTGTCGAAGTCCTCGGCCGCCGCGCGGGCAGCGAGTTCGAAGGCATGCCCGCGGTGGGTGGTGAGCTCGACGTCGAGGTCGAAGTGTGCGCTCAGCGTGTGCACGAGAGCATCGCGACCGGCCGGACTGGTCGCGGTGGCGAAGGGGTTGACGATGAGCATGACGCGCACGACACCCGAGGATATGGGGTGGGTGGCATGGGCGCGCATCCGCCCTGCGTCCGCCGGCCCGGGGGATGTGCCCGCGTGGGGTGCACAGCCTCTCCCGACCCGCGCCGAATACCCTGGACGGGTGAGCACGGAGAAGGACCGCCCGGAGCACGACCGGCTTGAGATCGACGCCGATCCGTCGGCGACGCCCACCCAGATCAAGGTGGCCGGGGCGGTGACCACCGTCGAGGGCCTGATCGGCGTGGTGGTGGCGGTGATCCTGGTGATCCGCGCGCTCGCCGGGCATGAGGAGACGACCATCAGCGGCTACGGCACCGCGGCCTGGTTCGGCATCATCGGCGGCGGTGTCCTCGCCGGTGGGATCGCGCTGTGGACGGGGCGGCGCTGGGGACGCTCGATCGCGATGATCGCCCAGATCCTGCTGCTCCCGGTGGCGTACTACCTGTTCACCAGCGGCCTCCCGGTTTTCAGCGTGCCGCTGGCCCTGGCGGCCCTCGCGGTGCTGGTGATGCTGTTCAGTCCGGCCTCGGTCCGGTGGCTGGCCGGCGACCTCGAACCCGGCCCCTGACCTGATCGAGGCGGAAATCGGGCATTCCGATCAGTTGACCCAGTTGTTACCGCGACGCCGACTCTAATATGTCGACTCGGCGCCGACCAGCCGTACAGTGGGGCCCATGACGCGCATCCTCGCGATTGCCAATCAGAAGGGTGGGGTCGCCAAGACCACCACGGTCGAGTCCCTCGGAGCCGCTCTCGCGGACCTCGACGTGTCGGTGCTCGTCGTCGATCTCGATCCGCAGGGCTGTCTCACGTTCTCCCTGGGGCACGATCCCGACCAGCTGGAGTCCTCGGTGCACGACGTGCTCCTGGGCGACGAGGAGATCGCCGACGTGCTCCTCGACACCGAGGACAAGGTGACCCTGCTGCCCGCCACCATCGACCTGGCCGGGGCCGAGGCGCTGCTGCTGATGCGGCCCGGGCGGGAGTACGCACTGAAGCGGGCGCTGGCCGAGGTCGGGCAGGACTTCGATGTCATCATCGTCGACTGCCCGCCGTCGCTGGGCGTGCTCACGCTCAACGGGCTCACCGCGGCCGACGAGGTGATCGTCCCGCTCCAGTGCGAGACGCTCGCGCATCGTGGTGTCGGGCAGTTGCTGCGCACCGTCCGCGAGGTCCAGCAGATCACCAACCCCAACCTCACGATGCTGGGTGCGGTGGCCACGCTGTTCGACGCTCGGACCACGCACAGCCGCGACGTCCTCTCCGACGTCGCCGATCGCTACGAGCTCCCGGTGCTGAACCCGCCGATCCCGCGAACCGTCCGGTTCGCGGAGGCTTCGGCCTCCGGAAGCTCGGTCATGCGCGGACGGAAGAACAAGGGCGCCACCGCATATCGCGAACTCGCGGAGAACCTGTGGAAGCACTGGGACGCGGGGGAGGGTGTGCGCACCCTCGACTTCTGAGGCGTCGTGAGGGGTGAGGTCAGGCGGGACCGAAGGCCTCGACCGTCGTGCCGCGCTGTTCGACGACCACGTCGCCGAGGACCCGCAGGCTCACCACTCCGTCCGGCGGGGCGTTGCGGGTCAGCGGGATCGAACGGATCTCGCGGCCGCCGGCAACATCACGCACGCTGATCCCGGCCGTACTCGGCAGCAGGAGCTGCCCGGCCATCACCTGGCCGGGTCCGAGCGTGCCGGGGACCTGGTAGATCGGTTTGAGGCTCTGTCCATCCAGCACGACCGTCGACTTGCCGGTCCAATAGGTGACGATGCCGTTCCCGTCGAGCGGGACGCTTCCCGACGGTGGTGTCGCATCCCCGGACACCGTGTTCGAGCCGGTCGCCACGCCCTCGGAGTCGAAGCGTCGGATGGACGGTCCGCTGTCGCCGCCGAGCGCCGGCGGCTCGGCGGGACTCGCGCCGCCGTCGTAGACGGCGATACCCGACGACGACATCGCGATGACCACCGGCGGTGGGCCACTGACGTCACCGGTGATCAGTGTCGACCCGTACTGCTCGACGCGTTCGTCGTCGTCGAGGAGGACGCCGAGCACGGTCAGCCGATACCCCGGATCGTCGGCGCAGCGTTCGGTGACGGACATGCGGTCGCCGGAGATGGCCGAGGAATAGATGACGCAGTCCTTGCGCTTGGCCTCGTCCTCCGGGCGGACGCGCGCCTCCACCCGGCCGTACTCGATTCCGCGCACCAGGTTCGAGCCCCACGTCTCGAGCCGGCGGGGGCCCTGGGCGACCACGTACCCGTAGTCGCTGACCAGCCGTAGCCGGTCGTCGGCGTCACTGGTCCGGGCGCCCTTGCGGGCCCCGGTCTTCGCGTCGAGCGCGGTGACCTCCGAGCAGCCGCGGGAGTTGCGGTAGACCGCGAGCGCGAGGTCGGTGCTGGCGGTCCACGCGGTGCCGACAACGCAGAGGTCGAGATCTCGCCGGTAGGACCACAGCTCCGCCCCCGAGGCCGGGTCGTGCCCGGTGACGGTGCCGCCGTTGCCGGTCACGACCACCGAAGCGGCGATGGCCGGCGTGACGGTGGCGTCGGAGGCGGCGTGCCAGCGTGGCGCGAAGGAGTCCGGAACCGCCGCGGGTTGTTCGACCTCGGGTGGGGCGGACTGCGCCTGGACGCTGGTGGTCCCACGTACCGGACTCACCAGCCAGGCGATCAGCCCGGACACGGCGACGAGCACGACGATGATCGCGGTGACCGCGAGATCGATCGGCCGGCGCCGCTCCGGTTTGACGCGTGCCACGCGTGGACTCGTGGTGGGTTACTCGGCAGCTGCCGGTGCGGACTGAGCGGACACCGGGGTCGCGTCGCCCGAACCCTCACCGGCCGGCTTGCCCTTGGCTCCACCGCGGCGGCGGCGACGACGGCGCGGCTTCGAGGCGCCCTCGCCGCCCTCGTCCGAGGCCTCGGAATCGTTGCCCTTGGCTTCCTCGGCGGTCTCGGTGCTCGTGCTGTCGGTGCTCGCGGCGTCGCCCTCGGAGGTCTGGCCGCCGCGGGTACGACGACGGGTGCGGGTCGAACGCTTACGAGGTTCCCGGTCCTCGCGCGTCTCGCGGGTCTCGTTCGGGTCGCGCTCGGGCTTGGCGGCCACGATGCGGCCGGTGGCCGTCTCCGGGATGGACAGGTCCTCGTGCAGGTGCTCGGAGGTCGAGTAGGTCTCCGCGGGGTCGGGGATGCCGAGACCGAGGGCCTTGTCGATGAGTTCCCAGCGATGCAGCTCGTCCCAGTCCACCAGGGTCACCGCGATGCCGGTGCGGCCGGCGCGCCCGGTACGGCCGATCCGGTGCACGTAGGTCTTGTCGTCCTCGGGGCACTGGTAGTTGATGACGTGGGTGACGTCGTCGATGTCGATGCCGCGGGCGGCGACATCGGTGGCGACCAGGACGTCGATGGCGCCGTCGCGGAACCGCTTGAGGGCCTTCTCGCGGGCGATCTGACCGAGGTCGCCGTGCACGGCGCCCACCTTGAACCCGCGCTCGGCGAGGTCGTCGGCGACCTTCTGGGCCGTCCGCTTGGTACGGGTGAAGATCATCGTCGCGCCGCGGCCGTCGGCCTGCAGGATGCGGGCGACGAGCTCGGCCTTGTCGAGTGCGTGCGCGCGGTAGGCGTACTGCTTCGTGCGGTCGTGGACCGCCGAGTCGTTGGCGTTCTCGGCGCGGATGTGGGTCGGCCGGTGCAGGAAGGTCCGGGCCAGGGTGACGATCGGTCCGGGCATGGTCGCCGAGAACAGCATCGTCTGGCGCGGCGTCGGCAGCGCGGACATGATCCGCTCGATGTCCGGGAGGAAGCCGAGGTCGAGCATCTCGTCGGCCTCGTCGAGGACGAGGATCGAGACCTTGCCGAGCACGAGGTGTCCCTGCTGGGCGAGGTCGAGGAGGCGACCCGGGGTACCGACCACGACGTCGACGCCGGACTGCAGCTCGGCGATCTGCGCCTCGTAGGGGCGACCGCCGTAGATCGAGGTGACCTTCAGCGGCCGACGGGTGCCGTCGGCGAGAGTGACCTCGAGCGACGGCGCCGCCACCTGGAGGTCGCCGGTCACCTGAACGCACAGCTCACGTGTCGGCACGATGATCAGCGCGCGCGGGGTGTTGTCGAGGGGCCGCATGCCGGAGGCCTCGGCGTGGGCCAGGCGGTGCAGCAGCGGGATGCCGAAACCGAAGGTCTTGCCCATGCCGGTGCGGGCCTGACCGATCAGATCGTGACCCTCGAGGGCGAGCGGGAGGGTCAGTTCCTGGATCGCGAAGGTGTGGGTCTTGCCGTCGTCGGCGAGAGCCGAGACGATACGCTCGTCCACGCCGAGTTCGGCGAAGGTGGGGGCGGTGTGGGTGTCGTCGACGATGGTCGTCTGCACGGCCGAATCGCTCATATGCGGTGGTTGCCTTTCTGGGCAGTCTCTTGCGCGCGTGTGATTCCTGCGCGCACGAGGAAAGCTCGAAAGTGCGCGCGCAAATGTCGTAGTGGCACCGGGGATCCGGCCGGGGCGTCGTGACACGAACTCTTCGATCCCGCGAGAATCTCGCGAGCGGTTGTCGTCACATCCCATCGGCCGCATCCACACGCTCGCGCCGGAGAGCACGCGATGATCACGCAGCTCAGCGGGCAAGCGACGGGGGGGTCCCGTCGGAGTGCACCGACGTCGAGTGTACTTGGTGCTTCCGGAGCGGCCGCTACCATCACCTCATGGCGCATGCATCCGACCCCCTTGAGCCCGTCCCGTCGTCCACGCCGGTTGCTGAGATCGAGAGCCAGGACCGCGTGATCGGGAAGCTGTTCGCGGTGCTGCTCGCCGGCGAATTCGCCGCCTTCCACCGGCTCATCGAGGAGTCGGCGATGGCTCCTGATGTGCCCGGCAAGATCGCGATCGCGCGGCTGGCCGCCTCCGAGGTCGGCCACTTCGACCGGCTTGCCGAGCGCGTGGAGACGATGACCGGTCTCACCGCCGCCGAGGCCGTGGAACGCTATCGGTCGATCTTCGACCAGTACCACCGGGCCACCACCCCGAAGACCTGGTACGAGGCTCTGGTCAAGGCCTATGTCGGCGACGGGCTCGCCGCCGACTTCTACGTCGAACTGTCCGACATGCTCCCGCCCGACTCCCGCTCGGTGATGGCCGAGGTGATGGCCGAGACCGCGAACTCGGCCTTCGCCCGCGATCAGGTCCGGGCCGCGGTCGAGGCGGATCCGTCGATCAAGTCGGCGCTGGTCCTCTGGGGTCGCCGCCTGCTGGGCGAGGCCATCACCCATGCGCAATGGGTGCTCGCCGCCGAGGAGGAGGTCACCGATCTGCTGTTCTCCGGGGCCTCGTCGCTGTCGGGGGTCGCTCGGTTCTTCGACGCGGTCGCGGCCAAACACGCCACGCGCATGGCCGATCTCGGACTCGACTGACCGGGCTCGCGCACCCCGCTGCTTTTCGCTGTCAGCGGAGCGGCTGTCCCGTCTGACGGCTGCTGGACTAGCCTTGTGCGGCAAGCGTTGTTGACACCGGAGGAGGGCGGCACATGGCCGTGGAAGTGAAGATCGGCATCACCGACAGCCCGCGTGAGCTGACCATCGCGACGTCGCTGACCAGCGACAAGGCCTACGCCGAGGTCGAGGCGGCACTCGGCGGCAAGCAGCAGCTGCTGGCCCTGGTGGACGAGAAGGGCGCCCGCTACCTGATCCCGGTCACCAAGATCGCCTACGTCGAGGTCGGTGCGTCGGAGAACCGTCGCGTCGGATTCGGTTCCTGACCGGACACAAGCCAACGAACAAGGGTCCTGTGCGCCCTCCGCGAATGATCGCGAGGTGCGCGCAGGACCCTTCTCGTATGTCCGTGGTTCTCAGGCGGGACCGGAGTCGGTGTCCTCCGCCGGGGTCTCGGCGTCGTTCTGGGTCTCGGTGTTCTGGGGCGCCTGACGCGGGAAGTGGGACAGACCGCCCCAGAGGAGTGCGACGGTGGTGTCGACGGCGGTCTGCTTGTCGACGGGCCGCTTGGCCTCGAGCCAGTAGCGCGCGTTGACCTGACTGGCTCCGACGAGTCCGGAGGCGAGCATGCGCGAGCGGTACGGATCGAGTCCGGAATCGTGCATGACCAGGCCGTACACCGCATCCACACACGCCTCGGTGGCACCTTCGACGCGTCGGATGACGGCCGGATCGGAGGCGTCGGAGGAGAAGATCAGCCGGTAGCCGGAGTTGTCCTGGTCGATGAAGTCGAAGAACGCCTCCACCGCCGCACGCACGCGCTTGCGGTTGTCGGTGGTGGTGCGCAGGGCGGTGTTCACATCGCTCACCAGCTTCTCGGCATGGGAGTCGACGACCGCGATGTAGAGATCCAGCTTGGACGGGAAGTGCTGATACAGGACGGGTTTGCTCACTCCCGCGTGCACCGCGATCTCGTCCATCCCGGCGGCGTGGTAGCCGCGCTCGACGAAGATCTCACTGGCCGCGTCGAGCAACTGCATCCGCCGTGCGCTGCGCGGCAGGCGCGTACTGCGTCCGGGCACTGCGGACGCGTTGGTTGCGGTCGACATGGGCAAGATCGTACTCGGGAGACCTTCCTACGCAGTATCTGCGGTCCGCTGTGAGAAAGTTAGTCCGTGAGCCGCGCAGAGGATGGTGGCCCCGGCCTGGATCAGGGACCGGTGCGCACCAAGGATGTCGGCCCGAGATCGTCGGGACGTCCCAAGCCGGACCAGCCGCTGCGTGCGCGCTGGGACCCGACCGATGACAGCGGCCGTCCCCGCGTGGATCGCGATGCACAGCCCGAGTACAAGAAGCAGTCGGCTCTCGGCCGATTCGTCTCGACCTACGGCTGGCGCGCCTATGCCATCCCGGTTCTGACGATCCTCACGATCGCGCTGATAGTCGTGACCATCGAGGACGGCCGGAACGCCGATCTGGCACCGACCGCCGCGGTCAACCCCGACTCCGCCGCACGCAACCCGGACATCAGCACCGAGACGCGTCCGATCGGTGCCCCGACCGGCGACATCCAGGCGGCGGCACTGCCCGCCGGCACGCTCCCCCAGGGTGGCCCGTTCACCACGCAGGGCCGGCAGACCTTCCGGGTGCTGCGGGGTGCGGGCGAGAAGGTCGGCACCGGCGGCCAGGAATACACCTACACCGTCGAGGTGGAGAACGGTCTCAACCCTCAGGACTACGGCGGCGACCCGACCTTCGCGAAGATGGTCGACACGACGCTGACCAATCCGCGCAGCTGGATCGGCGACGGGCGCGTGAGCTTCCGGCGCATCGATCGCGGCGAGCCGGACCTGCGCATCACCCTGGTCTCCACCGGAACGACCCGCGAGCTGTGCGGGTACCAGATCAAGCTGGAGACCTCCTGCTACTACCCGCCGCAGGGTCGCGTGACCCTCAACGAGGCGCGCTGGGTTCGCGGAGCACTGTCCTATGAGGGCGACGACGTCGCCTACCGGCAGTATCTCGTCAATCATGAGGTCGGGCACGGACTCGGCTACGCCGCACATGAGCCGTGCCGCGAGGACGGCGCGCTCGCGCCGGTGATGATGCAGCAGTCCTTCGGTACCGCCAACTCCGAGATCATGGCCCTCGATCCGGACATGAAGGCCAATCGCGCGTTCGTCTGTCGTCCCAACCCCTGGCCGTTTCCCAGTCGCTGACCCACGGGAATGAGCCGGCCACCGCAGTGGTTGTGCCAAGAGTCCGTGTACTCGCCGAATACTGGAGGCGTTCGTGTCGTCGCAAGGGTCGCTCACCGGGTCGCTGCCACCCCTCGTGGAGCCGGCAGCCGAACTGAGCAATGAAGAGGTGGCCCGCTACAGCCGCCACCTGATCATCCCGGACGTCGGGATGGACGGTCAGAAGCGCCTGAAGAACGCGAAGGTGCTCGTGATCGGCGCCGGCGGACTCGGCTCGCCCACGCTGCTGTATCTGGCCGCGGCGGGTGTCGGCACCATCGGCATCGTCGAATTCGACATCGTCGACGAGTCCAATCTGCAGCGCCAGGTCATCCACGGCCAGTCCGACATCGGGCGCCCGAAGGCCGAGAGCGCGCGGGACTCGATCCTCGAGATCAATCCGTACGTCACGGTGAACCTCCACGACGAGCGTCTCGAACCCGAAGGCGCTGTCGAGCTGTTCTCGCAGTACGACCTCATCCTCGACGGCACCGACAACTTCGCGACCCGCTACCTGGTCAACGACGCCGCGGTACTCGCGCACAAGCCGTACGTCTGGGGGTCGATCTACCGCTTCGAGGGTCAGGCGTCGGTGTTCTGGGAGGACGCCCCCGATGGCCGCGGCATCAACTACCGCGACCTCTATCCGCAGGCCCCGCCGCCCGGAATGGTGCCGTCGTGCGCCGAGGGCGGTGTCCTCGGCATCCTGTGCGCCTCGATCGGTTCGATCATGGGCACCGAGGCCATCAAACTCATCTGCGGCATCGGCGAGCCGCTGCTCGGCCGGCTCATGGTGTACGACGCCCTCGACATGACCTATCGGACCATCAAGATCCGCAAGTACCCCGAGGGTGAGCGCATCGCCGGCCTCATCGACTACGACGACTTCTGCGGCGTGGTGTCCAGTGAGGCCTCCGACGCCGCGGCCGGATCGACGCTGACCGCCGTCGAACTCAAGCAGAGGATCGACGCGGGGGAGAAGCTCGCGATCATCGACGTACGCGAGCCGGTCGAGTGGGACATCGTCCGGATCGACGGAGCGACCCTCATCCCGAAGGGCGAGATCCTGTCCGGCGAGGGCCTGGCGAAGGTGCCGCAGGATCGTCCGACGGTTCTGTACTGCAAGACCGGCATCCGCTCGGCCGAGGCGCTCGCCGCACTCAAGCGGGCAGGCTTCGCCGACGCCACGCATCTCCAGGGCGGGGTGACCGCCTGGGCCAACCAGGTCGACAAGACGCTGCCGGTCTACTGACCGTGTCCGCGTCGGGGCAGCGGTCGCCGCATCTCGGGTGCGGCACCGCGTGCCTCACCGAATCGGTCCACGGCGCTCGGTAATCTGGCCTGGTGAATACCGTCGAGCCGCCCGAACATGTGCTGAACACGTTCGGGCTCACCGCGCATCCGCCCGTCGCGATGGGCGACTCCTGGGTCGGTGGCTGGCGCGTCGGTGAGGTCGTGCTGTCGCTGGTGCCCGATCACGCGCGCGCCGCCTGGTCGGCCTCGGTCCGCGAGACGCTGTACGTCGAGGGTATGCGGATCGCACGGCCGTTCCGCGCGACCGACGGGCGCTACGTCGTCTCGGGATGGCGTGCCGACACCTACATCGCCGGGACCCCCGAGCCGCGGCACGACGAGGTCGTCCTCGTCGCGGACCGGTTGCACGAGGCCACCGCCGCACTGGAACGTCCGCGCTTCCTCCTGCAGCCCCCCGCGCCGCCGCACACCGACGTCGACGTCTTCACCGCGGCCGACCGTGCCGCGTGGGAGGACGTCCCGCTGCGGTCGGCGCGGGCCGCGGGGATGGCCGAGCCGACCGCACCCGACGGCGTGCAGAGCGTCGAGATGCTGAGAACCCTTGCGAAGCTTCGCAAGCCGGTCGACCTGCCGTCTCAGGTCGTGCACGGCGACCTGTTCGGCACCGTACTCTTCGCCGGTGCCGCGGCACCCGGCATCACCGACATCGTCCCGTACTGGCGGCCCGCCCCCTGGGCGGCCGCGGTCGCGGTGGTCGACGCCCTCGCCTGGGGTGGCGCGGACACCGAACTCGTCCAGCGGTGGTCGGATCAGCCGGAGTGGCCGCAGATGATGCTGCGGGCGACGATGTTCCGGCTGGCGGTCCACGCGCTGCACCCGCGCTCCACCTCCGGCGCACTGCCCGGGTTGCAGCGGGTCGTCGAGCTGGTACGTTTGCTCGTATAACCGCAGCTCACAGCCCTGCATCGGGTCTGTCAGTGTTCTCACACCCACTCTGCGGCGAAGTGAGAACAACGTGACGGTCCGGTCACCTCGCGGAAAATCCCCGCAACACGCTCCCCACATGCTTGGTGTCAGTCGCACGACATCGGTGTCGGCGTCCGACACGACAGCCCGCTGTCGTGTCACAGATGACCGCCCGCACTGCTCGTGCAGTGACCACCAAGCATCGGAAGACGGGGACGCATGGCCTTCGCAGACCTCAGAGCACAGCTCACTCGTGACCACACCATCACCGACTGGGATCCGGAAGATCGCGTCGCCTGGGACAACGGCAACGCCGCGATCGCCAAACGCAATCTCGTCTGGTCGGTGATCTGCGAACACGTCGGATTCTCCATCTGGTCGCTGTTCTCGGTGATGGCCCTGTTCATGGGCCCCGAGTACGGCATCAGCATGGATCAGAAGTTCGTCATCGCCGCGACCGCGACCCTCGTCGGGTCGTGCCTGCGCATTCCCTACACCCAGGCGACCGCGAAGTTCGGTGGACGCAACTGGGCGATCTTCTCGGCCATCGTGCTCCTCATCCCGACGGGCCTGACGATGATGCTGATGATGAACCCGGGCGAGTTCGGGTTCGGCTGGTTCCTGGCGGTCGCGGCCATCACCGGGTTCGGCGGCGGCAACTTCGCCTCCTCGATGACCAACATCAACGCCTTCTACCCGCAGCGTCTCAAGGGCTGGGCGCTCGGACTCAACGCCGGCGGCGGCAACATCGGTGTCCCGGTCGTCCAGGTCATCGGTCTGCTGGTCATCTGGCTCTTCGCCGACCAGCCCGAGATCGTCTGCGCGATCTACCTTGTGGCACTTGCCATCGCAGGTGTGGGCGCCGCGATCTACATGGACAACCTCGACCATCAGACGGCCAGCGGCAAGTCGATGATCGACTGCCTCAAGTACCGCGACACCTGGCTCATCTGCCTGCTCTACGTCGGCACCTTCGGCTCGTTCATCGGTTTCGGTTTCGCGTTCAGCCAGGTCCTCAACATCAGCTTCACCTCGGCCGGCGCATCCAAGCCCGCCCTCGCTGCGGCCCAGATCGCCTGGATCGGACCGCTTCTGGGTTCGGTCGCACGTCCCTACGGCGGTAAGCTCGCCGACCGCATCGGCGGCGGCAAGGTGACGCTGTACTGCTTCATCGCGATGGCCGCATCGGCGTCGATCCTCGTGATCGCCGGTATGTCGGCCGATGCGAACGGCAAGGTGATCAGCGGAGGTGTCCTCGCGGCCTTCATCACCGGGTTCATCTTGTTGTTCCTGCTCTCCGGGATCGCCAACGGTTCGGTGTACAAGATCATCCCGACGATCTGGGAGCACAAGGCGCAGTCGCTGTCGGGTCTGAACGCCTTCGGCAAGACCACCTGGTCGCGCAGCATGTCCGGCGCGCTCATCGGTATCGCCGGTGCGGCCGGCGGCCTCGGCGGTGTCGGCATCAACCTGGTACTGCGGTCCAGCTACAAGTCCAATCAGTCGGCCACACAGGCATTCTGGGTGTTCCTCACCTTCTACGTGGTGGCCGCGGTGGTCACCTGGTGGTTCTACGCACGGCGCCCGATCGTCGTCGGTGAGACCACCGATCTGCCGGTCGCGGACACCGTGAGCGCCGGCACCGCCACCACCGGCGAGCCGGTCACCAAGGAAGCGCTGGCCTGAGATCGCGCGCGGCGCAACTCGACCACCAGGCAAGGCACAGGGAGTAGACAATGAGCAGCGAGACCAACGCGGGATGCAGCACCGTCGTCGTGGTGGGTCACGGCATGGTCGGACACCGCTTCGTGCAGGAGATGCGGCAGCGTGACACCGACAACCGGTGGCGCGTCGAGATCGTCTGTGAGGAGACCGAACCGGCCTACGACCGCGTGGGTCTGTCCTCCTACGTCGGCGCATGGCAGCGGGATTCGCTGGCACTGGACGGCAACACCTACGACGGTGACGAACTCGTCGTCACCCATCTGGGTGAGGCCGTCACCGCGATCGACCGGCCGCAGCGCCGCGTCGTCACGTCGTCGGGACGCGAGATCGCCTACGACGCACTCGTGCTCGCGACGGGTTCCTATGCTTTCGTACCGCCGGTCCCGGGTCACGACAACCCCAGGTGCTTCGTCTACCGCACGCTCGACGATCTCGACGACATCCGGGCGGCCGCCGACGCGGCCGGCCCGGGGGCCACGGGCGTGGTCGTCGGCGGTGGCCTGCTCGGACTCGAGGCGGCCAACGCGCTCAGGCTGATGGGCCTCAAGCCGCATGTGGTCGAGTTCGCGCCGCGGCTCATGCCGATGCAGATCGACGCAGGCGGCGGGGCGATCCTGGAGAACCTCGTCACCGACCTCGGTCTCGAGGTCCACACCGGGGTCGGCACCTCCGAGATCGCCGACGCCGAGAACGGCGGGCTGCGCGTCACGCTCTCGGATGAGTCGCTGATCGACGCCTCGCTGGTCGTCTTCTCGGCCGGCGTCCGGCCCCGCGATCAGCTCGCCCGCGACGCCGGCCTCGCGGTCGCCGAGCGCGGCGGCGTGCTCGTCGGCACCGATTGCGTCACCGACGACGAGAACATCTTCGCCATCGGCGAGGTCGCCGCGGTCGAGGGGCGCTGCTACGGGCTGGTCGCTCCCGGCTACTCGACCGCCGAAGTCGTCGCGGACCGCCTGCTCGGCGGCTCGTCGACCTTCCCCGGCGCCGACATGTCGACGAAGCTGAAGCTTCTCGGCGTCGACGTCGCGAGCTTCGGCGATGCGTTCGCGACCACCGAGAACGCCCTCGAGATCACCTACCACGACGCGGTGGCGGGCCGCTACGCCAAGATCGTCGTCAGCGACGACGCGAAGACCCTGCTCGGCGGCATCCTCGTCGGCGACGCCTCGGCCTACGCCCTGCTCAAGCCGATGGTGGGCCGGGAGATCCCCGGCGACCCGGCGGCTCTGATCGCGCCGGAGGGCGGCACCGGCGTCGGAATGGACGCGCTGCCCGACGACGCCGAGATCTGCTCCTGCAACGGGGTGTCGAAGGGATCGATCTGCTCGGCGATCGCCGAGGGGGCCTGCGACATCGCGGCGATCAAGGGCTGCACCTCGGCCGGCACCACCTGCGGCGGTTGCCTGCCGAGCATCAAGCAGTTGCTCTCCGCGTCGGGCGTCGAGCTCAGCAAGTCGCTGTGCGACCACTTCTCCCAGTCTCGCGCCGAGCTGTTCGAGATCGTCGCGGTCACCGGCATCCGGACCTTCTCCGAGCTCATCGACCGCTACGGCACCGGGCAGGGCTGCGAGATCTGCAAGCCGACCGTCGCCTCGATCCTCGCCTCCACGTCGAGCGAGCACATCCTCGACGGCGAACAGGCCGCACTGCAGGACACCAACGACCACTTCCTCGCGAACATGCAGAAGAACGGGTCGTACTCGGTGGTGCCGCGCATGCCGGGAGGTGAGGTCACGCCCGAGCAGCTCATCGTGATCGGCGAGATCGCCCGCGACTACGGCCTGTACACCAAGATCACCGGCGGTCAGCGCATCGATCTGTTCGGCGCCCGCGTCGACCAGCTGCCCGAGATCTGGCGACGCCTCGTCGAGGCCGGGATGGAGTCCGGCCACGCCTACGGCAAGAGCCTGCGCACGGTGAAGAGCTGCGTCGGCTCCACCTGGTGCCGGTACGGCGTGCAGGACTCGGTCGGCATGGCGGTCTTCCTGGAGAAGCGGTACCGGGGCCTGCGGTCGCCGCACAAGATCAAGTTCGGGGTCTCGGGATGTGCCCGCGAGTGTGCGGAGGCCCGCGGCAAGGACGTCGGCGTGATCGCCACCGAACACGGCTGGAACCTCTACGTCGGCGGCAACGGGGGGCAGACCCCCAAGCATGCGCAGCTGCTGGCCGGCGGAGTGGATGACGACACCCTGGTCGCTTACATTGATCGGTACCTCATGTTCTACATCCGTACCGCTGACCGACTGCAGCGCACCGCCCCGTGGCTGGAGTCTCTGGAGGGCGGTCTGGACCATCTCAAGGCGGTGGTCTGCGACGACAGCCTGGGACTCGCTGCCGAACTGGAGGACGCGATGGCCCGGCACGTCGCCGGATACCAGGACGAATGGGCGGCGGTGCTCGGCGACGAGGACAAGCTGAGGCGGTTCGTGTCGTTCGTGAACGCACCCGACGTGGTCGACCCGACCATCCGGTTCGCGGAGTACGAGCGCAAGGTGCCGGTGCTGCTCGACATGCCGCAGGTACGTCCGGGAGCGGACGCGAACACCGGGGCGGTCGTGGACGCGGCGCCGGTGAAGGAAGGAGTGCCGACATGACCATCGCACCAGACGAGACCGGACAGTGTCCCTTCGCTGTCGACGGGTCCGGCGCGGTCGAGGGAATCTGGGTGAGGGCCTGTTCGATCGACGACCTGATCGTCGGACGCGGGGTCGCGGTGCTCGGTCCTCGCGGAGAGCAGGCCGCGTTGTTCCGGCTGCCCGCCGCCGAGACCGACCGGGAGGCGGCACCCGGCCGCTCCCGCCTGTACGCGATCGGCAACATCGACCCGTTCGGCCGCGCCGCGGTGCTCTCGCGCGGACTCACCGGTGACCGCGCGGGCGAGCCGACGGTGGCCTCGCCCCTCGGTAAGCAGGTGTTCGCGCTGCGGACCGGTGTCTGCCTGGACGATGAGTCCGTCTCCGTGGCGAGCTACGGAGTGCGCGTCGTCGAGCGGATCGTCGAGGTGTTCTTTCCCGCGTGAACGCCATCAATCCCGGTGACGCGACCGGCAACGACCCGTTGCCCGCAGACCCGTTGCCACTGACCGGATTCACCATCGGTATCACCGCCGCCCGCCGGGCCGAGGAGTTCGCCGCGCTGCTGGAACGACGCGGTGCGCGGGTCGTGCAGGCGCCGACCATCCGCATCCTGCCGCTGGTCGACGACACCGAACTCGAGCGGGTGACCGAGGAGATCATCGTCTCGCCGCCGCAGATCATGGTCGCCACCACCGGTATCGGGTTCCGGGGCTGGATCGAGGCGGCAGACGGCTGGGGCAGGGCCGAGGACGTGCTGCACTCGCTGTCGCAGAGCCGGTTGATCGCGCGCGGCCCCAAGGCAAAGGGCGCGATCCGCGCCGCGGGACTGCGGGAGGAGTGGTCGCCGGAGAGCGAATCCTCCTCGGAGGTGCTCGATCACCTGCTCGCCGAGGGCGTCGAAGGTGTACGGATCGCCGTGCAACTCCACGGCGCGACGAGCGAGTGGGAACCGCTGCCGGACTTCTGCACCGTCCTGCGCGCCGCAGGGGCCGAGGTCGTACCGATCCCGGTCTACCGCTGGAACATGCATCCGGATGTGGCGCGCATCGACAAGATGATCGCCTCGGTGCTGCGCGGCGACCTCGACGCGATCACCTTCACCAGTGCGCCGGCCGCGGCGTCGATCCTGACCCGCGCCAAGGAACTCGGGAAGCTGCAGCAGTTCGTCCACGCGCTGCGTACCGCGGTACCGGTGATGTGTGTGGGCTCGGTGACGGCCAGTCCGCTGGAGGCGCTGCAGATCCCGACGACATATCCGCGCCGGTTCCGGCTCGGTGCGCTCGCGCGCCTGATCACCGACGAACTCCCGCGCCGCACCCATGTGCTGCGTGTCGCCGGACACGACACCGCGATCCGCGGGCAGGCCGTCGTCGTCGACGGCGAACTGAAAGACCTGTCGGCGACGGGCCTGCTGCTCCTGAAACTGCTCGCGCGCAATCCCGGTCGGGTGGTGTCCCGGCAGGAGATGCTCGCCGTGCTGCCCGGCGACAGCTCCGACACCCACGCCGTCGAGGTCGCGGTCGCGCGGCTCCGTGCGGCACTGGGGGATTCGAAGATGGTCCAGACCGTCGTGAAACGCGGTTACCGCCTGGCCGTCGACCTCGAGTACGACGCCGAAGACGAATGACACATCCTGGGGAGAACACATGCGAGACAACCACGTACGGCTCCCGCACGGCGACCGCCTGCGCGACGTCAGTCCGGTGCTGGTCGCCCATGGCACCCGTAATCCGCACGGCGTCAACGTCATCGCCGAGATCGCCGAGGCTGTCAGCGCGCGGATCGGTGTGACCCGCACCGCGTTCGTCGACGTACTCGGGCCCACGCCCAGTGAGGTGATCGCCGACCTCGACCGTCCGGCCGTGCTGGTGCCGGCCTTTCTGGCGTCGGGTTACCACGTCCGCAAGGACATCCCCGAACACGTCGCGCTGACGGGCCGGTCCGACACCGTGGTGACCCGCGCGCTCGGCCCGGACCCGTCGATCGCGGCGGTGGCCCGCCTGCGGCTGGCCGAGGCCGGTTGGGAGCCGGGCGACGCGGTGGTCCTCGCGGCCGCCGGATCGTCGGACTCCAGTGCCTGCGGACAGGTGTATCTGGCTGCGCGGCAACTGGAATCGCTGATCGGTGGGCGAGTCGAGGTCGGATTCATCACCACTGCGCAGCCGTCGGTGCCGGAGGCGGTCGCATGTGCGCGCCGCACGGGTCGCCGCGTGGTGATCGCGAGTTACCTGCTCGCGCCGGGACTCTTCCACCAGCGTCTGGAGACCTGCGGCGCCGACGCGGTGGCCGCACCTCTCGGCCCCGACCCGCGCATCGTCGACCTGATCGTCACGCGCATGCGTGCGGCGATCAGCCCGTATCGGCGCACCCCGGCCTGACGGGTCAGGGGATCTCCCACCGGCACTCGCGCAATCGGATCCGTCCGTCGTGGATCGGAACGCCCTCCGCGGCAAGTCGTTCCAGCTGGCGCGTGGCGAGATGCGGTGCGGGACGACCGCTCGCGGGAACGACCCGGTGCCACGGCAGGTCGGCGGTGTCGGTGCGCATGATCCAGCCGACGATCCGCGCGCTGGACAGTCCGGCCGCGCCGGCCAGGTCGCCGTAGGTGCTCACCTGCCCGGCCGGGATGGCCGCGACCAGCGCGCGGACGGTCTCCACCTGCTCCTCGGTGATCGCAGCCATCGGCGCAGGCCCTCAGAGCAGTGAGCGGATCAGGGTCGCGGTCAGTTCCGGTTCGAGGAACGGCACCATGTGCGCGCAGTCGGCGTGGTGCACCGTGACGTCGCCACCGCGTTCGCTCGCGCAGGCCTCGAGGAACGCGGGTCGGACGAACGACGGCTGCACCTGGTCGGCGACGACGATCTTCGTCGGCACGCCCGGCGGCGGAAGTACTGCGGGCCTGGCCATTTCACTCCACGACGCGGCGGCCGCCGGGGCGCTGACCCGCCAGCCCACCCGGCCGTGCGGGCGGGGGATCAGGTGCTCGGTGAGCTCGGCCTCCATGATGTCGTCGGGGACATCCGCCCAGCCCTCGGACCGCTTGGCAGAGCGTGCCGCGTCGACGTCCGCGTAGTCCCAGTTGTCCAGACTGTCGGTGGCGACCTGAAGCGCGAACTCGGGGTCGAGGCCCTGCGCGGGGTCGAGGAGGACGAGCCCCTTGACCGCATCGGGCCGGCGGTTCGCCAGATGCAGGGCGAGCGCACCGCCGAACGAGTGACCCACGACGACGATCGGACGACCGTCGGGGACGTGTTCGTCGAGGACCGCCGACAGAGCACGCACGTGGTGCTCGATGCTCCACGGCGGACGCCACGGTGAACGACCGTGGCCGATGAGATCGGGTGCGACGATGCGGACGCCACCCAGGTGCTGGGCCAGGGGCTCCCAGCGGCGACCGTGGCCGGTGAGCCCGTGGATCGCGAGAACCGTCGGGGTGCTCTCCGCCGAGCCGCCGCCGAAGACATACGTGTTGAGAGCTGTCACCCGTCCATCCTGCCGTATGCGCGGGTCCGGAGCCCGACCCACCCGCGTGACACCTCGGGGCCGACGGGTGCGTCGGTGGCACATGATTCGATGGAGCCCATGAGTCGGAAACCGGGCACCACGGCGCCACGCAGCGCCCTGCGCGCACGACTCGTCGCGGCTCCGGAGGCGACGGACCGTCCCCGGACGTGGCCGCCGGTGATCGCGCAGGTCATCGACCCGGCCGCGAGCAGTCCGGGCAGCGCGGAACAGCAGGCCTGGCGGCCGATCCGGGTCCACGGCGGACCGGGCAGCGGCAAGACGGCACTGATCGTCGACGCCGCCGTCGCGCGCCTGCTCGACCCCGCGACAGATCCGGAATCGGTGCTCGTCCTGGCGTCGAGTCGTCGTGCGGCGGTTGCGCTGCGTGAGGAGATCACCCGGCGCGTGCTCTCGGCCAACGCAGCCGGACGGCGGGTGCTGGGCGGTGCGCTCCGCGAACCCCTCGTCCGCACCGTGCACTCCTATGCCTTCGCGATCCTGCGCCTGCAGGCGAGCGCACACGGCAACCCGCCCCCGCGGCTCATCACCGGTTCGGAGCAGGACGTCGTGCTGCGTGAGCTGCTCGCCGGCGACATCGAGGACGGGGCGGACTACTGGCCCGCGCATCTACGGCCGGCCCTGGGAACCGACGGTTTCGCGCAGGCCCTGCGTGACCTGATGATGCGGGCCGCCGAACGCGGCGTCGGACCGGAGGAACTCGCGGCGCTGGGCCGTGAACACAAACGCCCCGAGTGGACCGCCGCGGCCCGCGCCTACGCCCAGTACGAGCAGAACATGCTGCTGCGCGGCGCAGTCGGACTCGAGACCCCCGGTGCATCGGCGCCGGCCGTCGACGCGGCCGAGCTGATCGGTTCGGCGTTGTCGGCCTTCGCCACCGACCCGGAACTGCTGAGCGGTGAACGCCGCCGCATCCGCCACCTTCTCGTCGACGATGCGCAGCATCTGGATCCCCAGGCGGCACAGCTGATCCGGCTGGTCGGCACCGGCACCACCTCGACGGTCATCGCGGCCGACACCGATCAGTCGGTCTTCGGTTTCCGCGGAGCCAGTCCGCGTTTCGCCGACGAGCTCGCCGACCCGGGATCGGATCGCGACATCGTCCTCGAACACGACTTCCGCTCCCACCCCGACCTCGCTCGCCTGGGGCGTGCGATCGCCGCGCGTCTTCCCGGTGCGCGCCCCCACGCGTACCCGGAGCCGGTACGGGCCGAGGACGATGCCGACGTGCCGCGCGACGTCGCCGCCGTACGCGTCTACGGTTCGACGGCCAAGGAGGCCACCGCGATCGCCGACCTCCTCCGCCGGGCGCATCTGTTCGACGGTGTCCCGTGGTCGCAGATGGCGGTGATCGTGCGGTCGGTGTCGCTGGCGTTGCCCCCGCTCCGACGCGCGTTCCGGTCGGCCGGTGTCCCGGTCACGACACCGGCGAGCGATCTGCCGCTGCACCGGCAGCGCGCGGTGATCGCGCTGATGCTGGTGCTGCGGGTGGTCGCCGCCCGGCGCGAGGATCCGACGGCACGTGGTGGTGAGGCGATCCCGGAGTTCGAGCTGTTCACCACCGAGGACACCCTGACACTGCTGTCGGGTCCGGTCGGTGCCGCCGATCCCGGCGCGATGCGGCGTCTGCGGCGCGGCATCCGACGCCTCGACGAGAAGCGCGACCCGACGGCACAACCGGAGTCGCTGACCTCGCTCACCCGCGCCCTCCTCGACCCCGAGCTCGGCGCACGGTACCAGCGCGCCCTCACCGAGACCGAGGCCGCCCCACTGGCACGCGTGCTCGACGTGGTTGCGGCCGGACAGCGGGCCCACGATGCCGGCCGTGGCGTCGAGGAGACGCTGTGGGCCGCATGGCAGGCCACCGGTCTGGAGCGGCGCTGGGCGGCGTCGGCGGTCCGCGGCGGTCCGGCCGGGGAGCAGGCCGACCGCGACCTCGACGCGGTGATGGCGATGTTCGAGGCGGCGGCCAACTTCGCCGACACGCTGCCCGCCGCCGGGCCGGCCGGGTTCGTCCACTACCTCTCCCAGCTGCAGATCCCGCGTGACAGCCGAACCGCCACGGCGGCAACCGAATCGGTGACCGTCCTGTCCGCGCACGCCGCGGTGGGCCGGCAGTGGGAGGTCGTCGCGGTGGCCGGTGTCCAGGACGGTCTGTGGCCGTCGCTGCGCAGCCGGGGCGGCGTGCTCTCCACCGGCGCGCTGGTCGACATCCTCGACGGCATGGACGCCGGCGCGGTCGACACCGTCGCCCGTGGCGCCACGGCCCTGGCCGACGAGCGGCGGCTGTTCCTGGTCGCGTGTACGCGTGCGCGCAGCAGGCTGCTGGTGACGGCCGTGGAGGACGGCAGCGGCGACGCCTCGCCGTCTCGCTTTCTCACCGAACTGGCCGACCTCGTGGACGATCCCGACGAGGAGTCGCCGCAGGCCGAACTCCAGCTCGACCCGGGCGTCGACCGCGTGCTGTCGCTGCCGTCGCTGGTCGCCACGCTGCGGTCGGTCGTGATGGCCGGTGCGCACGAACCCGATGAGCGGACGCGCGCGGCCGCCCGCCTGCTCGCCGTGCTCGCCGACTCCGACATCCCGGGTGCCCATCCGCGCGACTGGTTCGGGCTGGCCGCACCCAGCACCGACGCGCCGCTGTGGACACCGGACAACGGACCCGTCGTGCTGTCGCCGTCGAATGTCGAAGCGCTGAACCGCTGTTCGCTGCGCTGGGTGCTGGAACGCAACGGCGGCCGCGACGGCGACGGGACACCGGCGCTCACCGGCAGCCTGGTGCACACGCTGGTGCAGGCCGTCGCGGGACAGCTGGATCCGGCCGAGGTGACCGCGGCGCTACGCGGGATCTGGGACCGGGTCGACACGGGTGCGGGCTGGTATTCGGCGCGGGAACTCGAACGTGCCGAGAACATGCTCGGCCATTTCCGCGACTGGCTGCGGATCTCGCGGGCCGACCTCGACGAGGTGGGCGTCGAATTACCCGTCGACGCAACCATTCCCGGTGGTCCCACGGGCGAACCCGGCGAGGAGGACGCCCCCGACGTGCGGCTGCGCGGCCGGGTCGACCGCCTCGAGACCGATTCGGCCGGCCGTCCGGTGGTGGTCGACGTCAAGACGTCGAAGACCCCGATCACCAAGGCCGACGCCGACGAACACGCACAGATGGCCGCCTACCAGGTCGCGCTGGCGCACGGGGGAGTGCCGCAGTTCGGTGATGTCCCACCGGGCGGTGCGCGCCTTGTCTACGTGTCCACCGCGAACCGCAATTCCGGTGCGGCCGAACGTGTCCAGTCACCGTTGACGCCGGAGCTGCTCGACGAGTGGATCGGCGTGGTCCGCCGGGCGGCCCGGGCCAGCATCGGTCCGACCTTCACCGCGACACCCAACCCGGGCTGCGTGCACTGCAACCTCTCGACCAGCTGCCCCGCGAAGATCCCCGGGAAAGCGGTGACCGATGACTAGTGGAACCCAGACCGATGGACTCGCGACCGGCAGGGCGATGATCGGCGCGAAGTCGCTGGCTGCGGCGCTCGGCCTCCCGGACCCGACCCCGGAACAGGTCGCGGTGATCGAGGCGCCGGTCGAACCGATGCTCGTCGTCGCCGGTGCCGGTGCGGGCAAGACCGAGACGATGGCGTCGCGCGTGGTGTGGCTCGTCGCCAACCAGGTGGTGGCGCCCGACGAGATCCTGGGACTCACATTCACCCGCAAGGCCGCCAGTGAACTCGGTGCGCGCATCCGACGCCGGCTGTCGATGCTCTCGGGTGCACCGGCATTGCGGACCTGGGACCCGGACGGCTCGCTGGCCGCGCGCCTGCGCGGTGCGGACCCCGAGGTCAGCACCTATCACGCGTACGCCGGCCGGCTGATCGCCGACTACGGCCTGCTCCTGCCCGTCGAACCGTCGTCGACGCTGCTCACCGAGACCGAACTCTGGCAGCTCGCGTTCTCGCTCGTGTCGTCGTGGCCGGGGGAACTGAACACCAAGAAGGTTCCGGCCTCCGTCACCGAATCCGTCCTCAAGCTGTACGGCGAGATGTCCGAACATCTCGTCGACATCGACGATCTCGCCAAGGCGGGCTCGAAGCTGTACGAGCTCATCGACACCCTGCCGAAAGGGCCGAAGCAACGCGACAAGCCGACGCAGGCACTGCTGAAGGTCCAGGAGGTCATCGACGAACGGCGCGAACTGATCCCGATGGTCATCGCCCTCGGCGAGACGATGCGGGTTCAGTCCGCCCTGGACTTCGGCAGCCAGATGTCGCTCGCCGCACGGCTCGTCGTGTCCAATCCGGAGGTCGTGGCCGCCGAGCGCACGGCGTTCCGGGCGGTCCTCCTCGACGAATATCAGGACACCGGGCACTCGCAGCGCGTGCTGCTGTCGACCCTGTTCGGCGGCCACGATCCGTCGCGCGATTCCGTCGCCGTCACCGCGGTCGGCGATCCGATCCAGTCGATCTACGGCTGGCGCGGAGCCTCCGCGGCGAACCTGCCGCGGTTCGCCCGGGACTTCCCGCGCCCCGACGGCACGCCCGCCGAGCGCCGCGAACTCCTCACCAGCTGGCGCAATGCCGCCCAGGGCCTTCGCCTGGCCAACCAGATCTCCGAGGAACTCCGCCGCCGCGGCATCCCGGTCAGCATCCTGCGGCCCCGGCCCGACGCCCCGCACGGCACCGCGACCCTCGCTCTCACCGAGACGGTCATCGACGAACGGAACTGGATCGCCGACGAGATCGAGACGCGCTACCGGTCGGCCGAGGCCGCCGGCGAGGCACCGCCGACCACGGCGATCCTGGTGCGGCGCAACGAGGATTCCGCACCGCTGGCCGCCGAGCTGGAGAGCCGCGGCATCCCCACCGAGGTCGTCGGCATCGGCGGACTGCTGCACGTCCCGGAGATCGAGGACATCGTCGCGACCCTGCGCGTGATGGCCGACCCGATGGCCGGCACCGCGGTGATGCGGCTCCTCACCGGTGCCCGCTGGCGCCTCGGGGCCAAAGACCTTGCCGCCCTGTGGCGCCGGGCCACGACCCTCGCCGC
This sequence comes from Gordonia sp. GONU, assembly GCF_024733855.1. Taxonomy (NCBI): domain Bacteria; kingdom Bacillati; phylum Actinomycetota; class Actinomycetes; order Mycobacteriales; family Gordoniaceae; genus Gordonia; species Gordonia sp. GONU. Next base: position 345,787 of record NZ_JANRHB010000003.1, read on the forward strand.
CGAGAGTTACGCCGAAGCGGGTGGGGTCGTCACCAGCCGGGAAGAACTCGACGCCGCGCTCGACGCGGTGCTGCCCACCGAGATCGTCGACCGGGCCGGGATCGCCGACGCCGTCGTCGATCCGGGCGACCCGGGCGACTACAGCCCCGAGGGCTATGCCCGCATCCGGGCGTTCGGCGCCCAACTGGAATCACTTCGGCGCCGCATCGGACAGCCACTGCCCGAACTCGTCGCCGACGTGGAGAACACCATCGGCGTCGGCGTGGAAGCCCAGATCCGTGCACGGCGCATGCGCGGTGCGATCACCGGCCGCGAACATCTCGACGCGTTCGCCGACTACGTGAGTCACTACGCCGACCGTCCAGGCGCCAATCTGCCTGGGCTGCTGGCGTTCCTCGACGCCGCCGAGTCCATCGAGAAAGGTCTCGAACCGGGCCGGATCGAGGTTGCCGAACAGCGCGTGCAGATCCTCACCGTGCACGCGGCCAAGGGCCTGGAGTGGGACGTCGTGGCCGTCCCCCACCTGGCGAGGGGCATCTTCCCCAGTGCCAAGGCCGACACCACCTGGCTCGGGAGCGCGCGCGAACTCCCCGCCGACCTGCGTGGTGACCTCGCGATCCCCGCCGAGTCGGCCGACGGTGTGCCCGAGGGCTTTCCGCTGCTGAAGATCGACACGGTCGGCGACCGCAAACAGCTCGAGGACGCCCTGTCCGATCACAAGGCGGCGATCGGCGAACGACGCCTCGAGGAAGACCGGCGCCTGCTCTACGTCGCCCTCACCCGTGCCCGGCACGATCTGCTGATCTCGGCCCACCACTGGTCGGAGACCGGTGACAAGCCGCGCGGCGGTTCGGATTTCTTCGACGAGCTGATGGTTGCCGTCGACGAGGCGATCACCGACCCGGCCGTCGACTCCACCGGTCTGTCCATCGCGGTCCGCACGCCGCCGCCCACAGAGGACGCGACCAACCCGCTCGCCGAACGCGTTGTCGCGCAGCCCTGGCCGCGCGACCCGCTCGCCGGGCGCCGCGATGCGGTGCAGGCGGCCGCCGACCTCGTCCTGGCGGCCATCGCGGACCGCGAGGCGCCCGCGCTGTTCGAGACCCCCGCCGCCTCGGCCGATCCGGAGACCCTTCCGATGCCACCGGATCCGGAGGACGAGGTCGCGGCCTGGGAGGCCGAGGTGTCGGCACTTCTGGCCGAACATCATCAGGCCAACCAGGCGCTCGTCGAGGTGACGTTGCCGACGCACCTCTCGGTCAGTCAGCTCGTCGAACTGGACGCCGACGAGGCCGAGTTCGCCCGTCGGCTCCGGCGTCCGACTCCCTTCCGGCCCAACCCGATGGCACGGCGCGGCACCGCATTCCACGCCTGGGTGGAACGCTGGTTCGGCGCCACCCGGCTGCTCGACATCGACGAACTGCCCGGTGCCGCCGACGCGACGGCGAGTCCCGACGCCGACCTGGACGCCCTTCGTGACGCATTCCTCGCCTCGCGCTGGTCCAATCGCAGCCCCACCGAGGTGGAGGTGCCGTTCGAGACGGTGATCGGCGGCATCGTCGTGCGCGGCCGGATCGACGCGGTCTTCGCCGAGAAGGACGGCTCGTGGACGGTCGTGGACTGGAAGACCGGCGTCGTACCCGAACCGGCGAGACGGGAGTCGCTGTTCATCCAGCTGGCCGCGTATCGAATCGCCTGGGCGCAGCTCGCCGGTGTCCCGGTGGAGAAGGTGCACGCGGCGTTCCACTACGTGCGTGACGGACACACCCTGGAGGCCGACGACCTGCCCGACGAGGCAACCCTCGCCGCCAAGCTCGCCAAATGAGCTATCGCGCCCCTGCGTGGGTTACATTTCAGCGTGTGAGCGAACTCCAGGAGCGCAAACGTGGCCGTGCGTAGCCGCTTCCGCGGCCGCTTCGGATCATCCGAGCTGGCCAACCGGCCCGACCACGCGCTGGTCGGTGTCGTCCGCATCCCCGAACTGCAGCAGAGTCCCAGTCGTGCGATCGGTCGGCGCGTCCTCTGGGCCACGCTGGCGCTGTGGTTCACCTCCGTGGTCGTCTGGCTCGACCGCCACGGTTACCGCGACGCGCAGAACAGCGAACTGTCCTATCTGGACGCGCTGTACTACTCGGCGGTGACCCTGTCCACCACGGGATACGGCGACATCACCCCGATCAGTCCCTTCGCTCGATTCATCAACCTCATCATCATCACGCCGCTGCGTGTGCTGTTCCTGATCGTGTTGATCGGCACCACTCTCGAGGTGCTCACCGAACGGTCCCGACAGGCGCTCAAGATCCAGCGTTGGAGGAATACCGTGCGCAATCACACCGTCGTCATCGGTTACGGCACCAAGGGCCGCACCGCGGTCGACGCCATGCGCGGCGACGGCATCAAGCCCTCGGAGATCGTGGTCGTCGACGCCGACCCCACCGTCCTGGAGTCCGCGGCCTCCAACGGGCTGGTCACCGTCCGTGGCGACGCCACCAAGTCCGACGTGCTCCGCCTCGCCGGTGTCGCACATGCCGCGAGCATCGTCGTGGCCACCAGCCGCGACGACACCGCCGTCCTCGCCACGCTCACCGCACGCGAGATCAACCCGCGGGCCAAGATCGTGGCGTCGATCCGGGAGTCGGAGAACACGCATCTGATGCGGCAGTCGGGCGCGAACTCCGTGGTGGTGTCCTCGGAGACGGCGGGACGCCTGCTCGGCATCGCGACGATGACCCCGTCGGTGGTCGAGGTGATCGAAGATCTCCTCACGCCCGACGCGGGTTACGCCATCGCCGAACGCGAGGTCGACCCGACGGAGACCGGCGGCTCACCGGCACACACCCGTGACATCGTGCTCGGTGTCGTCCGCAACGGGGTGCTGCACCGCGTCGACGACAGCGAGGTCGAGCAGATCGAGGTCGGCGACCGCCTCCTGTACGTCCGCAAGAGCCCCGGCGACGACTAGGGCTCGCCGACCACCCAGCACCGACCACCGAAAAGGGACACACCGACGTGCAGTTCGAACTGGTCCAGCAGCCGCTGCTGTCACGCGCGACCTTCCACCGAGCCGACGAGATCCGCGACGACACCGAGCGGATGCTGGCGGGATGGCCTTCGGCGAAGGTGCTGCTGATCGACTCCAACGGCCGGTATCCGGTCGGGGATTCCGGTGCGCTGCACTGGGTTCCGGCGGCCACCGTCGCCGATGCGCCGCCGGCCGACGCGGTGATCCTCGGTGTGGTCGACGGCAACGACCGGTGGACGCGCCGCGTCGACCACATCGACGGACCCACCGACGACGCGCGCCGCGGCGCGATCCATCTGACGCCGGACGAGGCGGGCCTGCTCGTCACCGCGCTGGGAATCCTGAATTGGCATGAGACGGCGCGCCATTCACCGGTCGACGGCTCGGCCACCCAGCCGGCGCGGGGCGGTTGGGTACGTCGTAGCGTCCAATCCGGCCGGGACGAGTTCCCGCGCACCGATCCCGCGATCATCACCGTGGTGCACGACGGCGCCGACCGGATTCTGCTGGGGCGCCAGGCCGTCTGGCCCGACGGCTGGTACTCGACCCTCGCCGGCTTCGTCGAGCCGGGGGAGTCGCTCGAACAGTGCGTCCTGCGGGAGGTGCACGAAGAAGTCGGCATCGTGGTGCGTGAACCGCGCTACCTGGGCAGCCAGCCGTGGCCGTTCCCGCGGTCGCTGATGCTGGGCTTCGCCGCGATCGGCGACCCGGCCGACGAACTGGCCTTCCTCGACGGCGAGATCGGCGACGCCCAGTGGTTCCACCGTGACGAGGTGCGCGAGGCGTTGTCGCGGGATGGATGGACGCGCGCCGATTCCGGTCCGGGCGGCGAAGCGCCCCGGCTGCAGTTGCCGGGCTCGATCTCGATCGCACGCACGCTGATCGAGTCCTGGGCCCAGGGATCGCAAGCGCCGGGCCGGTAGCCCGACAGAGGAGAAAACCCGGGTCCGGCGAGAGCCGGGCCCGGGTGATCGGGTCACGAGATCAGACGCCGAGCTTCTTCTTGACGTCGGCGATCGAGGGGTTGGTCGCGGTCGTGCCGTCGGCGTAGAGCACGGTGGGGACGACGTGATTGCCGCCGTTGACGCTGCCGACGAACTCGGCGGCATCCGGGTTCAGCTCGATGTCGATCTCCTGCCAGGGGATCCCGCTGGCCTTCAGTCCGGTCTTGAGGCGGGCGCAGTAGCCGCACCACGAGGTGGTGTACATGGTCAGTTCGCCGGTGTCGGAGGTGCGGGCGCCGGCCTCGTCGTCGATCACGTTGCTCATGCACCCATAACACCACGGTCATCGGGGCTGTTCCCGGCGGCGCCGTCGTCCCCGGCGTGGGACGCGTCACGCCGGCCCCGATCGCCGGCCCCGATCGCCGGTCCGGAGTGCGTCGGTGGGTGGTGACATAGTGGACCCCGTGCGCCACCCGACCTCTTCCGCGAACCCCGATGCCCGCTCCCGCGACGCCGGTGCGGTCGAGGGCCTCGACCCCGAGCAGTCCGCGGCCGTCCTCGCGCCGCGCGGACCGGTGTGCGTGCTCGCCGGTGCGGGTACGGGTAAGACGCGCACCATCACGCGCCGTATCGCGCATCTCGTCGACACCGGTCAGGTGAATCCCGGTCAGGTCCTCGCGGTGACGTTCACCGCCCGCGCGGCGGGGGAGATGCGGACCCGGTTGCGGAGCCTCGGCGTCGGCGGCTCCACCGGCAACGTCGCCGCCCAGACTTTCCACGCCGCCGCGATGCGGCAGCTGCGATACTTCTGGCCGCGCGCCTTCGGCGATGCCCGATGGGAGCTCCTCGACAACAAGTTTCCGCTCATCTCGCGCGCCGCACGCCGCGCCGGCCTGGACACCGCGACCGACACCCTGCGCGACCTGTCCTCGGAGATCGAGTGGGCCAAGGCCACCCTGATCTCGCCGGAGAACTACGTCGAGGCGGTCGGTCGTCTCGGTCGCGAGTCACCGGCACCCCCGCCGAAGGTCGCCGCGGTGTACGCGCACTACGAGGACTCCAAGGTCTCGCCCGACGGCGACCGTCTCCTCGACTTCGACGACCTGCTCATCTACATGACCCAGATCCTGACCATCGAACCCGGTGCGGCCGACGAATTCCGTTCGCGCTACCGGTGTTTCGTCGTCGACGAGTATCAGGACGTGACGCCGGTCCAGCAGGGTCTGCTCGACGCCTGGCTCGGCGAGCGCGACGATCTGACGGTGGTCGGTGACGCCAACCAGACGATCTATACGTTCACCGGCGCCTCGCCGAACTACCTGCTGGACTTCAGCCGTCGCTTCCCGGAGGCGACGGTCGTCCGACTGGAGCGGGACTACCGGTCCACACCCCAGGTCGTCGACCTCGCCAACCGCGTGATCGGCGCCGCCCGCGGACGCATCGCCGGCACCCGGCTCCGGCTCATCGGCCAGCGACCACCCGGCCCGGAACCGCAGTTCGCCGAGTACGCCGACGAACCGGCCGCGGCCACGTCGATCGCGATCGAGATCAAACACCTCATCAAGTCGGGTGTCTCGCCGTCCGAGGTCGCGATCCTCTACCGCGTCAACGCCCAGTCGGAGAACTACGAGCAGGCGCTGACCGAGGCCGGGATCCCGTACCAGGTGCGCGGCGGTGAGGCCTTCTTCGCCCGCACCGAGGTCCGGCAGGCGATGCGTCAGATCGCCACGGTTGCCGGCCGCGAGGTCAAGCCCGGTGTCACGACCATCGACGTCGTACGCGCGGTTCTCGGCGAACTCGGACTCACCGACGAGGAGCCGTCGGGTGCCCAGGCGCGCGCCCGTTGGGAATCGCTGAAGGCGCTGGTGCAGCTGACCGAGGACATGGTCGCGGAGAACCCCGACCTCACGCTGCCGCAGTTGTCCGCCGAACTGACGACCCGGTCCGAGGCACGCCACCCCCCGACCGTGCAGGGGGTGACCCTGTCGTCGCTGCACGCGGCCAAGGGGCTCGAATGGGATGCGGTTTTCCTGGTGGGTCTGACCGACGGATCGTTGCCGATCAGCCAGGCCATCAAGGGTTCCTGGGAGGACGTCGAGGAGGAGCGTCGACTGTTCTACGTGGGTGTGACGCGTGCCCGCGAACACCTGCATCTGTCCTGGGCGCTCGCCCGCAACGAAGGCGGCCGCGCCCGCCGTCGCTCCCGGTTCCTCGCCGACCTCATCCCCGACGACTCGCCGGCCTCGAAGGTCGCCAGGGAACGTGCCCCCCGCAAGGGGCCGACGTGCCGCGTCTGCGGCTCGCGGCTGATGGATTCGACGGCGACCCTCCTCGGCCGCTGTGCCGGATGCCCGTCCGACCTCGATGAGGACCTCCTGGTCGCGCTCAAGGAGTGGCGTCGCGATCGTGCGCACGAGAAGAAGGTGCCCGCCTTCGTTGTCTTCTCCGACAAGACGCTCACCGCGATCGCCGAACAACGTCCCACCGACACCGCCGCGCTGGTGTCGATCTCGGGGATCGGTGCGCAAAAACTCGACGAGTACGGAGAGGATCTCCTCGAACTCGTCAAAACCGCAGGTCAAAAATAGGTTGTGCGCTTTCCGGCGCACCGTTTAGTCTGGTCTCCGTCGGCACGGGTGGGAGTATTCCTGTGCGACGGCGGACGCCGGAGTTCTTGTGTCCGTCAGGGGCCCATCGCTCATGTGGGAGCCATCGAGAAGAGAAAGGAGCGGATCAGTGAACGGAAGCATCGTGAACCAGGCCGGCGTCGCCGTGCCTGCGGCCAAGCCGAATCAGGCGCACGCCGTCGTTCTGCGCGCCCGTCGCAACCGCTCCTGGCTGCCTGCCGTCTGTGCACGTCCGGTCGCTATTCGAACGATGGCACCGGCAGCGCATCCGGCTGCAGCAGCGCACGTAGCGCCGCCCGCGGCAGCCGCAGCAGCAGCCCCCGCGCCGCATGGGTTCCCCGTACCGACACGAATTCCACGGAGTTAGACCTCCGAGACATTCGGGCCACGGGCGAATCGCAGAGGCGAAACCCGTGGCCCTCTTTTTTGTCACCCGATCAACGTCCCACCAGGGGTTCGGACCGACAGCCACATCGAGGACATGGGTCACCATTTCCCAACGAGCAGATGTGGAGAACACCAATGACTGTCGATTGCGTACTCGAGTCCTGTCCATCGGCGGACCGCGCAGCGACCGCCCGGCTCGACCTGCCCTGCCAGGTGGCCGACGCAGATCTGTGGTTCGCCGACAATCCCCGTGACCTCGAGCGTGCCAAGGCCATGTGTGCCGACTGCCCGCTGCGGACCCAGTGCCTGCAGGCGGCCCTGGATCGCGCCGAGCCCTGGGGCGTGTGGGGTGGCGAGATCTTCGAGCGCGGTGCGGTGATCGCACGCAAGCGCCCCCGTGGCCGGCCGCGGAAGAACGCGGCGGCCTGAATCGAACCGACAGCGACGACGCCGCGAGCACATGCTCGCGGCGTCGTCGTTCTGCGTGCTGTCGGGGATCAATCGCCCAGGCCGGGGACCCATTCCTCCATGATCGCGCGGTACGGCGCATGCGCCTCGAGCTGCGAGGCTATGCCGACACAGCCGCCGAGTACACGGAACACCATCACGAACCGCTTGGGCACGTTGAGGTTTCGCGAGGTCTTGTAGACCTCACCGCGAACGTCGGTCGCCTTGCCGGCGGCGCGCTGCATCCACTTGCGCGTGAAGTGGAACGACTCCGAGTACAGCGGGTCCACGTAGGGCCGCAGGTAGGCCTCGAGGTCGGCGCTCGTGACCTTCGACGCATGCGACGGCCGGATGAACTCGGCCTCGACCATGAGCTCCTTGAGCTCGTCGTACTTCTTGTCCCGGGCGAGGCGCAGGATGGGCCCCGTCTCTGGAGGCAGACCGCCGGGGTAGTGGCCGACGGCGCCGAAGTCGAGGACGCCGAACCGGCCGTCGTCGGCGATGAAGAAGTTGCCCGGATGCGGGTCGCCGTGGAGCAGGCCGACCCGGTAGGGCGAGCTGACCTCGAACTCGGCCATCTTCGCGGCCGCATTGTCGCGGGTCTTCTGGTCGCCGGTCGTGATGATCTTCGACAGTGCGACACCGTCGACCCATTCCGAGACCACGACCTTGGGTGCGCTGGCGATGACCTTGGGAATCAAGAAGTCCGGATGCCCGTCGTACGCCTTGGCGAAAGCCCGCTGGTTCTCGGCCTCGCCGAGGTAGTCGAGTTCGGCCTCGGTGCGATCGATGAGCTCGTCCATCATCGCCTTGACGTCGGTGCCCGGCGACAGCCGCTGCAGCAGTCCCGACATGCGCGACAACGTCTTCAGGTCGGCCTTGAGTGCGTGGTCGGCGCCCGGGTACTGCACCTTGACCGCGACCTCGCGCCCGTCGGACCACACGCCCTTGTGGACCTGACCGATCGATGCCGACGCTGCCGGCTCGTCGGAGAACTCCTTGAAGCGTTCGCGCCAGCGGGTGCCGAGCTGCTGGTCGAGGACCTTGTGGACCTTGTCGGCCGACATCGGCGGTGCTTCCGCCTGGAGCTTGGTGAGCGCCTCCCGGAACGGCTCACCGAATTCGTCGGGGATCGCGGCCTCCATGATCGACAGCGCCTGGCCTACCTTCATGGCGCCGCCCTTGAGCTCACCGAGGACCGCGAACAGCTGTTCCGCGGACTTCTCGAGGAGTTCCTGGTTGACCTCGTCCTTGTCTTTGCCGACCATGCGTTTGCCGAGCCCCGCCGCCGCACGTCCGGCCATACCGATGGGGAGAGACGCCAACTTCGCGTTGCGACGACCCTGCCCCCGAGTGATGTCGGTCATAGCATCCTTTCCGCGTCACACAATAGACGACTTGAGCCGTTCGTCTCCCACCGGACGACAATCGCAGCTCGGGTGGGGTAACCATTCTCTACGGTCCACCCGTGCGGGGTCATCGCGGAACTCCAACACCTGATTCAACAGCTGCGGTTCGTATCGTCTCGCGGCGGGGGAGGGTCGCCGCAAGCTGTTCACCAGACGTTCGATCTGGCCGTGCGCGATCGCTGCGGTCGGCCGCACGATCGCGGGATCCGCATCGCCCGGCGCGCGGATGAGTTGCACCGCCATCATCGGCCATTCCGGGTCGGCGTCGGAGCGATGGTGATCGGCGCACATCAGACAACTCGAGAGTCCGGGTAGGACGAGCGGGCCGACGATGCCGACGCCGTCGCGCACGCGCACCAGCAGATGCGGGATCCGTGCCCTCGTCAGTGCGAAGACGACCCGCGGGTCGTGGACGAGGAAGTCGCTGAGGATCACCAGTCGGGTGTCGACGGTGTCGAGGGAGCCGTCGGCTCGCCGCCGCATCGTCCGGTGCACCTGCATGCCCTGTGCGCGCAGGGAGGCGCCCAGCAGGTCCGACAACGGCCCCTGGCCGTGGATCTGAATCCGGAAGTCCGCGAGATCTGAACTGCCCGAAGATGTTTCGGTTGCGATGTCGGAGATGGTCCGTCCGGCCGCGGCCAGACCGTCGAGGAGTGTCCGGATCTCGTCGTCGGCGAGCCCGGCCGCCGACGCGCGACGGCTGAGCAGTTCCGGTGTGCAGGGGCGCTCCAGCAACCGCAACATCGCGGCCACCGAATGCGCCGAGATGCCGGCGTCGAGTTCGATGATCACGCTGCCGGCCGGATCGATCCCCACGTGGACCCGGTTGCCCGGCCGCACCAGGATCGGTGTTCCCGGACGGATGCGCGGGACCGTGATGGACATGGCGCAACTCTGCCAGCGAAAAGACCTCGCCGGCGTCGTTCGGGCCGGTTATCCACAACATGATGGGGCTCGGCGTCGACTGTGGAGTTATGAGCCGGTCTGCCCGGGGTTCGGGCCGTCGTCTCCGGAGTCGGCCTCTCCCTGTTCGATCCCGTCCTGTTCGGCGAGCGACTTCTCGAGCTGCGCGATCGCGTCGTCGAGGTCGGTGTCCTTGTGCAGCAGACGGTCGATGAACGCCGCCGGGTTGTCCAGGTCGTCGGAGTCGGGCAGCAGGTCCGGATGCGCCCAGACACCGTCGCGGGTCGACAGATCGGTGGCCTCGAAGACCCGGCGCCACAGCTCCGACGCCTCCCGGACCTTGCGCGGGCGCAGTTCGAGACCGACGAGGGTCGCGAAGGTCTGCTCGGCGGGGCCGCCGGAGGCGCGGCGGCGACGGATGGTCTCGGTCAGCGCGCCGGTGCTCGGGATGCGGTCGCCCAGTGCTCGGGTCACCACCTGCTCAACCCAGCCCTCGATGAGCGCCAGCAGCGTCTCGAGGCGGCCGAGCGCCGCCTTCTGCTCGGGCGTGGTGGTCGGCTCGAAAGATGTCGACGAGCTGATGAGCTCCTCGAGCTTCGACGGATCGGACAGCAGTTCGGTGGGATCGATGTTCGCCGTGGCGTCGGTGATCCCGCTGAAGTCGATGCTGATCCCGCGGGCGTACTCCTCGACCGTCGACAGCAGGCGCTGACGCAGCCAGCCGACGTGGGTGAACAGGCGGACGTGCGCGGCCTCGCGGGCGGCGAGGAAGACGATGATCTCCTGTCCGGGCTGCTCGAGACCCTCGGCGAACTTCGCGATCGCCTCGGGGAGCAGCACCGCGATGCCCTCGGGGGCCAGCGGCAGGCCGATGTCGGTGGAGGTGAGCACCTCTTTGGCGAGCTGGCCGAGGCCCTGGCCGAGCTGGGTCCCGAAGGCCATACCGCTCATCTGTGTCAGCATGCCCAGCATCGGGCCGGCGAACTGAGCCGCCTCGGCGGGCAGGTTGTCCTGCCAGGTGCGCGCGAGTTGTTCGGCGACCGGGTTGCACAGACCCTTCCAGGTGTCCATGGATTCCTCGAGCCACTGCACCGGGGTCCACGCGACGGTCTGGGTGACGCCGCTGGGGAAGGTGGTCGCGTCGTCGAGCCAGACGTCGGCGAGTCGCACGGCGTCGGCCGACGCGGAGATCTCCTTGTCCAGGATCGGCGTGAACGAACCGATCTGCTGGCGCGCGAGATTCATGGCGACCTGATAGTTCACCGGACCGCCGCCGCCACCGGCCATGCCGGCGCCCATGCCGCTGAACATGCTGCCGAGTTGGGAGAACATCTGGCCGAGCATGTTCGGGTCGAAGTTCGACGGATCGAAGTCGCCGAAGCCCTGTCCACCGCCCAGTCCCTGGCCGCCCATGGCGAATCCGAACGGGTTGGCCCCGCCGAAGGGGTTGCCGCCGGGGTTGTCGCCCGGCTTGTTCTGGTCGCCGCTGTTCTTGTCGCGGTCGTCGTCGCCGTTGCCGGACGCCGAGAAGCCGAAGGGCAGATCACTCATATGTCCACCGTACCGCCCGGACAGGCCCCTCAACGGCGTCGGATGTTCGCCGTGCGCGTAGCGCCGCCGCACGTGCGCGGCCCGCCGCCCGGCGGTGTGGCGGCATGACGTCGGCCTGTGCGGAGCACGACGTCGACACTGTGCGGAGCACGACGTCGACACTGTCCTCAGAGGTCGGGGCACTATCGTGTGCGGAATGAGTTCGAGCCCTCGCTTCCGCCGGATCGCCACCGCCGCGGTCAGCGCCCTGGTGTTGCTGGCGTTGCTCGTCGTCGGCACGCAGGTGCAGGTGCCCTACGCCGCTCTCGGTCCCGGACCGACGCTGAACACATTGGGCATGACGAAGGTCGAGCAGGACGGCAAGGTCGTCGAACGCAAGGTCGTACAGATCGACGGTGCGCCCCTCGACAAGACCACCGGCAACCTGAACCTCACCACGGTGTCGGTGAGCGACGGGCTCACACTCTTCGACGCCCTGGGCATGTGGATGTCCGGGAAGTACGCGCTGACCCCGCGCGACGAGGTGTATCCGCCGGACCGCAGCACCGAACAGGTACAGCAGGAGAACGCCCAGCAGATGGCGGGGTCGGAGGAGGACGCCACCGTCGCGGCCCTGCGGTTCCTGGACCGTCCCACGGTCCTGCGTATCGCCGCTGTGGGCGCCGACGGGCCGTCGGCCGACGTCCTGCGCGCCGGCGACGTGGTCACCAGGGCCGGGGGAGTCGAGGTCGAGACCAGCAAGGAACTGCGCGACGTCGTGTCGAAGAATCCGCCGGGCACGGTGCTTCCGCTGGAGATCGTGCGGCAGGGCACGCCGCAGACCGTGACCGTCACGCTCGCCCCGCATCCCGGCGACGAGAAGGCCGGATTCCTCGGGGTCACGGCCGAGGTCGCCAACGCCGACCCTTCGCTCAAGGTCACCTACACCGTCGGCGACATCGGTGGACCGTCGGCGGGCATGATGCTGGCGCTCTCGGTCGTCGACCAGTTGAGTCCCGGCGAACTGACGCACGGCAAGTTCATCGCGGGAACGGGCACGATCTCGGCCGACGGTGACGTGGGGCCGATCGGCGGCATCACCCACAAGACACGGGCGGCCCGCGACGCCGGTGCGACGGTGTTCCTGGTCCCGGGCCGCAACTGCGCGGAGGCGGTCTCCGACCGTCCCGACGGACTCGAACTGGTCAAGGTCGAGACGCTCGACGGCGCGGTCGACGCGCTCGACGCGATCGGTTCGGGACGCCCGGCCCCGTCCTGCTGACGGACCGGCGGTCCACCGGTCAGGACTCCGGCGCGTCCGGGGCGAAGGTCTCGTGCAGCGCTGCCCGTAGCTCGAGCGCGAGCTGGGGGTGGGTGCGGAGTTCGGGCACCTCGTCGGGCTCGGACCGGAGCCGCAGCAGAGCCAGGTCGGGGCCATTGCGCAGCACCCCGACCACCAGCCGGGCGACGTCCTCGTCCGGCCGGTGATCACCGGTCTCGGTGACGACGTACTTCGGTGTGCCGTCGTCATCGGGGCCTGGAGGGGTGACGACGATCTCGAGCGCCACCGCCGCCCCGGCGACCGCTGCGGGCCAGATCCCGGTGGCCAGGAATTCGTCGAGGTCGTCGCACTCCTCCTCCACGGGCGTGAAGACCGACCGGTCGTGGTCGGCGACGACGCCGGGAACGCGCTCGACGAGCAGGGATGTGGGCACGAGCGCGTACACCGCCGGCGGCTGCCCCCAGCCACCGGCATCGAGGTGATCCATGATCTCGCTCAGCGAGCTTCCGAGGTCGTCGGTGGAGAAGCCGCGTGGTGTCGTCGCGTTGTCGGGCATCCGACCATCTTGCCCCGGCGGGGCGCACCCGGGAACCGTGACCGGTCCCGGATCGTTGTCCCACCGCCCGAGTGTGATCGGCATTCGGGCGGTGCCAGTACAGTGGGCACCACGCCCAGGCTTGCGCGTCACGCAGGGCGTTGTCCGAATTGAGAGCTTTGGAGAGTGGGTCTGGTGGGCGTCCGAGGGCCGGCAGGAATGCCGACACTGTCACGCAGGAGCAAGATCGTCATCGGCCTCGGCGTTGCCGTGCTGGTCCTCTTGCTCATCGGACCACGACTGATCGGTCTTGCCACCGACTGGCTGTGGTTCCGTGATGTGGGGTACTCGAGCGTGTTCGGCACGGTCATCTGGACCCGCGTCATCCTCTTCCTGATCACGACTGTTGTCGTCGGCCTGATCATCTTCGGCGCGGTGGCCCTGGCCTACCGGTCCCGGCCGGTGTTCGTGCCCACGGCGGGACCCAACGATCCGCTCGCGCGCTACCGGACCGCCATCATGACCAAGGTCCGGTGGTTCGCCGTGGTGCCGGCCCTGATCATCGGCGCACTCGCCGGTCTCGTCGCGCAGGGTTCCTGGGCGACGGTCCAGATGTTCCTGCACGGGACCTCGTTCGGCCAGACCGATCCGCAGTTCAACCTCGACATCGGCTTCTACGCCTTCGATCTGCCGTTCTACCGGTTCGTGCTGAATCTCCTGTTCGTCGTGGTCGTCGTGGCGTTCCTCGCCAACCTGGTCACCCACTACCTCTTCGGCGGCATCCGGCTTGGCCAGGGCGGGGGTTCGGTCACGATGGCCGCCCGTATCCAGCTCGCCGTTCTGGCCGGCACCTTCCTGTTGCTCAAGGCGGCGGCCTACTGGCTCGACCGGTACAGCCTGCTCTCAAGTCAGCGCAAGGCCGAGATCTTCCCGGGTGCCAGCTACACCGACATCAATGCGGTCCTGCCGTCCAAGCTCATCCTCATGGCGATCGCGATCATCTGTGCCGTCGCGTTCTTCGCCGCCATCGTGCTGCGGGATCTGCGCATCCCCGCCCTCGCAACCGTGCTGATGCTGTTCTCGGCACTGCTGATCGGTGTGGGCTGGCCGCTCACCATGGAGCAGTTCTCGGTGAAGCCGAACGCCGCGCAGAAGGAAGCCGAATACATCCAGCGGGCGATCAACTCCACGCGGGAGGCCTACGGCATCGGGCCGGACAAGGTCATCACGCAGAAGGACTGGACCGCCGAGCCCGCGAATCCCGCACTCGTCAACGGTGACACCCCGACGCTGTCGAATGTCCGCATCCTGGACCCGAACGTGGTGTCGCCGACGTTCATCCAGCAGCAGCAGCGCCAGAACTTCTACGGCTTCCCGACGCAGCTCGCCGTCGACCGCTACAAGATCGACGGCGAACTGCGCGACTTCGTGGTCGCGGTGCGTGAACTCGACCCGAGCCGCTACCTCGAGAACCAGCAGAACTGGCTGAACAAGCATCTCGTCTACACCCACGGCAACGGCTTCGTCGCCGCGCCGGCGAACCGGGTCAACGAGTCGGTCGACGAGAACGACATCGACGGCGGCGGAGACCCGTTCTACTACGTCAGCGACACCACGAATTACCAGACCGAGGCGTACAAGCGCGACGCCCCGATCAAGGTGACACAGCCGCGCATCTACTTCGGTGAGCTTCTCGCGAAGATCGATCCCGACTACGCGATCGTCGGCTCCGAAGGCGGTGAGCCCCGCGAACACGACATGGGCGACGCCAAGTACACCTACCAGGGGCCGGCGGGCGTCCCGCTGAGCAACTGGTTCACCCGACTCCTCTATGCGGGCAAGTACGCGGAGCGCAACTTCCTGCTGTCGGGCGAGATCACCTCGGCGTCGAAGATCATCTACAACCGCGACCCGCGGGACCGCGTCAAGCAGATCGCGCCGTGGCTGACCGTCGACTCCAAGACCTACCCGGCGGTCATGGAGGACGGCTCGATCAAGTGGATCGTCGACGGCTACACCACGCTCGACAACTTCCCGTACTCGCAGCCGACGTCGCTGCAGAGCGCGACCGCCGACGCCCAGGACCTCAACCCCGGTCAGACCGGACGTACGCAGGTCAACAAGACCGTGTCGTACGTGCGCAACTCGGTGAAGGCCACGGTCGACGCCTACACCGGTGAGGTCAAGCTGTACGAGTTCGACACCGAGGACCCGGTCCTCAAGACGTGGATGAAGGTCTTCCCGGGATCGGTCGCCTCGCGTGCCGAGTTCGACAAGCAGACCTCGTTGCGCGAGCACGTCCGGTACCCGGAGGATCTGTTCAAGATCCAGCGGGCGCTTCTGACGCGCTACCACGTCGACACCCCGGGAACGTTCTTCCAGGCGAACGACTTCTGGTCGGTGCCGTCGGACCCGACGAGCCCCGACGCCGAACAGCGTGGACTCGATCAGCCGCCGTACTACTTCGTGGCCTCGGACCCGGAGAGCAAGCAGGCGTCGTTCCAGCTCACCTCGGTCCTCACACGACTCAACCGTCCGATCCTCGGTGCCTACATCACCGTTGCCTCGGACCCGGAGAACTACGGACAGATCACCGTCAAGGAGTTGCCGGGCAACAACCAGCGGTCGGGACCGAAGCAGGCGTTCAACCCGATGAAGACCGATGGTCGAGTCGCCGAATCGCTCAAGTCCCTCGAGAACACGGCGAAGGTGACGTTCGGCAACTTGCTGACGCTGCCGGTCGGCGACAACGGGATCCTGTACGTCGTCCCGATGTATGCGCAGGCCCAGGGCGAAGAGGCCTTCCCGCGGTTGTTCCGGGTGATCACCCGGTACGAGCCGAAGGAACGAGAGGCCCGGATCGGTTATGCGCCGACGACGGCCGAGGCACTGCGCCAGGTCGGGATCACGCCGGCCGCCGGTGTGGTTCCCGGTGAACAGCAGCCCACCCAGCCGGACCGGCCTCAGCAGCAGGGTGGGACGACGAGTCCGCAGCTGCCGGCTCCTCCGCAGGGTGGTACACCCGAGCGCGATGCCGCGGTGAAGGCGATCGGAGACGCGCTCAGCGCGCTGCGCGACGCGCAGACCAAGGGCGACTTCGCCGGTTACGGCGCGGCCCTCGATCAGCTGAACAAGGCTGTGACACAGTACGAGTCACTGCCGAAGCAGAACTGAACCGGGTGGATCCGATCGACGCACCCCACACGGGGCGTGTCGATCGGGCAGTAGGAACGATCCGAGCGCTACGTGCGTCGGGTACCGCTAGCCGCGGTACTTGCGCACGTAGCGCTCTTCTTCGTCCGCGGTGTTGTCCGGTAGCACCGGGCTGTGGTGATACCGGTGACCGATGGTGAAGAAGATCGAGACGGTCAAGCCGAACGCTGCGACCGTGACCATTGCGAACAGGACTGCGAGGCCTGTGTTGCCGGAGGCCATGTGGACCAGCCACAGGGCAGCCGACAGGAAGCCGCCGAGCGCGGATACGAATCCGATGAAGCTCATCGGATGGTTGCCGTGGCTCTCATGGTGGAAGTGGGCGGACATGGTCCCTCCTCGGTGGTGGGTCGGCCGGGTTCGGGTAGCGCCGATTCTACGCCCGAAGGTGACTCAGCTCACAATGATGGTGGTCCGCCGACGCAGGTCAGGTACGGCGCCGTGACCTGTGCTATACGATCTTCCGTGACCGCGATCACTCCTATACGCCCAGCTCAGCCGCGGTTCCGGGATCGATTTGCATCGCTGACGAACGCATGTGTAACGTGGTGTTCACCAACGCGGGGTGGAGCAGCTCGGTAGCTCGCTGGGCTCATAACCCAGAGGTCGCAGGTTCAAATCCTGTCCCCGCTACCAACACAAGAACCCCCGCCCGGGACTCCCGGGCGGGGGTTCTTGCTATGTGCTCCTTGATCTGTGCGCAGCCGATGCCCGAGCGACGGCCGGCCTGGCGCGGTGCCCGAACTGTGGATGCGCGGAGCTCGCCCGCTTGCGGGATGGAGAGCCGATCCAGGTCGGCCGGCATCGGTCTCCGGTGCGGACCGAGGAACTTCTTCACCGAATCTCGCGCGAATCCGCCGCGGTTGTGCATGCCGACCTCGGCGCCGATCCCCAATCACCCCTACTGACCAGGCGATTTGACGTTGGGGACCCACGTGCGTAACTTATGTCGAGTCAGCGAGCCACGGCGCCGCCCCGGAAGACCTGAGAGGGTCTGAAGGCGGGGAGTGGAGACCGGGTTCTTCGCTGGCCGCCCCCGAACTTCGAGTTCGAGACTTCGTGTCTTGGATGAGGTGTGCGGGGTTGCCAGATCCCCTGAGTTCGGAAAACTTCGGATTTGCGGACTGAGGATCGGGTCTGGTAGGCTGGAAGAGTTGCCCCGGAGACGGGGTTGACGCGGAAAGTCAGAACAAGTCTGCTGGTGAAAGCCCTTGTCGGGGTGAGTATCTGGTGGGTGTGTGTTCTTTGAGAACTCGATAGTGTGATGATGAATTGTCTGATGCCAATTGTGGCATCGAGCATTCTTTATGGATGTAGATGTTTATTTTGTGTGGCGCTCGGCCCCGTCTGGGTGTCACATGTTTTTGCTAGTTTTGGATTGGTCAGGTTTTGCTTTCCTGATTGTGTTGAAAATGCCGGCCTGTGGTTGGTTTTTCAGTAAGTTTTCATGGAGAGTTTGATCCTGGCTCAGGACGAACGCTGGCGGCGTGCTTAACACATGCAAGTCGAACGGAAAGGCCCGCTTGCGGGTACTCGAGTGGCGAACGGGTGAGTAACACGTGG